>NZ_CP090958.1:1868549-2179973 GCF_025787225.1 Saxibacter everestensis
CACCCTTGCAGGTGGTACACAGCACGGCAGTGTCGATCTCGATTCGCTCGGTGCTGCCGAACACCGCGGTTTTCAGCTCGATGCCGAGCCGGAGTAGCGCATCCTGACCGCGCTGGGTCCGGGAAGCTGGCCCCTGCGAGGCTCCGCCGCCCTGGCCGCCGAAGAACGAGTCGAAGATGTCGCCGAAGCCGAAGGACTGGCCGCCGAAGCCGCCTGCGCCGAAACCGTTTCCGTTTTCGCCGCCGCCCATATCGTAGTTTCGACGCTTCGCCGGATCGGCCAGCACGTCGTAGGCATGCGCGACCTTCTTGAACTCGTCTTCCTGCCCGGGACTCACGTCCGGGTGCAGCTTGCGGGCGAGCTTGCGGTAGGCCTTCTTGATGTCTTCCGGACTCGCGTCGCGGTCAACACCGAGGGTTTGATAGTGATCACTCACTGAGGCGGTCACGTCCTAAATCGTCAATAGTGTTCAAGTGTTCTGTTCGTCTACTTGGCGTCAAACCGGTACAACGTTCATGATGCGCGCATCGTGCCGGCTAGTCGGTCAGTATTCGGGAGACGTAGCGTGCGACTGCGCGTACCGCCGCCATCGTCGTTGGGTAATCCATTCGGGTCGGCCCAAGTATTCCCAACGTGGCCAACGAGTCTCCCCTGGAACCGTAACCGGTGGCAACGACGGAGGCACCGGTCAACGATTGGTGCACGTTCTCATGGCCGATGCTCACAGCCACCTCGCGGGCGTCTTCAGCCATAGACGATAACAACTTCAGCAGGACAACTTGTTCCTCGATGGCTTCAAGCAATGGACCAATGGAGTCGCCGAAGTCCAATCCGGAGCGGGCCAGATTTGCGGTGCCCGCCATCACGATCCGATTCTCCCGGTTCGCCTCGGCCAGCGTGTGCAGTGCATCGATGACTCCGGAAAACTGGGCACGATCCTCGGGTCGCAACTGGTCGAGCACGGTCGACGCAACCGGCGACACCCGGTTCATCCGGACACCACCCAGCGCCGCATTGAGGCGAGCCCTGAGTTCCGCCAGCTGCGGCTCGTCGGCGCCACCGGTGTCGACCACTCGCTGCTCAACCCGTCCGGTGTCGGTGATCAGCACGACCAGCGTTCGCGACATCGCCAGGTTGACGAGTTCGACATGCCGCACCGAGGACCGGCTGAACTGCGGATACTGGACGACGGCGACCTGGTGGGTGAGCTGCGCAAGCAATCTCACAGTCCGCTCAAGAGTCTCATCGAGGTCGAACCGGGTGTCCAGTAAGCCGCTGATCGCCCGGCGTTCGGCCGCGGACAGCGGTTTCACACTTGCCAGCTTGTCCACGAAGAGCCGGTACCCTTTGTCGGTGGGCACTCGGCCGGCCGAGGTATGCGGTTGGGCTATATACCCTTCGTCCTCGAGCGCCGCCATGTCGTTGCGAATCGTCGCGGAAGAGACACCGAGTTCGTGTCGCTCGCCCAACGTCTTCGAGCCGACCGGCTCACGGGTGGCGACGTAGTCTTCGACGATTGCCCGAAGAACTTCCAATTTGCGTTCGTCGGCCATCATCCACCCCTTTCCCCCGGATATCAGAACCGGGAAAGCCATTTGGCACTCATCACGCTAGAGTGCCAATCTTACCGCGTTCCATCCCCTGGTGCCGAAATCGGACCGGCCGCCATGGCGATTCGCACAGTGCACGCAGGAGACGAAGGGTTACCGTACTCAAGTGTCTTTCGATCGTTACGGGCCGGACATCCTGGCCTCCTCATCACCGTCATCGCACCGCCGCAGACAATCCGAGAAGGTGGAAGCAGCTCCCGGCCTAGTGGTCGAGGACTTCGAAACCGGCTGGGTCGGCGCCATCACCCGGGTCGAGAAAAGCGGCGGGGAACATATCGTCGAACTCGAAGACCGGCGCGGAAAACTGCGCAGCTTCGTGCTCGGGCCAGGGTTCCTGATCGACGGCAAGCCCGTGGAACTCGTCCAGCATCGCCCGGCGGCTGCGAAAACCACGGCCGTCACTGCCTCCGGGTCGCGGGCTGTCTCCGGTGCCCGGGCCAGAGTGGCCAGGGGTTCCCGGATCTGGGTGGAGGGAAAGCACGATGCCGAGCTGGTCGAGAAGATCTGGGGCGAGGACCTCCGAATTGAGGGAGTCGTCGTTGAGCCACTCGGCGGACTCGACCTGTTGCCAGAATGGCTGGCCGAATTCGAACCCGGACGCGGCCGGAAAGTCGGCGTGCTCGCCGACCATCTGATCGAAGGAACCAAGGAGACCCGACTGGTCTCCGACGTGCTGGCAACTAGCAGTTTCCGGGAGCACGTCATGGTGCTTGGGCATCCGTACGTCGACATCTGGCAGGCAGTCAGACCTGAACGGCTCGGTATCGACGCCTGGCCCACTATCCCGAAGGGCACGGACTGGAAGACCGGTATCCTCGCCCATCTGGGCTGGCCGCATGGCGGTCCGGCGGATGTTCGAATGGGCTGGCAGCGGATTCTTCGCCAGGTCGGCAGCTACGCGGATGTCGAGGCGACCTTGTCCGGACGCGTCGAGGAACTCATCGATTTCGTCACCGCGAGCGACTGAGTCCTACGGTACGACGCCGCATTCCGCAGTCGTCGCGGTATCGTGGCAGTACACACGATGAGCGGATTGAGCGCGATCATCGGTCCACTACTGAACGAGAGGTACTCCAGGTGTCTGAACCAGGCAACACCCAGGATCCCAATAATCCTTACGCAAGCGGCGGCCCGGCAGACCAAGGCGGGGACGCAGCCGGCCAGGGCGCTCCACAAGACGCGCCGCCGCAGCAGGACCAACCGCATCCAGAGCCGCCGCAGCAGGGTCAGCCACAGTACGGCCAGCCACAGCCTGGCCCCGCGCACAACGCGCCGCAGTATGGGCCCCCGCAGCCCGGGCCCCCGCAGTTCGGTCAGCAGCAGCCCGGCCAACCGCCGTACGGTCAGCAGCCCGGCTACGGCGCCCCGATGGCCGGACCACCGGTCAGCCCCTCGGACGAGCGACTCTGGGCAACCCTTACCCACGTCGGCGGGATCTTCTTCGGCTTCATCCCGGCACTGGTCATTTACCTCGTGTACAAGGATCGGTCCAGGTTCATCACCGAGAACGCGAAGAATGCGCTGAATTTCCAGCTCACCTGGCTTATCGCCTACGTCGTTTCGTACCTGCTGATGTTTGTGATCATCGGTTTCGTACTGCTGCCGGCGGTCGTGATCGTGGTGATCGTGTTCTCCATTCTCGCGGCGGTCGCCTCCAACCGGGGCGAGGTCTACCGCTATCCGATGTCGATTCGAATGGTCCAGTAGTAAAGCGGCAATCGTGGTGGCCGGTCAGCGTTGTTCGCTGGCCGGCCATTTTCGTACCCGTCCGCTTCAGTCCACCACCGCGCGCACAACGGCATCGGCCATCAGGCGCCCACGATCGGTCAGCACAAGTCTGCCCTGGAGCGCCAGCCGAGGCTCGACCAGGCCGTCGGCGATCAGCCCGGCCACCTGTGGCCGGCGATTCGCCGAGAGCAGACTCAGGTCGATCCCGTCTCGGATCCGGCTTTCCAGCAGGATCCGTTCCATCCGCCTGGTGTCATCATCGAGCAGTTCCCGGGCCGCCGCGGGACTCTGTCTCGCGGCCAGCCGGGCGGCGTAAGGACGCGGGTGCTTGACGTTCCACCACCGGACTCCGCCGACGTGGCTGTGCGCGCCGGGGCCGGCGCCCCACCAGTCAGCTCCGGTCCAGTAGGCGAGATTGTGCCGGCAGACGTCGGCGTCCGTGCGTGACCAGTTACTCACCTCGTACCAGCGGAACCCGGCATCAGCCAGCCGGGCGTCCGCGATCTCGTACTTCGTCGCCTGATCATCCTCGTCGGGCATCGGAATCAGTCCGCGCCGGATGTCGCGGTGCATCTTGGTGCCTTCCTCAACGATGAGTGAGTACGCCGATACGTGATCCGGCTGGCACTCCAGGGCGGCGTCGAGGCTGCGCTTCCAATCGTCGTTCGACTCCCCCGGCGTGCCATAGATCAGGTCAAGGCTGACCTTGAGGCCGGCATCCCGCGCCCAGCGCACAACATCTGGAATCCTGCGTGGGTCGTGAGTCCGGTCAAGCGTCGCCAGGACCTCCGGAACGGCTGACTGCATGCCGATCGAGATCCGGTTGAAGCCGGCGCCGGCAAGCGTCTGCAGACTCTCGGGCGTCACCGAGTCCGGATTGGCTTCTGTTGTTACCTCGGCTTCCGGCGCAAGTCCCCAGAGCTCGCCGGCTCGGCGCAGAATTGTGGCCAGGTCGTCGGCCGGCAGCAGGGTCGGCGTGCCCCCGCCGAAGAATACTGTGTGCAGCGGGCGAGCCGGGAGGCCGGCCGAGGCGAGCACGCCGGCACCGAACTCAAGTTCACTGATCGCCGTGCCTGCGTATTCCCGCTGGCTCGCGCCACCACCGAGCTCCGCTGCTGTGTAGGTGTTGAAATCGCAGTAGCCGCAACGCACCGAGCAAAATGGCACATGGACGTAGAGGCTCAATGGCCGACCGTCCGCGCCGTCGAGTACCGATGCTGGCAAATTTCCGTCCTGGGGAGCCGCGTCCCCCTCCGGCAGCACACTTGGCACTTGGGTTTAAGTCCGTTCTCAAGCTGGGTAGTTCGGTAAGAGGCACGTTTCGCCTCTTGTCGGAGCCTACAACGATCGAAAGTCTCTGGTCTTGTCGCACGACACGATGCAAAGATGAGTCACTATGACATCCTCAAACGATCCCCAGCTGCGCCGCCTTGTCTACGGGGTGATCTGGCCCGGATTTATCGGCACCACGGTGCCGGCTTGGCTAAGCGACGCGCTGGCCGACGGACTGGCAGGCGTGCTGTACTTCAGCCACAACATCGACTCCGAGCGGCAGCTGGCTGACCTGTCCCGGGCCGTCCACCAGGCCGGACCGCAGGCGTTGATCGGGATCGACGAAGAGGGCGGCACCGTCACCCGGCTCGATGCCGGACAGGGCTCTTTCACCCCGGGCAATGCCGCCTTGGGCCGGATCGATGATGTCGACGCCACAAGGGCGGTGGCGGCGGGCCTGGCACTCCGGCTGCGGGAAGCAGGAATCGACATCAATCTGGCGCCGGTCGCCGACGTCAACGTCAATCCAGCGAATCCGGTGATCGGCTTACGTTCCTTCGGGGCGTCCACTGAGCTGGTCGCCCGGCACACAGTTGCCGCAAGCGAGGGCTTCCAGTCGGCGGGAATCGCCGCATGCGCCAAACATTTCCCGGGCCACGGAGACGTCGCCGTCGACTCACATCTCGACCTCCCGGTCACAGATATCCGACCCGATGCGTTAGCGGCCGTGCACCTTCCGCCGTTCCGCGCTGCGGTCGGGGCCAGCATACAGGCGGTTTTGACCGCACACATCAGGATTCCCGCGTTCGGGGAACTGCCGGCGACCCTGAATCCGGACATTCTCCGGCTGTTGCGCGACGATGGCTTTACGGGAGTGATCATCAGCGATGCGCTGGATATGGCCGCCATCCGTCACCGTT
Organism: Saxibacter everestensis; assembly: GCF_025787225.1. NCBI lineage: Bacteria > Bacillati > Actinomycetota > Actinomycetes > Micrococcales > Brevibacteriaceae > Saxibacter > Saxibacter everestensis. The sequence goes on from NZ_CP090958.1 coordinate 1,874,080, forward strand.
GGGGCGCCGGCCCAGGAGCCGTGCTTGCGCTGCAGGCAGGGGTGGATCTGCTGTGCGTCGGCAATCCGACGAACCTGGGGCCGAAGGGCGGCAGCACAAGCGACGAAGCAGATTTCCACGAGGTGGCGGACGCGCTGTTCGGCGCGCTCGATGACGGCAGCCTCGATCGCGGAACCCTGGAGCGTGCCACCGCCAGATTGGAGCGGCTGCGCAACTGGCTGGGTGAGGCGCGCGCGATGTCGCAGCTGGACAGGCGACCGGTGAATGACGGCGAGCTGCTCCGGTTCAGCGACCGCGCCCTGCGCTGTACCGGCCAGGTCGGGCTCACCGCCGACCGAGCCGTCGTCATCGATTCCCGGCTTGAACGCAGTATCGTCAGCGATCCAGGTCAAGACGTGTTCATCGCCGCCCTGGCACAGCGGATTCAGCTCGAAGGCACCGGCTATACCGGGCACGCGGATACGATCGTGATCACCGACGCCGCGCGGCCGACCCCGGAGCAACGCAGCATGCTGGCCGACGTGCTCGTCGATCATCCGACCGCAGTACTGGTCGCGGCCGGCCCTGAAAGTGGCGGCCCGGAGGGTGGCAACACGGAGAGCGCCGGCCCGGAGAGCGGCGGAGAGAGCGGCGGCCCAGATGGCGGGGACGGGAGTCTCTTCACCGAGATTGGCTTCAGCCGGATCATCGAGTGTTTCGGCGCGTCCCGCTCGACCGGTGAGGCGGTCGCCCAGCGACTGGTGCCACTGCACGCCGCGGAACCGGAACTCAGCGGCGCGGATTCTTCCAGTCAGCCACGGCATCGTAAGTAGCGTCCAGCGCCTCAACAGCCTGGGCATGATTTCCTTGAGCAACGGCGACGAAGAGGATATCGACCAGGGTCAGTTGGGCGATCCGGCTCGCCATCGCGCCGGAACGAAGTTCGGTCTCCCTGACCGCAGTGAACAGGGCGATGTCAGCCGCCGCGCCGAGGGACGAACCACTTCCGTTCGTTATGGCGATCGTCGTTGCCCCGTTGCGGCCGGCCGAGCGCGCGAAGTGCAGCGTCTCCTCGGTACGCCCGCTGTGCGAGAAACCGATCGCGACGTCCCCTTCACCGAGCAGCGCGGCCGACACCATGGCGTCATGAGCGTCGGCAAATGTCAGCGCGGTCCTGCCGATCCGCAACAACTTCTGGGCCAGGTCGCCGGCCCCGATCCGGCTTGCACCGACCCCGAACAAAAGCACCTTCGGCGCAGCCGAGATGGCGGCGACCGCGGCCTGCAGTGAGTTCATGTCGATCCCGGCCGCGGTCTCCTCGATTCCCTTAGTCTCGGCGAAAGCGATCTTGCGCACGATCTCGCTCAGACCGTCGCTTGGCAGCAGGTCCGCTCCTCGCGCGTCCGGCGGCGCCATCTGGGCTGCTTCGCGGCCAAGCTCGGTAGCGAGCGCTATCCGCAGCTGCACGTAGCCGGTCATGCCTATGCTGCGACAGAACCGGACTACAGAGGTCTCTGATGTGTCGCAGAGCTGGGCCAGCTCGGTGATGGTCTTCTGCAGGACGAGCTCAGGATCCTTCACGATCGCCTGCGCCACCCGCCTGGCCGACGCGGGCAGCTCGGGCAAACGGGACTGAATCGTCGACTGAACGCTCATCTGCCCCACCGGCCTCTAAGAATTTAAACTAACGTCAGAACCAACTGTAATCTGGTTAATAATTTTCGGTACCCTGTCTTACTATGAAAGTCAGTAACTACGGCCGATCCGAAAGGCAGTCCGAGATGGCCTCTGAAACCGACGGTCCACTCCCTGACCTGCTGGGCGAGCTCGACAGTCTAAGCACGGAGAGTTACAACGAGACGTACCGCCAGATGGACACACTGCGCACAGCCGAGCTGGTTGCCGCAATGAACGCGGAGGATGCCGGTGTTGCCGCCGCGGTGGGCGAGACACGGGAAGCCATAGTTTCAGCGGTGGATGGGATCTCCGCCCGGCTAGCCGACGGCGGGCGGCTGATCTATCTGGGCGCCGGGACTCCGGGCCGTCTCGGCGTGCTCGACGCGGCCGAATGCCCGCCGACATTCGGCACCGATCCCGGGATGGTCCTGGGCATTATCGCTGGCGGCCCGGGCGCCCTGGTGCAGGCCGTCGAGGGCGCGGAAGACTCCGAGTCCTTCGGCGCTCGGGATCTTGAGCACATACACCTGACGGCGAGAGACGCCGTAGTGGGCATCTCCGCGTCCGGACGCACACCTTACGTCCGAGGCGGGCTTGAGTTCGCCCGGCGCGAGGGCGCCCTCACCGTTGCCGTGGCCTGCAACGCTGACTCCGCAATCGGCCGGATCGCCGACGTGGCGATCGAGGTGGTTGTCGGCGCGGAGTTCATCAACGGTTCCACCAGGCTGAAGAGCGGGACGGCACAGAAGATGGTCTGTAATATGCTGTCCACCCTCAGCATGGTCAGGCTGGGCAAAACGTACGGAAACCTGATGGTCGACCTGCAGGCGAGTAACGCGAAGCTGCTGGCTCGCTCCCAGCGTCTGGTGATGCTGGCTTCCGGCTGCTCCGAGTCGGTCGCCGCGTCAGCACTGCATGCGGCCGACGGCGAGGTGAAACTCGCCATCCTGATGCTGGTTGCCGAGGTTGATGCCACTGCCGCCCGTGCCGCTCTTGAGGCGAACAAGGGCTTCCTGCGGCAGGCGATCGCATCGTTCCACTAGGCTGAAAGCATGTCTCCGCCTGACCAGGGAAACGCAGTTCGCATCGTCTTCACCAAATGGGACGAATCCCTGCACTGGCACTTCGAAGGGACCGTGCTCGGCGAGGACGAATACGGCGTCTGGATCGGCATGCCCGCCGGAACGCTGGCTCGCCGAGGCATTCGACGCACACTCCCGTTCCGCCGGGCAGTGTTGTTCCTGGCACCCCGAGACAAGTGGTGGACAGCAACCTTCAATCTGGATCTCGGCGCATCCGGGAGCCTGGATGACGCGGTGATCTGGGAGCTGTACTGCGATATCGGCACCGTGCCGCAATGGCGTGCCGGCCCGGGTGGCGATGAAGTAACCATGGTCGATCTGGACCTCGACATCATCGCGCGCTCGGATGGCAAACTATTCATCGATGATGAGGACGAGTTCATCGATCATCAGGAGCTGTACGGCTATCCGGACGACGTCATAGCCGCGGCCAGGACATCCGCCGATGACCTGCTGTCCGCGGTCAGCAAAAACGCCGAGCCGTTCCGGTCCCACTACGTCCGATGGGCGAAACGACTCGGCGTCGAAGTGCAAACGAGCTAGGTTACTTCTTTTCCTTCTTGGTGTCCGCGTCCGAGGAGAGAGCGGCGATGAATGCCTCCTGAGGCACCTCGACCCGGCCGACCATCTTCATCCGCTTCTTGCCCTCCTTCTGCTTTTCCAGCAGCTTGCGCTTCCGGCTGATGTCGCCGCCGTAGCACTTGGAGAGAACGTCCTTGCGGATTGCCCGGATGGTCTCGCGGGCGATGATCCTGGCGCCGATGGCAGCCTGGATCGGCACCTCGAACTGTTGCCGCGGAATCAGCTCACGCAGTTTCCCGGCCATCATGACCCCGTAGGAGTATGCCTTGTCGCGATGCACAATCGCCGAGAAGGCGTCGACCTGCTCACCCTGTAGCAGGATATCGACCTTGACCAGGTCGGCAGCTTGTTCACCATCCACGTCGTAGTCAAGTGACGCGTAGCCCCGGGTCTTGGATTTGAGGATGTCGAAGAAGTCGAAGACGATCTCTGCCATCGGAATCATGTACCGGAGCTCGACCCGATCCTCGGAGAGGTAGTCCATCGCGAGCATGGTGCCGCGGCGTTGCTGACACAACTCCATCACCGGACCGACGAATTCGCTCGGCGTCAGCACCGTGGTGCGGACCATGGGTTCGCGGACCTCGGCAATCTTGCCCACCGGGTACTCGCTGGGGTTCGTGACTTCGACCTCTTTGCCGTCGTCCAGGGTGACTTCGTAGATCACGCTGGGGGCGGTGGCAATCAGGTCAAGGTCGAATTCCCGCTCGAGTCGCTCACGGATGATTTCGAGGTGCAGCAGGCCAAGGAATCCACAGCGATAGCCGAAGCCAAGCGCCGCCGAATTCTCCGGCTCGTAGACCAAGGCGGCGTCGTTCAGCTTGAGCTTGTCCAACGCGTCGCGCAGGATCGGATAGTCCGAGCCGTCGATCGGGAAGATTCCGGAGAACACCATCGGTTTCGCTTCCCGGTATCCTTCGAGCGCGACTTCGGCGGGCTTGGCAGCGTTGGTGACGGTGTCGCCGACCTTGGACTGCCGCACGTCCTTCACTCCGGTGATCAGGTAACCGACCTCGCCGACGCCAAGGCCCTTCGACGGTTCGGGTTCGGGTGAGCTCACACCGATCTCGAGCAGTTCGTGGGTGGCGCGGGTCGACATCATCACGATCTTCTCGCGCGGGGAGAGCTGACCGTCAACCACTCGAACATAGGTGACGACGCCCCGGTAGGTGTCGTACACGGAGTCGAAGATCATTGCCCGTGCCGGTGCGTTCGGATCGCCCACCGGCGCGGGCACCTCGGCGACAATCTTGTCCAGGACATCCTCGACGCCCTGTCCGGTCTTTCCCGAGACCCGCAGGCAGTCTGAAGGTTCGCAACCGATCAGGTTGGCGAGTTCCTCGGCGTACTTCTCCGGCTGGGCGGCGGGCAGGTCGATCTTGTTCAGCACCGGGATGATGGTCATATCGTTTTCAAGCGCGAGGTAGAGGTTCGCCAGCGTCTGCGCCTCTATCCCCTGCGCGGCATCGACCAGCAGCAGCGTGCCCTCACATGCGGCCAGCGAACGGGACACCTCGTAGGTGAAGTCGACGTGGCCAGGGGTATCGATCATGTTCAGCGCATAGCCGGCCCCGCCGACTTCCCATGGCATCCGAACCGCCTGGGACTTGATCGTGATGCCGCGTTCGCGCTCGATATCCATCCGGTCCAGGTACTGCGCGCGCATGGCCCGCTGTTCCACAACGCCGGTTATTTGGAGCATGCGGTCGGCAAGGGTCGACTTCCCGTGATCGATATGCGCGATGATGCAGAAATTGCGGATCAGTTCGGCCGGAGTTGCGCTAGCCACGATTGACGACGCCGAACGGGCACTCACCTTCGGTGACATTAGGGTATTACCTTCTAAGTTGTTGGGAATATCTATCATCACATGCTTTATCGTGTGTCTTGTGCCAGCCATTCTCGTCGGCGATCGCCTGGACCTGCAGGTCATGTCATTCAACCTGCGCTACGCGAACGCTTTCGACGCCCAGTCATGGAAGAAGCGACGGCCAGTCGCTGCAAAATTGATCGAGCAGGAATCCCCAGCCGTGATCGGCACCCAGGAAGGCCTCGTCGACCAGCTCGAACAACTCATCGAAGACACCCCGGAACGCTTTTGCTGGGTCGGCGAGGGGCGCGAGGGCGGCGACAACGGTGAGTTCACCGCCGTGATCTACGACAACACCCGGGTCGATCCGCAAAGCGTCGACGTGTTCTGGCTGTCTGAGACTCCGGATCGCGCCGGATCAAAAAGCTGGGGCAGCCGGCACCCACGGATGACGACCCTGGTGAAGTTCGTCGACCTGCTGACCGGCGTGCCATTCACGTTTATCAACACCCACCTCGACTACCGGTCCGAGAAGGCTCGGGTTCATTCGGTTGAGATGCTGTTGGAGAAGGTTCGCGAGGCGAACGAGCCAACGATTGTCACCGGAGACTTCAACGTCGACGACGAGTCGCCCATCCACGCCCAGCTGACCGCGCACGGCAGCCCGCTACAGGACGCCTGGCTGAATGCCGCGGAACACATCGGTCCGGCCTACGGAACCTTTCACGCTTACCGCGGCCTGGTCGAGAATGGAAAACGGATCGACTGGATTCTGACCACGGATCACTATGTGCCGACCCAGGCGGCGGTGAATCCCTTTGGTGAGGGCGGCCAGTTTCCATCCGACCACCTTCCCGTCCAGGTATTGCTGAGGCTCCGCGGCTAGAATCTTCAGATATGGGACTTAGGGAATTCGCTGGCCGACTGGTGCGTCGCGCCGCCGAAAAGGGCGCACAGAAGGCATCGCGGCTGCTGATCGATCAGGTCAACAAGGCGTCCGACGCTCGCGGCGGGCCGCGAATCCCAGTTCCGGAGAACCTTCGGCCGCCGAAACAGCGGAAGCCGACCGGCGACGTCATTCCCGGCGAAGTTGTCACAGACGATGTTCGCGCTGACCGGACCGCGCGAAGCGCGCCCGCCAGGCCTCGCTCGGGATATCCCGGTGACTTCGTCGGTGACCTCGATCCGGCCTATTCTGCCAACCCGGATGGCGCTCCGGACCCGGGAGAAATTGTTTGGGGCTGGGCGCCGTTCGAAGACGACCCTAGTCAGGGCAAGGACCGGCCGATGTTGTTGGTCGGACGCGACGGCGAGTTCCTGTTGGCGCTGATGCTGAGCAGCAGAGACCACGTCGATGCCGGTGGGCCGGGACTGCGCAGCGTCAACGGGCGATACTGGCTGGATATCGGATCCGGACCCTGGGATCCCAAGGGGCGCCCCTCGGAGGTTCGGCTGGATCGGGTCATCCGGCTTCGGGAAACCGGGATTCGCCGGGAGGGGGCTGCCATGCCTCGGAAGACTTTCGACCAGGTGGTGCAGGGTATGCGCGAGGCGCGCTTGGCGCGATAGCGCCCAACACTGGTAACGTTAGTTCTTGCGTGTCCGCTTGGGGTGTGTCTCACCCGTGGTCGGGCGGATGCGCTCCCGTGTTTTTGGTGTGTCGATCCCCAATCGGTGCTTGCTAGCGCGGGAAGCCCTCACGACCGTATTCGCTTTAACACGAAAGAGTGCACAAGTTGGCAAACATTAAGTCCCAGATCAAGCGTATTGCTACCAACGAGAAGGCTCGCCTGCGCAACCAGGCCGTCCGCTCCGAGGTTAAGTCGGCAATCCGCGCGTTCCGCGAGGCTGCTAAGGCAGGCGACAAGGATGCTGCCGTCAAGGCACAGTCTGCCGCAGCTCGCACCTTGGACAAGGCTGTCAGCAAAGGCGTGCTGCACAAGAACAATGCTGCGAACCGCAAGTCGGCTCTCGCACAGCAGGCAGCATCGCTCTAGGAGAACAGTTAAGCTCTAACGACGGCGTCACTTCGGTGGCGCCGTTGTTTTTTCTTCCATGCCGATGTAGAGAGGCCCCGATATGGCGCGACGCCCGCTAACCCCGCACTGGAGCGTAGAGCTCGGCGAAGAGTTCGAGTCTCGCGTGCTCGATGGTGACCTGCAGCTCGTCTCGGCAGGGCCGCCGGTGCGCACCGTGTGGGCCTCCGTCTACGCTCCCCCGCTGGAGATGCCGTTAACGGAGATTCTCAGCGAGGCTCGCGACTATCCGGAGCAGCTCGGCGGCGGCGTCGAAGTGATCGAGAGTGCCAGCGAGGACGAGCTGCGGCTCGCGCACTGGTACGGCGAGGAAATCGACGGCCGGTTGCAGCACTCGCTGTTCACCTACACGGCTCGTCGGGGCGAGCTCGTCTCACTGACGTTCATCTCGGACTCGGCGGATGACAAGCAGTGGGCGCTGGACACCTGGGCAACGCTCGAGTTCCAGCGCGATCCGCACCCGGAATCATTTGCCTGAGAAGGTCGTAACCGGCGCTCAGTTCCTGCGCTTCGCCGCGGAGGCGACGACGCCGATCATCTTCTCGACCGCATAGATCGGGTCACGTCCACCGCCTTTCACCGCCTCATCTGCATCGGCAACTGCCATGATCGCCTCCGCGAGGGCGTCCGGGCTCCAGCGGGACAGGTCACGCCGGGCACGGTCCACCTGCCAGGGCGCCATCCCCACTTCCTTGGCCACCGTTGCAGGGTTTCCGCGACCGACTGCGGACACCTTTGCCATCCCCCGCAGTTTCATCGCCACGGCGGCAACGAGTGGCACCGGGTCCGACCCGGTGGCAATAGCGTGCCGCAGCAGGTTCAGGGCCTGGCCGGTCTGACCTGCGGCCGCGGCATCGGCCACCTTGAAACCGGTGACTTCAACCCGGCCGCCGTAGTACAACTCGACGTGCTCCAGGTCGATGGTGCCCTCGGTATCGCTGATCAGCTGTTGGCAGCCCGATGCTAGCTCACGCAGATCCGCACCAACTGCATCGATGAGCGCGCGCAGAGCGGCGGGAGTGATCCTTCGTTTCGCCCGCCGGAATTCGCCGGTGGCAAAGTCATTGCGTTCGGAATCCTTCTTGATCGGCGTGGCTTCGATAACGGGAGCGCCAGAGGCCTTAATCGCGTCGAGCAGACGTTTTCCGCGGACTCCGCCGCTGTGCCGGAACAGGAAAATCACATCGGACTGGATGTCGCCAAGGTAGTCGATAGCGTCTTTGAGAAATGCGTCATTCGTGGCTTCCACGCCGGATGCAATCAATAGCTTGCGCTCACCGAACAGTGACGGCGACGTCAGGGTGGCGAGCTGACCCGCGTCATAGCTTGCTGCGTCAATCTCCGTGACCTCAAGTGCGGGATCGGCTTCATGCGCCTTCTGCACGAGCAACCCGGCCGCGCGGTCGACGATAACCTCTTCGGCACCGGTGATCAGTACGACAGGTGCCGGCTCCGCTTCATGCCAGGAAACCAGGTTCGTCTTGTTCTTGGCCGTTGGTCGTTCTCGAGTTGCCACCTCACCACGCTATCGCAGGAATTTGTCGGCGGTCAGCGGCAGGTCCCGCACCCGGATTCCGGTCGCGTGGTAGGCGGCGTTGGCAATTGCAGCTGCCACCCCGGTGATGCCGATTTCGCCGATGCCGCGGGCTCCGAGGGGACCGGCGTACTCATCGTGCTCGTCCAGCCATACCGCGTCCACGTCGAGGACGTCCGCGTTCGACGGCACGTGATATCCGGCCAGGTCATGGTTGACGAAATGACCGAACCGCTGATCGAGCACGCTTTCTTCGTGCAGCGCCATCCCTAGTCCCATTGTCATGCCGCCGATCAGCTGCGACCGGGCGGTGCGAACGTTGATGATTCGCCCGGCGGAGAACACGCCAAGCAAGCGACGGGCACGTATCTCACCGGTGTCGGCGTTCACGGCAACTTCGGCGAATTGGGCGCCGAATGAATGCCGCTCGTACTCGTCATCGGCGGGATTCATTGGCATCTCCGCCTCAACCTCATCGCCGGGCTGCGGGCTGTCCCCATATTTCTCTTGCAGCGCGTCGGCGGCAGCGATGATTGCCGAGCCCCAGCTGACTGTTCCGGTGGATCCTCCGGCGACCGATGCCGTCGGTAACGATGTGTCGCCGATTTCAACCGACACCTCGGCCAGGGAACAGCCGAGCGCGTCGGCGGCGATCTGGCTCAGCACTGTCCAGGCGCCGGTTCCGAGATCCGCAGACCCGATCCGCACCTGGTAGGTGCCCTCAGCTGTCACCGTGATCCGGGCTATTGAGCCTGGGGTTCGGAGCGCAGGATAGGTGGCAGCCGCCATGCCGGTACCGATCAGCCAGTCACCTTCGCGCCGGGACCGAGGCCGAGGGTCGCGCTGATCCCACCCGAAGCGTCGCGCTCCTTCCCGGAAGCAGTTCACCAGGTGACGATTGACGAATGGTTTGCCCGACACGGGCCCCTCGTCCGGCTCGTTACGCACCCGGAGTTCGACCGGGTCGAGACCGCATGCCTCGGCCAGTTCATCCATGGCGACCTCGGGACCGAACATTCCCGGGCATTCGCCCGGAGCGCGCATCCAAGACGGAACAGCGACATCCAGGTCGGCGAGCCGCTCGGTAGCCCTGCGGTTCGGCGCCTTGTACATAATCGCCGTCGGTTTGGTGGTTCCCTCCGGGAATTCCTTGATCCGCGAGGTCAGTTCGATTGAATCGTGGGTTATCACGCCGAGCCGACCCGACGAATCGGCACCAAGTCGAACCCGCTGAATCGTCGGCGTCCGGTAGCCGGCCAGGGCGAACATCTGTTGGCGGGTCAACGCGAACTTGACCGGCCGTCCAAATGAGAACTTAGCTGCGAGGGCGGCAAGTACCACGTGAGCATGTGGCAAGCCTTTTGAGCCGAAGCCGCCGCCGACGTGGGGGCAGATTACCCTGACCCGCTCCGGATCAATGCCGAAGACAGTAGCGAGCTGTTTCCTTACACCGTGAACGCTTTGGGTGGAGTCGTACAGAGTGAGGTCCTCGCCCTGCCATACCGCGATGGTCGCGTGCGGCTCCATCGGATTATTGTGCTCGGCAGGCGTGGTGTATGTCTGGTCAATGGATACGTCGGCCGCGGCGAGGGCCGCAGCGACATCCCCTTCGCTCGTGTCAGCGTCGTAGTCATTGCCGGGTGGGTGCAGGTCACCCCGGTCCGGACGCAGGTCGGCGTCGTGCTGCCACGGTTCGTACTCGGTTTTGACCGCGCCGGCGGCCTGACGAGCGATCTCCGGCGACTCAGCGAGAACGGCAGCGATGAACTGCCCACGAAACCCGATATCGCCGGATTGCAGCACCGCCAGTTCGGCATCCTCGGTACTAGCCAGCTCCGGCGCATCGAGGTGAGTCAGCACGGCGTGCACTCCGGCAATCGCCTCGGCATCCGCGGTATCGATGGAAATAATCCGGCCCCGAGCAATCGTGGCCTGCGCGGGAAAGAGGTATAGCGGACTCTCTACCTCGTGCTCGTAGGCGTATGTCGCGGCACCAGTGACCTTTGCCCGGCCATCGATCCGCTCAAGGCTCCTGCCAATTTCCCGGGCAGGCAAGGCGTCATTCATCGTCCGCTCCCCTCAGTGAGCGCGCGCAGCACGGACACCATGGCATTCCGCACCATCGGCAACTTGAACTCATTGCCTTCCAGCGGCTCGGCCAGCCGAAGCTCGGTGTCGGCTGCCGCACGAAATTCTTCCTCGGTCGCGGGTCTGCCACGAAGCGTTTCCTCTGCCTGACGGGCCCGCCAGGGCTTATGCGAGACGCCGCCGAGGGCAATCCGAATGTTCTGAACTACCGGAGCCTCCGCACTGTCTTCAAGCTCGACGACTACGGCGACGGAAACCAAGGCGAAGGCATATGAGGCACGATCGCGAACTTTCCGATACGCCGATCTGGCCGATGCCCCGGCGCTCGGTAGGTCTATGGCAGTTATCAGTTCACCATGATCGAGATTTGTGTCTCGCTGCGGAGAGTCGCCTGGGAGACGGTGAAACTCCGCGATCGGAATTCCACGCTCTCCGGCAGCGCCCTGCACGATGACGGTCGCGTCGAGCGCAGCCATGGCCACGGCCATGTCGGATGGATGGACGGCGACGCAGTCCCTCGATGCACCGAAAATCGCGTTGTCGCGCGAGTAACCGCCGAGCGCGGAGCAGCCTGACCCGGGGTCGCGCTTATTGCACGGGGTGCTGACATCCTGAAAATAGACGCAGCGGGTTCGCTGCAGCAAATTACCGCCGGTCGTCGCCATGTTTCGTAGCTGACCGGAAGCGCCGGCGAGCAGGGCTTCGGACAGCATGGGATAGTTTCGACGGATCAGAGGGTGCGCTGCCAGGTCGCTGTTGCGCACGGTCGCACCGATTCGCACGCTACCGTCGGGGCGTTGCTCGACCCGGTCCAGCGGCAGGCCGCTCACGTCGACCAGCAACTCCGGTTCGACGATGCCGAGTTTTAGGTGGTCGACCAGATTTGTGCCGCCCGCCAGAAACCGGGCCTTCGGGTTGCCGACGACCGCCCGCACCGCGGAGAGGGCGTCCGGCGCCCGCTGGTAGTCGAACGGAATCATGAGGCATACCCTTCGGTTGCTTGGGTGCTAGGAGTATCCGATTCATCGACGACCTGCCGGATGGCGGCGACGATGTTCACGTACGCGCCGCATCTACAGAGGTTGCCGCTCATCCGTTCCCTGATCTCGTCATCATCGAGGGAGGCAGGACTGCCGACCCCGCCCGCGACGTCGCTGGTCGCATGGCTCGGGTGCCCCGAGGACGCCTCGTCCAGCATGCCGATCACCGAACAGATCTGTCCCGGTGTGCAGTAGCCGCATTGAAAGGCGTCCTGATCGAGGAATGCCTGTTGCACGGGATGCAGCTGCTCGTCCTCGACTAGCCCTTGAGCGGTGGTGATTTCCGCGCCATCGTTGGCAACCGCCAACGAGAGGCAGCTGAGGACCCGGCGGCCGTCGATCAGGAGGGTACACGCGCCGCATTGACCGTGATCACAGCCCTTCTTGGGCGAGGTGATACCGAGTTGCTCCCGCAGGGCGTCCAAAACGGTCGTCCTGGTATCAACCGTTAACGTCCGCTGTTCCTTGTCCACGTTCAGGGTGATCCGGGCGTTCATCGAGTCGCGCGCCTCCTCAAGAGCCATATACCGCAACCTATCGCAGCGCACTGACACGCAACAAGGACCGCTGAGCACACTTCGAGGCCGGATCGGCTGACTCCGCTCGATCGGTGCCAGCGTTGGTGCCACCGACCGAAACCGGGCCGGCCGGTGGCGCCTCCGTCCGCGACCGGGGCCGGCCGATGCATTCGAAGAAGCGGCGAAGCGCGGCAAATTCACGAATCGCGAATCAGCGAATCATGAAGCCGGTCTCGCCTTGTGGCTCCTCCTCCACGACACTGACCTGGTCGATCCGGGCCAGCCTCGGGCCGTGCCGCATCCATTCGACGGTTGCCTCAACTAGGTCCGAATCGCCCTCCAGTACCGCCATAACGCTTCCGTCCGGCTGATTGCCAACCCAGCCACTCACTCCGAGCCTCTGAGCAGTCTTCTTGCAGTAGTACCGGAAGCTGACGCCCTGCACGCTTCCGGTCACGGTAACCAGGCGCCGAACCACATTCATGGCGCCAAGATAACCCCGGCACGATCGCTTGGCCAGCCCTGACTGGCTTAACCAGCCCTGGCGGGCTCAGTCCCTGCGGGCTCAGTCCTGCGACAGCACCTCGGCCTAGGATTCAGGAATGGCCAATTGGGATGACGTCCGGCGGATTGCCCTCAGCCTGCCGGAGACCACCGAGCGCCCGTCTTATGATGGCGTACCTTCATGGCGGGTCAGGGACAAGCTCTTTGTCTGGGAGCGACCGCTGAAGAAGTCCGACCTCGAAGCGCTCGGCAGTTCGGCGCCCGACGGCCCGATTATCGGCGCACGGGTGCCGGACTCCGGAGCAAAGGAAGCGCTACTCGCCGACAACGCGGGTGTCTACTTCACCACGCCACACTTCGATGGATATCCGGCAATTCTGGTGCGGCTCGAACGAATCGACGTCTCCGAGCTGCAGGAACTGCTGGTCGAAGCCTGGCTCGCCCGGGCGCCGAAGCGACTCGCCACGGAGTACCTTGGCACGGTCGACTAGACCGAGGACAGGGCAGTAAGTACCCGCACTGTTAACAGCTTCGCTCCGTCGCGACCTGGATGTCCGCCGGATCGAAACTCAACGCGATACTGCCACAGAGGTCGGTGCGAACTGTGCTCGCCCGCGCCCGGCTCAGCAGCTGCAAGGTGGCAGGGGCAGGATGCCCGTAGTCGTTACCCGCCCCGACGGACACCACACCGAGTCGCGGCCGCAGTTCGGCGAAGAAACGGGCATCCTGGTTCTTCGAACCATGATGCGGCACGAACAAAACCTCGGCATCAAGATCGTAGCGTCGGCGCAGCGTTGCCTGGCTTTCCGGCTCGATATCGCCCGGAATCAGCACTGTGTGTCCCGCTACCGTGAGCAGAACGACGATGCTCGCCGCGTTCGAACCATTTGCGGCAACCTGCGGAAGGTCATTGCCGGCCGGCGGCCAGAGCACCTGGTAGGAGGCATTTCCAACTTTCCCGGACATCACACCCGAGGCGACCGTGATCGGCACCTTCTGATCGACGAGCAGCCGCCGCACCCGCCCGGCGGTTGCCGGCGGGTCCCTGACCGGATTCAGCAATGCCCCGTCCACCTTTCGCCCGGCGATCGCGCCCTCCAGCCCACCGACATGATCCAGATCGAAATGGCTCAGGATCAGGAATACACGTTCGACGCCCAGCGTGGTCAGGCAACGGTCGACCGGCTCCGGCTCGAGGCCGACGTCGATAACAATCGCCGACCCGGCCCCTCCCCTGATCACGGTGCCGCTGCCCTGACCCACGTCGCACGCCACCACGTCCCAGTCGCTCGGCAACCAGCGATTCCCCGGGCGCCAGAGGGGCACTGTGATAGCCGCCCCCAGCAAACCAGCCAGCACGACAAATGCCACGATCCGAGGATGCTTCAGCCGGGTCGCCACTATCACCAGTCCCACGGACAGGGCAGTCAACCCGGCCAGAAGAATCAGCCCTCCGATACCGGACGGCCAGGGAATCTGTGCAAACGGCAGGCCTGAAAAGAACCGGGCGACGCTGGCGATCCATTGCGCACCGATACCGGCCCACCAGGCCAGAAACTCTCCCGCTGGGGGCCAAAGCTGTGCCGCAGGAATGGTCAGGACGCCGAGGATTGTGGTCGAAGCGACTGCCGGCGCCGCCAGCACGTTGGCCGGCACCGCATAACTGCTGACGGCCGGTTGCAGCAAAATGATGACCGGAGAGCAGAACAGCTGGGCTGCAGTCGGCACCGCGAGAGCGAAAGCCAGCCAGTCCGGCAACCACCGCGCCAACAACCGGGCAAACGGTTTTGCGCAGAGCAGCAAGCCGACGCAGGCAAGCACGGACAATGCGAACCCGTAATTTCGGGAAAAGTATGGATCTGCGGTCAACAGCAGCAGCATGGCGAGACACAAAGCCGGCAGGCCGCGTCCCGAACGTCCGGTTCCCAGGCCAAGCAGGCACACCATCGCCATCACTGAAGCCCGGAGGACGGTCGGGTCCGGGGCGACGAGCGCGACGAATCCTACAACCGACCCGGCGGCGAGCAGCATTCTGCGGCCACGACGGAGCCCTACCGCCGCGCCGACGAGCAGCACGGCTCCCGAGAAGATCGCCAGATTGCTTCCCGATACAGCTGTAAGGTGCGTCATTCCGGTGCGCTTCATCGCCTCTTCAAGTCCGGCATCGAGCCCTGCGGTGTCCCCGACGACCAGGCCGGGCAGCAGCCCGCGCGCATCTGCCGGCAACACCGTTGCCGAGGAACGCAACCCAGACCGCAGCCGTTCCGTCGTCCGGTGATAGCCGTCCGGCTCGGTGATCACCACCGGCGGGCCATCCGGGAATGCCAATGCAACAGCGGCGCCTCCAGGATCCAGCACTGAGAACTTCACCCGGGCACGAAGCGTCTGCCCACTACGCACGGATTTCCAGCTCGAACCGGCCAGCACCGTGACAGGAGTTCGCAGATCGCTCATCGCCGGCCGCCCGTCAATTGCGGTGAGCCGCACAGTCACGACGGTACGATCCCGCCCACTGAAACGATCCGGCGTCGGCGCGGTCTCCGGCGGGCGGGCCACCTCCATCTGGACCGCGTAGCTCCGCTGCAGCGCCAGCTGTTTGGTCAGGTCCGGAGGCGCACGAATCCGGTTGTGAACCGCGGACGACGCAATGACCAACGAGCCGGTCAGCAGCACGACGCAGACCGCCGGGACGGTTCTGCCCCACCACGGCAGCGCGCCGCGGCGCAGCAGGCTCCCGCACAGCAGAAGTAGGCCGGCTGCAGCACAACTGGCGGCAACCAGAACGGCGGCCGGAAAGCCGGCACCTACTGCCCAGGCCGCTGCTGCCCAACAGGCCACTGCGCTCGGTGCCAACCGTAGATCGGCGCGCCAGGAAGCCTTCGCGAGATCACTCATACCGTGACCAGATCCTTGAGTTCGGCGAAGGTTTTCGGCCCGATCCCTGGCACGTCCATCAAATCTTCGATCGCCGTGAATCCGCCATTTGCCTCCCGCCAGGAGATGATCTTCTCTGCCGTCACCGGCCCGACCCCGGGAAGTTCGTCGAGTTCAGTAGCAGATGCGGTATTCAAATTGACCAGCGAACTCTGGGACCCCGAATCCCGGTGCCCCGGATTCCCCGGCGCTGCACCGTCGGATGGCGGGGCCTGACCTGGTCCGGAAGCCGGAGCGGACGGCGGCCCCGGAGCGGCTTCACCGACCTTTGGCACGTATAGTTGCTCTCCGTCGACCAACTGGCGCGCGAGATTTATGCGGCTCAGGTCGGCCCCCGCGGCAGCACCACCGGCCAGCTCAATGGCGTCATCCACCCTGGAACCGGCCTGAACTGTGACAAGCCCGGGCTTCCTCACCGCGCCGACAACGTGAATCTTGAACTCTGACTGGCCTGACGGCTTGCCGGCCTGGCCTGACGGCTCACCGGCCTGGCTGCCGTCCGGACGCTCCGGGTCCTGCGGCGCCTCGTTCCCCGTCGCCGCACTTGGCCGTGGCGCGACGGTTCGAACTTCACGGTCCGGCGCTTCGGTCACCGCCCTTACCGCGAGGTACGTGCCGGCCAGCAGCGCGATCAACGCCACGATAACTGTCGCGCCGAGCCGAATGGACCACCGACCGGTTCCCCCACCGAGGACAGCCGGAATCCGCCGGGCAATGCGTCCGCTCAGGGTGTCGGTTACTTCGGGGGCATCATGGTCGTATTGCCTGGGAGTCCAGCCACGGCTCGGCTCCGACGCCTCGACATCGCGCGCCGAAGCGAGCAGGTCGGCCATCCGGTCGGCCGGGGAGCGTGCGGAGGGCGGCTGCCCAGCTGACTGTCGACGTAGACCTGCCATGGCATGACGGTAGTCAGCTGGGGTCGCACCTGGCCCGTGGAAGCGACTTCTGTGCAGGAGCCCGCTTCCCGCAACCTTTGTGACGACAAGTGCGGCTCATCAGTTGCGCGCCTCGTAGTACTCGACCTCCTCACCGAGGACGCGTTCCCGCCATGATTCCGGAAGCACCGACACCAGCGCAAAGCCCGCAGCCCCTTCAGCGTGCCGGGATCAGGATCCGGTCATCGCCTTCACAATGTCTGTCGAACTCTCCCCGACCTTGCGTAGCACGTAGGCGACTACTCCCAACGCGACAAGGGTCAGGATGAACATCAGCGTCGAGACCGCGGCGATCTCCGGCCGCAACGCGACCCTGAGCGAGCTGAATATGTAAACCGGCCATGGCGTGAATCCGGGCTGCTGCACGAAGCTTGAAACGATCGTATTGTCCAGGCTGAGGGTGAAGGACATCAACGCACCTGCCAGGATGCCTGGTCCGGCCATCGGCAGGGTGATATCCCGGAACCTGCGCCAGGGCGTCGCGTACAGGTCGGCGGCGGCCTCCTCCAACGACTGATCGAGGCCCGCCATCCGCGCCCGGATTATGAAGGTGACCACCGCCATTGAAACCACCGAGTGCGCAATGACCAGCCGGACCATGCCGTTGTTCAGCGGCGATACGCCGGCGTCGACACCGAGCGTCACAAACCAGGGCAGCAAGGCGATCGCATCGACGATCTCCGGGGTAACCAGGGTGAAGGAGAGCAGCAGCGTCAGTCCAAGCGCCCACTTCGCCCTGATCTTCGCCCGAGCCAGCGCGATTCCGCCAAGGGTTCCAATTATGGTCGAGACGATCGCCGATCCGGCTGCGGCTTGCAGTGAAGTCGAAATGGCTCCGCGAATCACCTTGTTCGACAAGCCGTTGACGTACGCATCGAATCCGAAGCTGTCCCAGGCGGCAAGCAGCCGGCCATTATTGAACGAGTACACCACGATCACCAGGATCGGCAGGAACAGGAACGCGAAGACCAGCACACCCCATACAGTCAGGGCTGTGTTCGGCAGATCCCTTTTCCCGGACACCGGGCCGGCTGGCGCCTCGCCCGCCGAAGCATCTGCCTCGGTCGTTCGCTCTATAACGCTCATGGCTGCTCCCCCACTGTCGTTGCGTTCACTGGCGCTGTCGTTGCGTTCACTGGCGCTGTCGTTGCGTTCACTGGCACAATCTCGACCCGGCGTCCGGCGCGAATGATCCGCTGCAGGACCAGCACGACCGCTCCAACGATTGCGACCGTCGCCAGGATCAGCAGCATCAGGACGACCGCCATCGCGGCGCCCAGCGCCCAATTCTGTGCAGCGTTGAACTGGGCGGCAACGAGCTGCCCGACCATCGACCCCTGCGCGCCACCCAGCACGGACGCCGTGATGTAGTCACCCATCAGCGGTATGTAGACCAGAAGGCAGCCGGACGCTATGCCCGGCGCAGCCATCGGCAGGGTGACCTGGAACAAGGTTCGCCAACGGCCCGCTCCCAGGTCGTTGCTTGCTTCACGGAGACTGACGCCGGCCCGATCCATCGCAACGAACAGCGGCAGAATCATCAGCGGCAGGTAGTTGTAAACAACGCCGATCTGCACGGCGGTGCGGGTATAGAGCACGGCTAGCGGCCCGTCGATCATTCCGGCGAACTGCATGAAATGTGAAACGAATCCTTCAGGCGACAGAATCACCTGCCAGCCAAGGGTTCGAACCAGGAAGTTGGTCCAGAACGGCACCAGAACCAGCGCCAGCATCAGACCCCGGCGACGGGCCGGAACCTTCACCGCAAGCCAATACGCGAAAGGCACGGCGATCACGAGACACAGCAGCGTGCCGACGACCGAAATCCGCAGAGTTGCCACGAATGTCGAGAGGAAGGTCGGATCGGCAGCCTCGGCATAGCGGTCAAAAGAAAGCTGGTCGGTTGCGTACGTGGTGAATTGGTCGGGCTTGTAACCGAAGCTGTACCAGATGACCAGGGCGACCGGGATGATGAAGAAGAACAGCAGGTAGGCCCAGGTCGGAAAGGACAGTGCCGCCGGCCCGAAAATACGTTGACGAAGGGTTTTCATGCGCCACTCCTTGACTGCATTTCGTTGAGGATCCGGACCCGTTCTTCCTGGGCGCGGAGGACCGCCGGGGTCAGCCGGTCAAGGATTTCCTGGTCGGGGAACACCAGGTCCGGCTCGTCCAGCTCCAGGTCCGACGCGAGCTCCTTCAGGTTTTTGATCCCGGTGTGGTAGCCGATGTAGTCCACCTCATTGACGGCGATCTCGGGCTCGAGCATCGTGTTGATGAAGGCGTGCGCGGCATCGGGATGCGGCGCCCCGGTTGCGATCGCCCAGGTGTCCATCCAGAGGTTTGCAGTCGGGGTGGGGTAGACGTACTTCCACTTCGCGGCATCCTCGACCTCGAGGATCGCCTGCCGGGCATCACCGTTGAAGGCGTGCATCAGACTGAAACTACCCTGGGCAACGCCGGAAGTGACGGTGGACAGGTAGGCCTTGACATGGGGCGCGAGATCGTCGGTGAGGGCCTTGCGACAGTCTTCCAGTTCCGCCGCGGAAGTGGTGTTGATATCGAGTCCCTCCGCGGCCAGCCAGACCGCGCAGACCTCCCACGCGTCTTCCATCACGGAGAGTTCGCCGCTGGCCTCGTCCTTCGCGGCGGCGAGGAAGTCCGCCCAGGTCTCCATCGGCCTGCTGATCTTCGAGGAGTCATAAATGTAGCCGCTGGTCCCCCAGCATTTGCAGACTGCGTACTCGTTGTGTGGGTCCCATGCCTGATCCCGGTAGTTGGGATCGATATTGGCGAAGTTCGGGATCAGCGAGTGGTCCAGCTTTTGCAGTAGATTATGCTCGGCCATCTGCGGAATGTAGATCCCGGTCGGCACGACGACGTCGTACCCCGAGGTGCCTCGGGAAGCGGCGAGCTTCGCGATCAGTTCCTCATTGGAGCCGAAACTGTCGCTTTGCACCGTGATGCCGGCCGCCTTTTCGACCTTGGCGATATCGGCGGGGTCTTCGTAGTCACCCCAGCTGTAGAGGTTGAGCTTGCTCTCCACCTCACCGTCCGGTGCGGGAGATGTCGCTACTGCCTTCGATCTGCCGCATCCGCCAAGCGCAGCTCCGGCGCCGAGCACGCCGAAGCCGCTGAGCAGCGCACGGCGGCTGATCCGCGCGCTCACCGAGCGTGGCGACAATACCCTGATCTGCGTCATTGGGCGAACACCTGCACGCAGTCGCTGTCGAACGTGAACCAGATCTGGGAGTTCTCCGCAATATCCGGCGCGTTCGCCCGGGGCACCCGGGAGAGGATTTCCTGCCCGGTGCTGGTCAGGCCGACGTATTGCACCACGTCACCGAGGAAAGAAACTCCGGCAAGCCGGGCCTCGATGGAGTTGGTCGAACCGGTCACATCGGACGACGCCGGCGGGCGGGCTGCCACACCGATCGCCTCGGGGCGGATTGCCGCGGTCAGTGTTCCCTCTTGGTGAGCCGGCCGTGGCGCAGTGGTCAGCAGCTCTCCCTCGGCGGACGACAGCCTGCCGTCGCCGGCGTCGGTGACCTTGATGAAGTTCTGCTTGCCGATGAAACCGGCCACGAACGATGACGCCGGGCTTGAATATATGTCTTCGGCCGTGCCGACCTGCTGGATCCGGCCGTTGTACATCACCACGATCCGGTCACTCATCGCCAGCGCCTCTTCCTGATCATGCGTGACGAAAATGAACGTTATGCCGAGTTGCTTCTGCAGCAGCTTGAGCTCGAGCTGCATCTCCTCACGGAGCTTGCGATCCAGCGCGGACATCGGCTCATCGAGCAGCAGTACGTCGGGCCGGTTCACCAGGGCACGGGCCAGGGCGACGCGCTGTTGCTGGCCGCCGGACAGCATCTTTGGATTTCGGGTCGCAAATGAGTCCATCCGGACCATCGCAAGGGCTTCGCTGACCCGGCTGTTGATCTCGGCGCGCGGCACCCGGCGCTGGCGCAGTCCGTACGCGACATTTTCAGCCACGGTCATATGCGGGAACAGGGCGTAGGCCTGAAATACGGTGTTCACCGGCCGCTTGTGCGCGGGAACGCCCCGCAATGACCGCCCGGCCAGCACGACGTCGCCGCTGGTGGGTTCCTCGAAACCGGCCAGCATCCGAAGCAGCGTCGTCTTGCCGCAGCCGGAGGGGCCGAGCAGTGAGAGGAACTCTCCGGCACGCACATCGAGATCCAGCTGGTCAACCGCTATTGCGTCACCGTAGTGCTTACTGACGCCGCGAATCTGCAGCGCCCCCGGCTCGGTGGCTGTCGCCTCCCTGGCGGAACCATGTGACGGCATCGTGACGGTCATGGTTGTTCTCCTCGAACTCGATGTTGGTGGCACAGGTCACACTTCGTGCCGAACCAAGAACACCATGATTCATCTCATGAGTCAACACCGTTGACCACGCCGTGGATACGCGGTCAGACGCCCGGGAAGGTTACGCGGATTCCTGCTCCAACGTCCATTTCAGCGCCTCCAGCGCCTTGAAGGCACCGTTCAGACTGGTCCGGAGATCATCACTCGGGGCATAGGTCTCGAGTCTTGCTTCCAGGTCGCTCAACTGCCTAATGATCGCACTGACAGTTCGTCCGCCATCGATCCTCGCATTGGGTTCCATCGCTTACTCCTCAGTGGGTTTCGCGCCGTCATCCACAATCGTCACGGCGAGCATTCCCGGGCCGACATGGGCGCCCAGCACGACCGATATTTCGCAAACATCCCCTGCCGCCGACAGGTGCACACCGCTGTACTTGCTGAGATCACTCGCCCCTTCGAGCAGTTGCTCAAGCAGGCGATCAGCCGCTTCCGGTGCATCGAAGTGCTGCACATAGAACCGCACCCGGGGCGACCGTTGTTCTGAGCGCGCGACGTCGCGGTAGCCGGCAGCGGCTTCGAGGCTCAGAGTCTTCAGCCGGGCGAGCGCCTTCGCCTCGGTGCGCACCTTCTCCAGCGTCTGAACCTTGCCGTCACGCATGTGCAGCAGCGGTTTGATGGCGAGCGCCGACCCCAGCAGACTTGCCGCAGAACCGATCCGGCCGCCACGTCTCAGGTATTCCAGCGTGGCCACATAGAACAGTGTCCGGGAACGTTGCGAACAGATCCCGGTCACGAGCGCACCAAGGTCGGTAAGCGACGGAGCCGCCGACGTTGCTTCCCGGCCAAGCGCGACTGCCTGGGCCGATTTGGTCAGGGCGTAGCCGAGCACAGCACCGGAAGTTTGCGTATCGACAACCTGGACCGTGAGCTCGGCCGAACCCACAGAAGCGGCAGCGAGCCGCGCCGCTTCACAGGTGCCCGAGAGTTCCGCCGACAGATGCATCGAGAGAATTCGGGTGATGCCCTCGCGTTGCAGGTCGAGATAGGTATCTGAGAACGCCGACGGCGACGGACGTGACGTGCTCACCGCCCGCCCGGCACGAAGATGCGCGGAAATCTGCTCGGGTGAAATGTTCACGTTCTCTTCGTATTCCTGCGCGTCGACGATCACGCTGAGCGGGACGATGCGCACCTGGACGCCCTCAATCTCGCGCAGGTCTAGCCCTGAGGTGGAGTCGGTGACTAACGCAATACTCATCGTGATTCTCCACCTCCCAGGGTCGCACCCCACACTATCGATTTTCCGGTCGATCGCCTACGGCCTCGGCGGTGTCAGGATCCAATAGTCATGGACCAATTGTGCGTACAGTTCGAGCCTGGTGTGCAGCGGAATGCCGCGCTCGGCATACTTCAGTTTCAGATTTTTCAAGTGCGTCTTGGCCGTGTGGCTGGAAATCCCCAGTTCCCGGGCGACCTCTGCGATCGTCATCCCGTGCCCGGCAGAGTACAACGCGGCGACCTGCTGTTCACGCGGAGTGACATCCGGCACCTCCTCAGCCGGAGCCGTTCCGAGATTCCTGATTAGGGCAGGCGTCAGGAACAACCGCCCTTTTGCCGCAGAAGTGACAACGTCCTCGATATGACCCGGCGGGTCGTCCTTACTCAGGTAGCCGAGAGCCCCTGCGGATATGGCCCGCTGAACGAGCTGGGGTTCGATCAGGGTGCTGATGATTACTACCTGGCAGCCGGATGCAAGCAGGGATCCGATCTTCATTTTCACCGGAATATCGTCGTTCAAGAAGACGTCAAGCAGAACGACGTCAAAGGGGTAATCGGGATGAGTGATCAGATCGGACCAGGTGGTGACGCCGAGGGCAACGTGCAGCGTCGACGTCGTATCGTTTATCCAGCGGGCGAGGCACTCCAGCGCCAGGTGATGGTCGTCAACAATCGCGACCTCGACTCGTGGCTTGACATCAGGCATTAATCGAGTCCGATTGAGGCAGTGTTACAACGACTCTGATCATTCCGGCAGTGGTCTCCACTGAGTACTTTTCGGACGAATGGATATATTCCCACATTAGTTCGCTAAACCGGATACGCTTATAGGTTTCCACCCGGAACTCGACGGCTTCCCGCCCATTCAGCCGCGATTGCGCATTCACATGGACCTGACCCTTACCGGTTTGGCAGACCTCTCTGATCATGCACGCAAGAATCGCCAGCGGAATTTCAAGGCTGACGTCTTCGAGTGCCCGAAGTGACAGATTCTCTACGTTTTCAAGGACAACCTCCCCGCTCGGAGCACCAAGGGCGTACAGAATGGCACCCAGATCACCGTTCGACCTGCTGCGAACCAGGGTCGATCGCAGCTCGTTTCCCAGGTGTCTGGCAAGTTCCTGCTTTTCGACCGAAAGTGGCAGTGGTTCGTCCGCGCCGACCGCGTCGAGCAGGTAGAGCAGACGGGTGTCGATGTTTCGCACCCGGCGATTGAGCTCATGCTGTTGCGTTTGTCTGGCCTCGACGGCGGTGTCGACGATGGTCTGCCGTAGACCGGAAACCCGCGGACGTTTGGCCCAGCTAACATTTTGCTCGATCAGGTAAAGCCCGATGACACCCGGCACGGCGTACTGAACAACCATCTCGATCACATCGGCGCCGACGGGACGCGGGCTTTGAAACCATCCCGAGGCGAACATCGAGAACAGTCCCTGTGCCAGCAACAGCCTGATTGCAGTCCGCCCGGACCGCGCACTGGCAACGGCAATGATCACGAAACTGCTGGTGCCCATCACGACGCTGTTGTCCCGGTACGATCCCGTGACCGATACCAGGGCAAGGTCCATGATGTTGATCCCGACCAGCGCCACTATGAATCCCACCAACCCGGATCGGGTGAGTCGTCCGCCATCCCGGCGCGCGCGGATGTACGCCATAACAGCTAACGCGACCAGTCCGGCGATCGGCAACAGCTGTAGCAGCGGGTTCTGGTCCCTCACCGCACCGGCGACAACCCGGACAACAGACAGGGCTGCCGACCCTGCGGTGAAAAGCAGCATTACCCGGAAAAGCAACAGATCCCTGCTCAGCGAGTTGACCACGAAGTGCAGCGTCAGCTGCTTGAAAGCGTTCACAGCGGAACCACCAGCGAGATTGTCGTACCCTGGCCGGGCGTGCTGAAGATCCGGGCCTGTCCGCCGCGCTCTGCGATTCTCGATTCGATCGAACCCCAGATACCGAAGCGGCTGGTCGGAATCGACCGTGGATCGAAACCCACGCCATCGTCCGTGATGACAGTCCGGAGGGTGCTCTCGTGGCTGGACAACGCGATGACGACGGTGTCCGCCCTGGCGTGCTGGACGACATTGTGCACGGCCTGACGAATAGCCCCGAGAAGAGCCTCGCGGGTTCCGGCGTCCAGCGGAGCATCCAGGGAAAGCTGGCCGGAGACAAGGACCTTGGGTCCGGTGCCGGCAATCTGGTCATCGACAAGCTCGCGAATAACGCCGAGCAACTCCTTGCCTGCGTCCGCGAAACCAGGCTGTGGCGCAGCCGGCTCACCACGCAGGGTTCGCGCGTCGCTCCTCGCCATCTCACGCAGCCGCTGCTGGTCCACGCCGGCGCCTCCGTGCGCAAGCACGGCGAGCGTGGAGAGCACAGTGTCATGCAGCAGCCGATTTGCTTCCGTCGTCTGACGAGCCTTCTGTGCCTCGGCGGCGACTCTCCGCCACACCGACGTCAGGTCTTCCTGGCTCGACTCATAGGCGGAAAACGCCCGGCGCAGAACCAGTGCAAGGAAGTACAGCACCAGCCAGGTTAACGGACCGCGAAGCAAGACCAGCAGGTTCATCGAGGGACCTTGCGGTTCGCGGGCCAGCCACACCACGGCGAGGCCGTGCACGACGAGGAAGAGGCCGCCGATCAGGACGATGTTCCTGCGCGACGGCGGCAGACCAAGGATTGCGGCGCCGCTGCCGCCGCCCAACACCTGATGGATAGCGGAATCCATCGTCCACTTCTCATCGACCTGCTCCGTGGCCGCGATGCTGACCAACATGCCCATGCAGCACAATATCGTGAACACGACCGCATGCGCCGATGCAGCGCGACCGATGCGGAGGTAGCCGGTGATTGCGAAGATGGCAAACAACGTGCAGAGCCAGAGGGAAACGACGTCGCCCATTTCCTGCCAGCGATTGCCGAGCGGAATGTCGTTGATCATCAGATAAAGCCAGCCGATGCCGACATACATGATGCCGATTCGCATGGCCAGCCCGCGCAGGATTGAGTCCGCACGGCTTACGCGACGAAGTGGCATATCGGAAGCGTATTCACTTATTGCCAGCTTCTACCGAATCGACAACATTCGTAATAGGGTCTTAATTGAGCCGCAGGCCAGGTGAGCAAAACGCGATCGCTTTTGTGGAACAAGAGGAGTCGCAAGTGGACAAGGTTTCCAGACTCCACGTCGCCGTCATCGACGATCATCGCCTGTTGCTCGCCGGTATGTCCCACTGGCTGGAAGCCGATGACGCGGTCGGCAATTGCGAGACCTATTCCAGCTGGCGCGCCTTCACCGCAAGAGGCTCTGATCCGGATGTCGTCCTGCTGGATCTAATGCTGAACGACGGCATCCCACTCGAGAGCAAAATCGATCGGCTTAATTCACGTGGCATCCCCGTCGTGGTGATAAGCGCCTTTGCAGAACCACAGACGGTTATCGATGCTGTTTCCGCCGGCGCCATGGGTTACGTGTCCAAATCTGAGCACATGGCAACCATTCTTGCTGCCGCGAAAGCTGCGGTCCGCGGCGAGATGACTGTAACCGAAGGGCTTGTCCCACTCGACGCGCTGAACTCCCCCGAACCTCCTCGACTTTCGGAGAAAGAACGCGAGGTCGCCACCCTGTACCTCGGCGGTTCAGGCCTTCCGGTGCACAAGGTGGCCGAACGGATCGGGATCAGCGTCTCGACGACGAAGACACACCTCTATCGAATCCGGCGGCGTTACGAGGAGGCGGGCTTCCAGGTTCGGACCCAACTCGAGCTCAGAGACGCCCTCGCCCGGCACGGGTACCTGCAGCCGTAGGCCAGCACTCGATGCGACGGCCCAGGCGTAACCTGCACGGCCGATCCATTCTGGAACGCGGACGCTAACCGCCCCGGAAGACCCGCTCCCTCTTACACCCGGCTGTTGACAAGCGAGGAGTGCTGGGCGGAGCCGTCGGACAACGCTGGTGATGGACCGTCCTCGGACTCCCGGTCCGACAACAGAGGGGTGAAGAAAGCCCCGAGTTCGGCCGTTGCCGTCAGGGGCAGGACGTTGGCAACGTACTGGTCGGGGCGTACCACAACCACGACGCCATCGCGGTCCAGGCCGCGGAGTTCGAAGATGTCCGCGGAGGGATTGGCGGCGTAGACCTTCTCGTAGTCGGTCAGCTTTAACGGGCCCACCTGCGGCTTGAAGACGCCGGGGACAGCGCCGATATCGACGCTGTGGTGATCCTGCTGGTAGATCACCTTCACGTCAAACCATGCGCCAGGATCAGCGTCTGACGGCGTTGCCGCCAGCGGTGATTCCGGTGCGTTTGTGATCCACTCGGCGAAGTCCGCCACACCTGACGGTTCACCCGCTGCAGCTGCATCGGCGAAGACGTAGATGCGCCAGCGGCCGTCGGCTGTGGCGTGGTGGCCGAGGTGGATGGGGTTGGTGTCGGCGACACGGACCACGGGGGCGGATTTGAAGCGTTTACCTACGGGAAAGCCGGTAGCGAGGTCCTGGTGGTCAGAGCTGCCCACAAGCACAGATGGCGCGTACTGCGTCATGAAGCCGGCTGGGAACTCCGCGGTGCTGACGTAGAAGTTTTCAAGCTCCGCGGGGTCTTCAAACTCTTCGGGCTTTTTCGCCATGAGCGTGGACCACTCTTTGTCGAAGTCGATGAGGTTCTTGGCGACCACCTGTCGTTCGGCGGAATAGGTGGGCAGCAGGCTTTCCGGGCTGCGGCCTTCGAGCACGTGGCCGAGCTTCCACGCGATGTTGAAGCCGTCCTGCATGGAGACATTCATGCCTTGGCCGGCTTTTGCACTGTGCGTGTGGCAGGCGTCCCCGGTGATGAACACCCGCGGGGTGCGGGTGCCGCGGTCTTCCGGGAGGATATCGTCGAACCGGTCCGTAAGCCGGTGGCCCACTTCGTAGACGCTGTGCCAGGCGATGTTGCGGACGTCCAGGATGTAGGGGTGGAGGATCTCGTTGGCCCGCTGGATGATTTCCTCGATGCTGGTGTTGCGGACCGCGCCATTGTCATCGGAGACCACTTCGCCGAGGTCAACGTACATGCGGAAGAGGTGGCCACCTTCGCGCGGGATCAGGAGGATGCTGCCGCCGGAGCCTGACTGGATGGCGCACTTGGTGCGGATGTCGGGGAAGTCGGTGACGGCAAGTGCGTCCATGACGCCCCAGGCGTGGTTAGCCTGGTCTCCGGCGAGCGTGCAACCAATCGCTTGGCGCACCTTGCTCCGGGCGCCGTCAGCTCCCACCACGTATTTGGCGCGCACAGCCCGTTCCTGCCCTTCGTTCGGACCCGCGGTGTGGAGGAGTCTCACGGTGACCGGGTACTCTCCCTCGTCCGCAACCTCCAGGCCTCGGAATTCGTAGCCATAGTCCGGCGTCATACGGGTGGGTGCGTTCACCATGTACTCGGCGAAGTAGTCCAGCACCCGGGCCTGGTTCACGATGAGATGCGGGAACTCACTGATACCTGTGGGGTCATCCGGGGTCCGGGCGGTGCGGACAATGCGCGACGGGTCGTTGACGTCAGGCTTCCAGAACGCCATTTCGGTGATCGCGTAGGCCTCGGCGATGATCCGCTCGGCGAAGCCGAACGCCTGGAAGGTTTCCACGCTGCGGGCCTGGATGCCGTCGGCCTGGCCGATGGCGAGCCGTCCGGGACGACGCTCCACGATACGGGTAGTGACATTCGGGAATTGCGAAAGCTGTGCGGCCGCGAGCATTCCGGCAGGGCCGGTGCCGACGATAAGTACGTCTACTTCTTCGGGGAGCTCTGCGGGCCGGTCGATACCGACCCCGGCGGCGGGCTGGACCCGCGGGTCACCGGATACATAACCGTGGTGGTGGAACTGCACGGACTTTCCTCACTTCACTGTGGGCTGTCGATCATCTAGCCGTGTTCTATATGCGAATTTCCGCTTCTATATTCGGAACATGCGTTAGGCAAAACTGTACGACACCTATTACGCGGACGACAAGGGCCCAGAAATGAGTCCGGCGGGCAGTGTTGATGTCCCGTAATCCGGTTCAAGGGGGACCAACAGGTCGGTCATCGGATCGAAACCGTTCCGCCAGTCTGAATTCCGCAATCAAATACTGATCACGTTCACACCATTCGGAGCCACGGAGGCCGGGAGCCAGGACAGATGCCTCACCCTGTCGATGAACGGAACCGAGCAGGCTGGCTACGTTCGGGAGTGCTCGGCGGCCGGAGTGGCCGAGCCGGCGTATGCCGGCTCCGTTACGTCGGCCGGCTGGTCGGCGACCTCCGACCCGGCCCGGGTCCTTCTACCCGGCAGCACCCGGTCACGCAATCGGACCAGGCGCGGCGTAAGCCAGCGTTCGACGGCGGCGTACGTGCCGTTCCGAACGAAAATGACGTCAGCGGCGACCATAGTCAGCGAGAAGACGCCGAGGCCCATCAGGATTCCGATGCCTACGTGCATGCCCATGATCCCGATCAGGCCAAGCACCCTGGTCCAGCGGACCAGCAGCAGAAATGGGAAGAACACCTGGATATAGACCGAGAAGTAGGTGATGATCCCGATCATCAGTCCGTTGGTCGAGGCCAGATCGCTGAGGAACGGCCACGGTTGAAACTTCTCGACATTGAGCGGGTAGTAAATCGCGGTGCCGCGTTCCCACAGGTTTCCCTGCACCTTGGAAAGTCCCGCAGTGACGTAGATGATGAAAATCTGCACACTCACCGCGATGAGCGCCAGGTTGTGCGATAGCGAACGCAGCCAGTCCGGCGCGGCCCACAGCGTCGGTGCCTTTCCGCGCGCGATCCGCCGCCGTTTCCGCCGGGCATCCAGCGACCAGTGCTGCGACATGTCGGTGAAACAGAAGTAGAAAAGCATGATCCGGAACGCGTTGTCCGCCTGGTCCACCGACACCGGTCCCTGGTTGACCAGGCTGATGTACAAGTAGAGCGCGAGGATGGCGACAGTACGCGTGTGCCAGCCCAGCAACAGCGCGAGGCCGGTCGCCGCGAACAGAAGGAACTTCAGAGTGAACAGGCCGGACGATTCGTCTCCTGTGTAGAAGCCGAATATCCCTGGCCATGCTGAGTCGGTCCGAAGGTTCTCCGACCAGCCGGAGGCACTGCCCCAGATGAAGTTCCGATCCGCGAAGTTCGTCAGCACAATCAGCAGGATCGCGAGTCCGTAGATAATCCGTGCTACAGAGGCGCCATAGCTCGCTTTTTGTCCGTCCAGAACCCACGACTCGGCTCGCTTGTACATGGATTCGGACCAGGCAATTCCGATGTCGAGCAGCTCGCCGAAGGATTTCTCCGCAGGGTCGGTGCGCTGCGCGTTGTCATTGCTCTTGCTGGACGTCATTTCGCGGCCTCCGCCTGATCTCCGTACATCCGCTGGATTACGCCAGTATCAAGACCTTCGACCCTGTCGATCGGTCGCCAGCCAGGCGTGATGATCGATGATCGGGTCTTGAAATCCGGGTTGGCGCGTTGCGAATACGGCCGCACAGCCTGGTTCAGGAACCGGACCTGCACCGATTGCACCTCCGCACCCCATCGGGCGACGGCGATCTCGGAAGCGAGCCGAGTCACCGCGATATCGTTCGCGAGCAGCTCGCTGCCATCTGCAGATAGCTTGTCCTGCTTACCCGCTCTGGACAACCTGTCCTTCAGTGCCTCGTGCCAACCATCGCCCTCATATCGCGCGGCGACGGCGTCTTGTTCTTCCGCACTGAGTTCACCAAAGGCGCTTCGGTAGTGGGTAGCCAGCTGGAAGTTCGTCAGGTAGAGCCGTGAAGGAACAGCGTGATAGCGAATGGCCTGGTCAATGTCACGGGAACTGATGCTGTACCACGTGGTCAGTTTCCCCGAGTCGGTCCTGGCGCGCACCTCGAACGCGCTGTTCGACCTGATTGGATCTGGGGCGAAAACCGACCAGCTCTGCGAGAACATCGGAAGCATGTAGCTCTTGACTGTCGATGTTCCAACCGCGTCCCGAATCGGACTGGACCCGCTTGACCAGATGAAAGTCGCAAGCAAGTGCCAGCTCAGGACGAGCGCGAGTGCAAGCGCAATAATCCGCACGTACCAGGGACGGTTGACCTGGGCTGGACCTTGCTTGTTCCGCTGCATTTCCATGGGGAGGCTTAACCTTTTCGTACGAAGGGTAACGCGAGACGAGTGTGCCCGCCCGTGTCAGACACGGACGAGCACACTCTATTAGATGTCACTGAGTCGACGAGGTGACTCAGGAATCCTTACTCACTTTGTTACGACGGCTGAACACCACCGCGGCGGCGCCAATGACCACGAGAAGCAAACTGATCCCGAGTGGCGCCATATCGGCACCGGTACGAGGCAGATCTTCCCCGTCTCCATTGCCGTAGCTGTCGCCACCTGAGCTGTCGCTACCGGAGCTGTCACTACCGGAGCTGTCACTACCGGAGCTGTCGCCCGGTGTGGCACTTCCCGACGTGTCGCTGCCAGCGGTAGCCGAAGCCGAATCGGATTCGGTCTCCGAAGCCGTCTCGCTACCAGCAGTATCGCTACCAGCGGTGTCGGAGTCAGATTCCGTGGCCGACGCAGTGTCAGTCTCGGTCTCGGATTCCGTCGCCGTCGCAGTTTCGGTTTCGGTTTCCGTGGCTGACGCCGTGTCAGTCTCAGTTTCCGTCGCTGTCTCGGTTTCCGTGGCCGACGCGGTGTCAGTCTCGGTTTCGGATTCCGTCGCCGTCGCAGTTTCGGTTTCGGTTTCCGTGGCCGACGCCGTGTCAGTCTCAGTTTCCGTCGCTGTCTCGGTTTCCGTGGCCGACGCCGTGTCAGTCTCGGTTTCCGTGGCCGACGCAGTATCGGTTTCGGTTTCCGTGGCCGACGCCGTGTCAGTCTCAGTCTCCGTCGCAGTTTCGGTTTCCGTGGCTGACGCCGTGTCAGTCTCGGTTTCCGTGGCCGACGCCGTGTCAGTCTCAGTTTCGGTTTCCGTGGCCGACGCAGTGTCAGTCTCAGTTTCCGTGGCCGACGCAGTGTCAGTCTCAGTTTCCGTGGCCGACGCAGTGTCAGTCTCAGTCTCGGTTTCCGTGGCCGACGCGGTGTCAGTCTCAGTTTCCGTCGCTGTCTCGGTTTCCGTCGCCGTCTCGGTCTCCGTCTCCTGGGCTGGGTCCGAAGCCCGCACCGTGGAGGATGCCAGATCCACGCCAACTGCATCGGCATTTGGCAACAACGAGATATTCAGGGCGCGTACCGTGAACGACTCCGGGCCGAGGTCTCCCTCGGTCTGCACATTGATCGTCAACTGAACGATGTTCGCCAGAACACCCTCAAGTATCGGCTCAAGCCCCTCCAGCAGCGGATCGATAACGTCCTCGATTGCTCCACTGATCTCATCCGCGGTCGCCGTGAGCAGCGTGTTGATCACTGCCTGCAGCGGTTCCAGGATTGCGTCGGTGATCGGCTCGAGCAACGCGTCAAGCACCGTATCGAGCGGAATGCCCAGCAGGTTGCCCTCTACGGTGATTTCAGGCTCGTCCTCGCCTTCAATTCCGGCAAATCCACCGAGAGTGCCGTGAATCGTGATCTCGATATCAGAACTCTGCCCGAGGAGAGTGAGCTCCGCCGGCAGGTTGATGGTGAGTTCGACCCCGTTGAGCGCTTCGGTCACCGCACTGGTGACCGACTCGCCGAGCGAACCGAGGGAGCTGGCAACGCCGGCGACGATCTTGCCGATCGTTTCCGCTGTCAGCACCTGCGTGTTCGGCGGAAGATTGTTCAGATCCTCGCCATTTTCGCCCTTCAGGAGTTTGGCCAGGTCGATCGTAATCAGCCCGGTGCTCAGGTCGATCGTGACAATACCGTCATCGCTGACCAGAGGCGTCTCGAGCAGTTCCGTAATCACCCCGTCGAGATCAGAGTCGATGGTCGCTGTCGCAGGCCCCGCCGTCAACGACGCGAGCCCCAGGTCCACATCGATGTCGACCCCGCTGAGAATGTCGTCGATCACGCCACCCGTGCCGACACTCTCATTGAGCGTCGATTCAACCCCATTGAGTGCAGTGGTGAGATCTTCTGACAGACCTTCGACCGCCGGGCTGGAGATAACGATTCGGCCATTGGCGATCTCGTAGGTGCGCTCCGCGGAATCCGGACCGGTTGACTCGGCGCGCGAGGCGAGGGCACCGATCTCAGCTGAAACCTCGTCGACGAGTTCGTCTGTCAGCCCATCGAGATCCAGCTGTTCGAGCAACGCGGTCAGATCGACCTTGGCGGTGCTGATGCCGTCGTTCGCCTGGTTGCCAACGTCGATTGAGCCGTCGTCGGTGATCGCACCGCTAGCCGCGGTGGAATGGGCGCCATCGGGCGAGGAGGCATACGACTTGAGAATGCCCGCACCGGCTCCTTCGCCGAGGTCGAGCAGGCCACCGTTCTCTCCGTCGCCGATAAGCGGAATTTCGACGTTTGGCAAGGTCAGCGGGCCAAGGAGGCCGAGGACTTCCGCGTCGATCTCGCCGCGGTCCGGGCCTGGATCGCTTGGATAGCCGCTCTCGGCGATGCCGACATCCGCCAGATCCGCCGACAAGCCGTCAGCGTTGAGGAAATGCGCCAAGGCCTCGGATTCGTCTGAAGGCACAGCCGTCGCTGCCCCTAGCGGGACCAATGCAACGCCGACGCCTAGTGCTAGTGCGCTCGTTATGCCGAGCACCTTTCGTATGGGGCTGCTTCGGCCCGCAGATGTACGCATGCCACTCCTGGCTGTGAGGGTAACCAACTTGAAACTGCACGCGGGGAAACGGGCAGTGCTCCCGACATTAGGGCGAAACAAGTTGGTCACGGCCTGATTACAGCCTGATCTCGAACAGCTTTGTCGGATCGTGATAGCGGGTTCATCCGAAAGGATGAGGAGGCAATTGAGACATGCGTCACGTCATAGGATTGTGGGTTTGGGCCTGCGTCGGCAAGGTCCGCGAGCTCTGTGCAGGAAACACGCCTGAATACGCGCGCGGTCTGACACAGAGTCCGCGACCTCGCCGCCGGGCCTGCACGGGTTCGCGTTCGCCGCCAGCCCACGACCTCGCCGCCATCTCGTCGTTCGCCAGCCAACCCGCGTCATCCGCGCCAGGCCGGGTACCTCACCGGCCCACTAGGGGTGCCGGTCGGTCACTCCCCCAGGGCCGCGGCTATCGTGTCGGCGATCAGTTGAATTTCGTCTTCGGTAATGATGAACGGCGGCGAGATCTGGATGACGTTTCCGCCGACGATCTTGCGCAGCAACACGCCATGTCCCAGCCCATGTGCCTCTACCTTGTTCGCGAGTTGAGCATCCCGAAGCTCCACCGCTCCGAGCAGGCCGACACCGGCGCGCACGTCGATGACGCCGTCCAATTCGGCAAGTGGGGCAAGTGCATCCGCGAGCACAGT
The DNA here is from genome assembly GCF_025787225.1 of Saxibacter everestensis. Classification (NCBI taxonomy): domain Bacteria; kingdom Bacillati; phylum Actinomycetota; class Actinomycetes; order Micrococcales; family Brevibacteriaceae; genus Saxibacter; species Saxibacter everestensis. Next base: position 1,907,804 of record NZ_CP090958.1, read on the forward strand.
TTCCAGCGATGCAACCCGTTGCACCAGGTTCTCCCGCTCAAGCACGTCGATATTGGCAAGAGCCGCGGCACAGACCGCCGCATGGCCGGAGTAGGTCACGCCATGACGGAAACTCAAGCTCCCCTCATCGGCGAAGAACGGCTCGGCGACATGAGGTGCCACGACCAGGCCGCCCAATGGCAGATACCCGGATGTCACTCCCTTCGCAAAGGTCATCATGTCCGGCTGCAGGTCGAACCGTTCCGAGGCGAACCATTTTCCGGTCCGGCCGAACCCGGTGATCACCTCGTCGGAAACGAACAGGATGTCGTGCTTGCGGCATAACTCGCGCACCTCGGCCAGATACTCGGCGCCGGGAAATATCACGCCACCCGTCCCGATCACCGGTTCGCAGAAAAATGCCGCGATGAGTTCCGGACCTGTGTTCATGATCGTCTTCTCGACATCATGCCAGTCCGTGGCCGAAGCCCGCAGCACAGCGGGATCGAGCTCGCCATACCCTTCGCGGTTGGCCGGTAGCCAGCCAAGGGAGGTTCCGTGTCCGTGCAGACCGTGATACGCCTGTTGACGGGAGATGATGATCCGCTTGTCCGGACGGCCGGTCGCGGTGAAGTACCTCCTGGCGAGTTTCGCAGCGGTCTCGATGGCATCGGATCCCCCGGAACCGAGCAGTACTTTCGCACCATCATCGAACGGAGCAAGGTCCACGATCCGGTCGCACAGCTCGAGTGTTGGACGCGTGGCGTACTTGTCGAAGGTCTGGTAATGCTCGAGCTTCTGCATCTGCTTCGCTACCGCGGTCGCGATCTCGGGTCGTCCGTGGCCGATGTTCGCGTACCAGAGCGCCGCCGTCGCATCCAGCAGTTTGGTGCCGTCCTCGGTCCACAGGTACGAACCCTCACCACGATCGATCACGATCTCATTATTCTTCACCGTGGACATCATTGCCTGCGGATGCCAAAACGAAGTGGACACCTTGGATACCTCTCGACGATTGCATTATGTGCCGGACATCAACAGCCAAGCCAAGACCTAACCGATTGTCAACAATGAGCTGGCCAGTGGCTATGCTGTGGCCAAAGTGTTCTCGACCGAATGAGGAGTCCCGATGTCCGACTGGCAGATTTCCGCACCACGAAGCGACGAGTACCAGGCGTGGAAGAGGCTCTTCGACGGCTACCTGACCTTCTATCGGAAAACTCCTAGTGAGGAGCGGGCTCAGACCGTCTGGGGGTGGCTGCAGGATCCGGCACACGAAGTTTCCGGGCTACTGGCAAGGTCAGCCGACGGGACACCGGTTGCCCTTGCCCACTACCGGCCGTTCGCCCGCCCGATCGCCGGAGAATACGGCGGGTGGGTGGACGATCTGTTCGCTGATCCGGCAGTCCGTGGCGAGGGCGTCATGGATGCACTGGCCAGCGAGTTGCAGAAGATCGCTGCCGCCAGCAACTGGGGCATCCTGCGTTGGATCACCGCGGACGACAATTACCGGGCGCGCAGCAAGTACGACCGGATCGCCGCCCGGACGATGTGGATCACCTACGACGCCCAGGTGAAGACCGACTGACTAACGGCGTCCCAGGGCGCGATAGGTCCAGCCGGCCGCTCGCCACAGACCTGGATCAAGCACGTTGCGACCGTCGAGAATCGCAGGGACCCCGACAACCGACTTCAACTGATCTGGAGACAACTCGCGGTATTCGGTCCACTCAGTTGCTAGCAGCACGGCATCCGCGCCGCGCAACGCGTCAATTGTGTCAGCGACATAGTTCAGTTCGGGGAATCGACTGCGGGCGTTATCGATAGCTTCCGGGTCGGTGACGACGACGTCGGCGCCCTGTAGCGACAGCTGCGCGGCCACGCTCAGCGCCGGTGAATCCCGGACGTCGTCACTGTTTGGCTTGAACGCGGCGCCGAGCACGGTGACCCGCTTGCCGATCAGGCTGCCGCCGCACACCTCCCGGACTAGGTCGACCATTCTGATCCGGCGCCGCATGTTGATCGCGTCGATTTCGCGCAGGAACGCCACCGCCTGATCGGCGCCGAGTTCGCCGGCACGGGCCATGAATGCCCGAATGTCCTTGGGCAGGCAGCCACCGCCGAATCCCAAGCCGGCATTGAGAAACTTCCGCCCGATCCGATCATCCATCCCGATCGCGTCCGCCAGCTGGGTCACGTCGGCACCGGACGCCTCGCACAGCTCCGCCATCGCATTGATAAATGAGATCTTCGTGGCGAGGAAGGAGTTCGCGGCGGTCTTGACCAACTCGGCTGTCGCGTAGTCGGTCACCAGGCGCGTCGTGTCCCGGCGCAGTATGTCCGCGTACACCTCGTCCAGCCGGGTTGTCGCTTGCTCCCCCGCTGCTCCGTCCGGAACTCCGTATACCAGCCGATCCGGCGAGAGGGTGTCCTCTACGGCGTGTCCCTCGCGCAGAAATTCGGGGTTCCAGGCAACAAGTACTCCATCGGCGGACCCGGCCAACTCGGCGAGCCGGCTCGCCGTCCCTACCGGAACCGTTGATTTCCCCACAATCAGGTCGCCCGCCGTGGCGTGCTGCAACACAGAGCTGAACGCGGCGTCCACGAACGTCATGTCTGCCCCCAGCTCGCCCTTCCGCTGGGGCGTGCCAACGCAGAGGAAGTGCACCGACGCAGCGGAAATCTCGGACAGGTCAGTGCTGAACTTGAGGCTACCCAAGGCCTGCGCATCATGCAGAAGGTCTTCCAGGCCAGGCTCGAAGAACGGCGCCTTGCTGGCGGAAAGCATGTCGATCCTGCGTTGGTCCAGATCGACGCCAATCACCTCATGGCCGAGCGAGGCCATCGCCGCAGCGTGCACCGCACCGAGGTAGCCGCAACCGATCACCGAAATAGTCGTCATGTCTCGCCCCGCCCTGCTGTTTTGATCCACGTAACGTCGCTTGAGACACTACCGGTCTCGGGTTGATGACTGTCAGCCGGATGCGTCAGTAACCGTTTGCGACGCGAATAACGCCTGTGTCGAAGATCGAATATGCTCACCTCTGTGCGCAACTACATCGAGTACGTGAAGACATCGACGCTGGCCAGACTGATTGCGGTTTACGCAGTGCTGGCGCTGCTGTTTCTCCTGGTCCCACCGCTGCGGAACCTCCTGGTTTCACTGCCCTGGCTTGGCCCGGTTCTGGTACTTGTCGGCGCACTGACAGCCATGTACCTGGCAGAGCGTGGCAAGACCGAGCTTGATGCCGTCACGACAGACCGCGACCGGATCAGTGGCTCACTGACCGAGGCCCAGGGCGAACGTCGCAGGCTGGCAGAGGAGCTAGCCGGTTTCAGGCCGATAGTCGATGAGACATCCGCCGACACCACCAGCGCAAACGCCATCATGTCGCTGTTCCCCAACAACACCGGCTTCGTACAGTGGCTGCGGATTACGCCGACGTTGACCTCCTGGTATGCAAGTGACATCTCCGCACTGTCGGAATTCGTCCGTTCCCACCAGGACACAGAATTCGAGAACACAGCGGTCCACACAGCATTTCTGAACTTCCGGAATGCCGCTGTCGCGCTCAACGACTGGTTCCGGGCCGAGGGTGTCGAGACGGACGATGTGCTGACCGCACGCGATGGCGACAGGCACTTCACCCTGCGCGAAGCAAGCGCCCGCGAAGCCGGATGGGGTGGATTCAGCGCGGCACGCGCGGAGTCGGAGCAGCTTGCGGACATCTTTCGCAACGAGTTCCTTGCCTTCGAACGCGTCGGACTCGAGCAGGGCACGCTCGACCCCCGCCGGCCCCAACCGCATCCCGCAACGGGCGCCTAGTCGAGTTCTTTTCTCGCAGTCTCGGCCATCCGGAGGTAGACGATGAAGGAAACGACGGCCAAAGCTGCCGCGTACCAACCGAATAGCTCCGGCCTGCCGACGTCCTTGAACAGCGTCCCCATGAACGGCGCAGTTCCGCCGAACGCCGCAACCGTCAGGGAGTACGGGAACCCGATGCCGGCTGCGCGCACCCGAGCCGGGAACAGTTCCGCGTTGACCGCCACGCCGATCGAGGTATAGCCGGTCACGACGACCATGCCGGCAAGGGTCAGAAGCAGAAGCCCGGCAAATGACGGGCCGGAGCGAACGTAAGCCAGAGCCGGCACGATTCCGAGCGCGAAGATGCCGGAGAAGGCCAGCAGTAACGGTTTGCGGCCGACCCGGTCGGAGAGAATTCCGAAAACAGGTTGGATCAGCGCGAAGAAGATCAGAGCGATTGTGCTCACCAGCAAGGCCTTCGCCGGGTCGACACCGCCATTCTGCTGCGCGTAGGTGGGCAGATATGTCGTCCACGTGTAGTAGGCGATGGTTCCGGCAATCGTCACGCCACAGATGAGCAGGGATGCCTTCGGATGATGGATGATCGCCTCGAACAACTTCGGCCGATCCTGTTTCTTCTCCGGTACTGCCGTGGTTTCGCTCGCTGTGCGCCGAATCACCAGACCGACGAGGCTCAGAACCGCGCCCAGCACAAACGGCAGTCGCCAACCCCACGAGGTGAGGTCGGCTGAGGACAGGCTGACGGCGAGGATCGCGGCGAAACCGGAGGCAATCAGCTGGCCGATCGTAGTCGACACGTACTGGAACGACGCGAAAAGCCCGCGACGCCCCGGCGGCGCACTTTCCACGAGGAAGGTGCTGTTCGCGGCGAACTCGCCGCCGACGGAGAAGCCGCCAATCAGCCGCGCGAGCACCAGCAGAATCGGCGAAAGCACTCCTACCTGCGCATAGGTCGGCACAATCGCGATCAACAGGCTACTCGCGCCCATCAGCAGGATGGTCAGGGTCAGGATGTTCTTGCGGCCGAGCTTGTCGGCCAACGAACCAAGGACCAGCCCGCCGACCGGGCGCATGAAAAAGCCGACTGCGAAGACGGCGAAGCTGCTGAGCAGGCTGGCAACCTTGTCATCCGTGTGGAAAATCTGCGCGGAGAAGAACACGGCAAGGAACGAATAGGTATACCAGTCGTACCACTCGACGACGTTGCCGACCGAGGCAGCGACGATCTGGCGGCCGCTGCGGCGCTGCGCTTCGGAGCGCGGGGACTTGGGAATAGGGGATGCAATAGTCACGGTGCGTACCTTACCGGCTAGTCGGCCAACACGATCCGGTCGCTGCACATTTCGTAACCACCCGGCGGGCACGTCAGGCCTGCCGCGGCTCCCCTGACCGGCCGATGTGTACCAGGTGCACTCCCTTGCGCAATATTCGAATGCATGTTCGAATGACATCATGCGATGGGACGGGCAGAAACTATCAAGCGACGACGCCGGAGCACTGCCCGGCATGACTGCACTTCAGGGCTTCGTCCGGTCGGTGCAGACGCCCGAGTTCGCCGGCGTCACATTTCACGAGGTCCACGCGAAGTCCGCGCTGAACAAGGTCACCGGCGAGTCGGATATGCCGTTCGGCTGGACAATCAATCCGTACCGCGGCTGCCTGCATCAGTGCGTGTACTGCTTTGCCCGAAACACCCACACCTACCTGGACTTCGACGCCGGCAGCGGCTTCGACACCCAAATCGTGGTCAAGACCAATATCGGGGAAGTTCTGCGACGCGAACTGGCAAAACCGTCCTGGCGGAACCAGCATGTCGCACTCGGCACCAACACAGACCCCTATCAGCGCGCCGAGGGCAGGTATCGACTCATGCCCGGGATCATCGAAGCACTTGCCGGCGCCGGCACACCTTTTTCTATTCTGACCAAAGGCACCCTGATTCGGCGCGACCTGAAGATTCTTGTCCAGGCGGCCGAGCGAGTGCCAGTGGGAATCGGTATCTCACTCGCCCTGCTTGCACCCGAACTGCAGGATCGTCTCGAGCCTGGCACACCCTCTCCGCGTGCCCGGCTGGAACTGATCAAGGCGATTACGGATGCCGGCCTGCCGTGTGGCGTCTTCATCGCCCCGGTCCTTCCATGGCTGAACGACAACACGGAACAACTCGACCAGTTGCTGGCCGGCCTAGCCGGCGCGGGCGCGACCGGCGTGACAGTGAGCGCCCTTCACCTGCGCCCGGGCACGAAGGACTGGTTCATGCAGTGGCTGGGGCGAGAACACCCCGAGCTGGTGGAGCGCTACGAATCGCTCTACGCCGCCGGCGCCTATGCGCCCAGGACTTACCGCGACCGATTGCGCGACACGGTTCGGCCACTGTTGACCAAGCACGGTTTTAACCGCGATGCGAACATCGAGCCGCGACGACTCAGCCGGCGGACCGGATTTCCAGCCGGATTGCATCCCCAGAACAAAGACGCTCCGCGAGAGACAGCAAATCCCGCACTGTTCTGAAGCCACTCCCCCCTGGCCAGCTGGGCGGAATCCCGATTGCATGTTAGGTTTACCTTGCCTAATTTCATGAAGGAGTACCGATTGTGACCACCCGTCGAAAGTTCATCCGGCGTTCCGCCAGCGCGGCCGCGGCCGCGCTGGCCATTTCCGTTCTCGCAGCCTGCGGAGGCGGAACCGCACCCGAGGCCGGCCCAGCCGAATCCGGCGGCCCGTTCCCGGTGACCATCAAGAATGTCTTCGGCGAGACGACTATCGAGCAGCAGCCACAGCGCATCGTCACGCTTGGCTGGAATGCCCAGGACGTCGTTTACGCTCTCGGCCAGACGCCGGTCGGCATGCCGTCCTATGCTTACGGCGCCAACAAGGACGGCGTAATGCCGTGGACGGCCGAGCACTACAAGAGCTCCGAGACAACCCTGTTGGATACCGCCGACGGACCGCCCTACGAAGAGATCCTCTCGCTCGAACCGGACGTCATCCTCGCACCATACGAGGGTTTCGACGACGCGGCGTACAATAAACTGTCCGAGATCGCGCCGACCGTCGCTTACCCGGACAAGGCCTGGCAGACCAGCTGGCAGGATCAGACCACCATCATCGGCAAAGCAATCGGCAAGACCGACGAGGCCGAGAAGCTAGTCGAAGAGACCACTCAGAAGATCGCGGCCGCAGCCGAACAGCACCCGGAATTCGCCGGAAAGACCGTGTCCGTTCCGTACTTCGGCAAACAGCTCATCAATGTATACAAGCCGACGGATCCACGGGTCCAGCTACTCAATGAACTCGGTTTCCGGAACGCTCCGGGAGTTGAGAAAATCGTCCGCGAAAGCAAGGACGAGAACTTCTACGCCGACGTCGCCTGGGAGAAGGTTAATCAGGTCGATGCGGACGTGATCGTCGGATATGTCGATGACATGTCCATCGAAGAATTCCACAAGAACGACCTCACCCGACAGCTCGGCGCCGTGAAGAACCACAGCGCTTTGATACTGGACGACACACAGGTGATCGCCGGTCTGAGCCAACCATCCGTGCTCAGCGTTGACTGGACACTGGAAAAGATCCTCCCAGAGCTCAGCAAGGCAGCCAACGGCGAACTATAGCGACCAGAAAACCGGATCGGGTATCGCAGCAGGGATGTTCGCAGGCTTCACATCGGCATCCTTGCAACGGCGAGATCACGCTACGCGCTAGAGACGCACAACGCCCTGGAGCGGATACGAAATCCGCCCCAGGGCGTTGCGCCGCCGAAAGCTACTTACTCACTAGGAGCCACAAAAGCCACGTCGAGGTTGATCGCTACCTTGTCGCTGACCAGGACGCCACCGGCCTCAAGTGCCGCATTCCAGGTTAGGCCGAATTCCTTGCGACTGATCACAGTGTTTGCGGAAATGCCGGTGCGCGTGGTTCCGAAAGCATCGACCGCAACTCCGTTGAACTCCGCATCGAATGTGACCGGCTTGGTGATTCCGCGGATTGTCAGGTCACCGGCGAGCTTGAAGGCTTCGCCGTCACCGCTAAGTCCGGTGGACGCAAACGAGAGTTCCGGGAACTTGGCGGTATCGAAGAAGTCCTCGCCACGGACATGGGCGTCGCGGTTGTCGTCGCCGGAATTGAAGCTGTCGGCTTTCGCGACCGCAGTCACACTTGAATCGGCGAGAGAGTCGCCAACATTCAGGCCAGCCTCGACCAGGTCGAAGCTACCCCGAACCTTGCTGATGCCCGCGTGACGAACGGCAAAGCCGACCTCGCTGTGTGCGCCGTCGAGGGTCCAGGTGCCTTTTGTCAGTCCGGATGGAACGGTCATCGATGTACTCCTTGTGTTCGTGGTTCCTTAGGCGGTTCATGCTTATGCATCAACTCTACCGCACTTAGTTGAAGTGTCAACTAATCTTCTAACACCGTGCCGCGCCTCGCTATTCCAAATCTGATGGCGACCTGGCTATTCCAAACCTGATGGCGACTATGCGCCGAAGACCCGCAGCTCGATCCGGCCGGCGTTGACCGACCCGCCAACCACCGCCCGCGCCTGCTCGGCGACCGGCTCCGGGCTCAGCGCTTTAAGGTATTCGCGATGTTCGGCGAGCGACGCGATGGCGGCGTCAACCGACTCCTGGCGCAGAGCCACATAGTGAGTAGGTGCCGTCCCCGCCAGAGCGACATACTTGACGCCCTGCCACGGGGAAAGCCGCGCGCTGCTCAGCTCGGGAAAGATCCATTCATTTGCCGCGTCCGCCACCGCGTCCATGACCGAGATCCCCATCGCCCGATGGTCCGCGCTGTTCCAATACAGACCCTCGAACGTGTCGTCGTAGCTCAGTGTGACGACCAGCTCGGGCTGATGCCGACGGATTGCCGCGGCAATATCGCGCCGTAGTGCGAGCCCGGACTCGAGGCGCCCGTCCGGGTAATCGAGGAACTCCAGCTCGGACACTCCGACGTGCGAGATAGCCGCTCGCTGTTCCTCGGTCCGAAGGCCGGCGGCTACTGCCGGCGGGGTCCCCGCAATTCCCGCTTCGCCCCTGGTGGCAAGCACGTACCGCACGTCTTTGCCGCGTGACGTCCATTCCGCAACTGCCGCTGCGACACCGTACTCGGGATCGTCCGGGTGCGCCATCAGGACCAGCGCCCGGCTCCAGTCGTCAGGCATTTCCGCACGGTCGGCCATCTTGATCTTCTCCTAGTTCGCCCTGCCAATTGAAGCGCCGTGCCCAGCACCGAACCCGGCAAAGCGCCGTGCCCGGCAAAGCGCCGTGCCCGGCAGACAGTCCTGGTACTACAGCGCCGTCGCCAGAATGGCGACGAATTCGACGATGCCCAGCACGACCAGCAAGACCGTGCCGACCAGCGAGGCCACCACAAGGTAGCCGGTCCACGGCAGCCGCGGGGGAAGAAACGGGCGCAACCGCGGGAACTCGGTGAAGCGCTCAAAGAGCCCCTGCATGCCATTCATCGCGTGCCGAACCTGTTTGAACCTGCCGAACAGCCCAGGGTTGTTCGCACCGAGGTCCCGGACCTCGTGCACCGTCGAACGGGCATCCTTCCACGCGTCGGCGAGGTCGAGCCCACGGCTGATCTCGTCCTCCAACGACTGAGCTGACGATACTGCCTTGATCGCCGACCTCCGGAAGAGCAGCAGCACTACCGGGCCGGCTATCAGCAGCGCCGTGATGATGGCGCCAACGACGAGCCAGGTGCCGCCGAGAATGAACGCGAATATCAGCGCGAAAGCCGCCGGGACGAACGGAAGCACCCCCACCGCCAGCAGCGGAAATTTCAGCAGCGCGACGGCGACGGTCAGTGCGCGGACCAGCTCGCGGACAACTGGCGAGGTGGTACCCGACCCGGCTGATCGATCATCTGCGGAACCGACGACGACACCCTCGATCGGCTCATCGGTCGCCCCGACCGGCTGATTCGGATCGGGCGCATTTAGTTCAGTCACCTAAGTCTCCTGAGGGTTGGTTCACAGCCATTTCGGCGCCGGAGGCACCTTGCCGTCCGGCGAGGTGACGTTTCCGATTCCGCGGCCGGTTGCCCAGCCGGCGACATCGGCAAGTTCCCCGGTTACGACAATTCTGTTGTCGGCGGTTGAACGAACCACCGCTGGTGAATCGTTCCATTCGTCCGGCAACTCGAGCGCCAGGCCCCGCGACTCCCAGCCTTCCGCAATGGTTTCCAGGACGCGGGTCAGCACATCGGGAGGAACGGATTCGAAGCCGGCACCGGCAGCAAGGTCCACGGCGTGTACCCAGAGTTCAACAGCGCGCTTCCAGGCAAAATACCGATACTCTACCCAGTCACCCTGCCGGGTCTGCACCTGCGCCCGCCAGTTGTCATCCGTCAGCCTCGACCACTTTTCTTCAAGCTCGGCATTGGCATGATGGTAGAACTCGCGGGCCCGCGCAGGTTCCCAGGCTGCGCCAGCCGCGATCTCCTGATCGCGACTGGATTCCGATGGGTACATCCGGGTTTCCTCGCCGGTGAACGCCCAATCGGCGAGACGGCCGATGGCATTCGCGTTGAAGCCGACATGCACCAGCACGTGCTGCCGGGTCCAGCCCGGTAGCAGACTCGGCTCGCGAAGCTCCTGATCACTCAGGCTGGCAAGATGTGCATCAAACGCGGCTTCGGCGTCGTCCACCTGAGATAAATTCACAGCACTCATAGCTGAACTCTAAGCCATGCCAATCGCGTTCTACTGCCACCATTCGTCGAACATCGATGCGGGCACCTGACGCTTGTGTGCGGTGGCAAGATAGCGGCGGCCGATGGCATCCGCGATCACGGTCGGAACCGTGCGACCCTCGAGGTAACTGTCGATCTCCTGATAGCTCAGACCGAGGTTTGCCTCATCGGTCTGGCCGGGATCATCGTCGAGCAGGTCGGCGGTCGGCGGCTTCAGGTAGAGGCGCTCCGGTGCGCTGAGCTCCTCAAGCAGCGTGCGCCCCTGCCGCTTGGTCAACCCGGCCAGCGGAAGCACATCCGTTCCTCCGTCGCCGTACTTGGTGAAGAAACCGGTGACGGCTTCGGCAGCATGATCCGTGCCGACGACGAGCAGGCCATGTTGGCCGGCAAGGGCATATTGGGCGATCATCCGGGACCGGGCCTTGACATTGCCCTTGTTGAAATCGCTGATGCGTTCACCGGTTGCCTCGGCGTATTCCTCCGCCACGCCGTCGACGCCGGCGCGGATGTTGAAGGTGAGGTCGAAGTCCGGCTTGATGAATGACAGCGCGAGCTGCGCGTCGTCTTCATCGTGCTGCACACCGTAGGGCAGCCGGACTGCGGTGAATCTCGCTTCGGCGCCCTCGGCGCGCAGTTCCTCGACGGCGAGCTGCGCCAGCCGGCCAGCAAGCGACGAGTCCTGTCCCCCGCTGATGCCCAGAACGAACCCACTCGCTCCCGACTTCCGCAGGTATGCCTTGAGGAAGTCGATGCGGCTCCGAATCTCTTCGCCCGCGACGATCGACGGCTTGACGTTGAGTGCGGCGATTATCTGGCTCTGTAGGTCTCCCATAGACAGAAATCTACCGCCTGAGCCCTGGCTGCCGCACGGCGACGGGCTAAGGAGAACGCATCGAGCGCGCCGGGACCGGTAGGTCCCGACACGCTCGATGCCGCTATGCCGCGCTGCTTAAAGCGGCATGCCGATGTACTTGGTTTCCAGGAATTCCTCAATTCCCTCGGAACCGCCCTCACGGCCAAGACCGGAGGACTTCATGCCACCGAATGGCGCCGCCGGGTTCGACACAATGCCCTGATTCAGGCCCACCATGCCGGACTCGATGGCTTCGGAGACCCGGAACGCCCGCTGCAGGTCCTTGGTGAAGACGTAGGAAATCAGTCCGAACTCGCTGTTATTGGCCAGCTCAATCGCCTCGGCCTCTGAGCTGAACGAAATCAGCGGAGCAACCGGGCCAAAGATCTCTTCCTTGTTCACCCGCGCGGAGGTAGGAACGTCGGTCAGGACCGTCGGGGTGAAGAAGAAGCCCTTCCCCTCGGGGGCGGAGCCACCGGTGAGAACAGTTGCGCCCTGACTGATCGCGTCGTCCACAAGTTCGGCAACCTTGCCCTGCTGCTTGGCATCGATCAGCGGACCGACCTGCGTGGCGTCTTCGACACCACGGCCGACCACCAGGGCGCCCATCTTCTCGGACAGCCTCTTGCCGAACTCGCCGATGATGTCCTTGTGCACGTACATCCGGTTGGCCGCAGTGCAAGCCTCTCCGCCATTGCGCATCTTGGCTGCCATCGCGCCGGCGACTGCCTCATCGAGGTCGGCGTCCGGGAACACCAGGAACGGCGCGTTGCCACCAAGTTCCATTGAGCTGCGGAGAACTTTCTCCGCCGCCTGCTCCAGCAACCGCACGCCGACTTCGGTCGAGCCGGTGAAGGAAATCTTCCGGGCGTCCCCGGACCGGATCAGCGGTTCCATCACTCCGCCGGAGTTCGAAGTCGTCACGACGTTGACTACGCCGTCCGGAACACCGGCTTCCTTCAGGATCGCGGCCAGCGCCAGCATGGACAACGGCGTCTGAGCGGCCGGCTTGATCACCGAGGTGCAGCCTGCTGCGATTGCCGGGCCAAGCTTGCGCGTGCCCATCGCCATCGGGAAGTTCCAGGGCGTGATCAGAATGCACGGGCCCACGGGCTGCTTCGTCACGATGAAGCGCGCGTTGCCGGCAGGCGCCGTCTGATAGTTTCCGGAAATCCGGGTAGCTTCTTCCGAGAAGTGCCGGAAGAATTCCGCGGCGTAGACGATTTCGCCCCTGGACTCTGCCAGCGGCTTGCCCATTTCGAGGGTCATGATCAGCGCGAGATCGTCGATCCGCTCGTGCAGCAGCTCGAATGCCCGCCGCAGCATGTCGGCACGTTCGCGCGGCGATGTCGCCGCGAAGTCCTTCTGCGCCTTCACGGCGGCGTCTAGCGCACGCCGGCCGTCGGCAGGCGTGGCGTCGGCAATCTGGCACAGTACGTCGCCGGTCGATGGGTCCAGCACATCGATCTTCTTGCCTTCGCTACCGTCGACCCATTCGCCGTCGATAAACAATTGATTGGGCGCGGAACCGATAACGGCCGCTTCCCGAGTCGTGTCAGCCACTTGCTGTTCTCCTCAATGAGTCAGGTAAATATTCGCTGGTTAGTCGAGTTCAGACGGTCGGCTCGAAGCACTGGACTAAACGATCACGCTCCTGGAACGATGTTGACGAGTTTGGGCGCGCGCACAATGACCTTGCGCACGGAGCGGCCGTCAAGAGACTTCTGCACGGCCGGTGACTCCAAGGCTAGTTTCTCCAACGCCGAGTCGTCGACATTGGGCACAACCTCAAGGCGGGCCCGGACCTTCCCGGCAACCTGTACCACGCAGGTCACCGTGTCGTCGACCAGATACGTCGGGTCGGCAACCGGAAATGCCTGAAAGGCCAAGGTGGTCTCATGACCCAGCCTGGACCAAAGCTCTTCGGCCAGATGCGGTGCGAGTGGCGCCAGCATCAATACCAGTGGCTCGACGACTTCCCGCGGCGCGATGTTGGACTTGGTCAAGTGGTTCGTCAGGACGATGAGCTTGGCGACAACAGTGTTGAATCGCATCCCGCCCATGTCGTTGCCGACACCTTCGATGGTCTTGTGCAGCAGCCTGCGGGTCGCAACGTCAGCCTCGTCGTCGCTGACCTGCAACTCGCCGGTCTCCTCGTTGACGGCCAGGCGCCAGACCCGCTGCAGGAAGCGTTGCGAACCGACGACGGCGCGCGTCTCCCATGGCCGGGAATCATCCAACGGCCCCATCGACATCTCGTAGACCCGGAACGTATCCGCGCCGAACTCGTCGTACATGTCATCGGGGGTCACCATGTTCTTCAGCGACTTGCCCATTTTGCCGTATTCGCGGTTGACCGGCTCGCCGTTATAGCTGTACGTCGGGTTACCATCGTCATCGATCTCCTCGACGACGTCAGCGGCAGGAACGTAGGAACCCCGGGAGTCGGTAAAGGCGTAGGCCTGGATGTAGCCCTGGTTGAACAGCTTGTGGAACGGCTCCTCGCTGGAAACGTGCCCCAGATCGAACAAGACCTTGTGCCAGAACCGGCCATAGAGCAGGTGGAGCACGGCGTGCTCGACGCCTCCTACGTAGAGATCGACGCCGCCGGCCTCCCCCGCGTTGCGAGGCCCCATCCAGTACTTCTCGTTCTGCGGGTCGGCCAACACATCCTGGTTGTTCGGGTCCGTGTAGCGCAATTCGTACCATGACGAGCCTGCCCAGTTAGGCATGGTGTTGGTTTCCCGACGGTAGCGCTTCACTCCGTCACCGAGATCCAGATCGACATGAACCCACTCGTGATTGCGGCCCAGCGGGGGCTCGGGTTCACTCGTGACATCATCCGGTTCGAACGACTTCGGCGAAAAGTCCGGCACCTCGGGCAGCTCGACGGGCAGCATCGAGTCAGGCAAGGCGATCGCCTGGTTGTCCTCGTCATAGACGATCGGGAATGGCTCGCCCCAGTAGCGCTGGCGGCTGAACAACCAGTCACGCAGCCGGTAGGTGGTGGTCGCGGTTCCGGCGCCCTTGCTGACCAGCCAGTCAATTGCCAACGCCTTTGCCTGATCCTTGGCCAGCCCGTTCAGCGAGATCTCGTCGTTTGCCGAGTTGATCATGGCACCGTCGCCTGTATACGCCCCGCCGTCAAAATCTTCCGGCGGCTGGACGGTGCGGATCACCGGCAGCTCGTAGGTCTCGGCGAAGGCACAGTCGCGGGCGTCCTCACCGGGAACAGCCATAATCGCACCGGTTCCATAGCCGGTCAGCACGTAGTCGGCGATGAAAACGGGAATCCGGGCACCGTTGATCGGGTTCGTGGCAAAAGCTCCGGTGAACACCCCGGTCTTGGCGCGACCATCTGCCTGTCGTTCCAGATCGGTCTTCTCGGCGGCCACGTTGCGATAGACCGACACGGCCTCGATCGGCGAGTGGTAGCCACCGGTCCAGGCGTCCTTGGTGCCTGCGGGCCACTGCTCCGGCACGATGGAGTCGATCAGCTGGTGCTCGGGCGCCAGGACGGCGAAGGTCGCGCCGAACAGAGTGTCCGGCCGGGTGGTGAAGACCTCGAAGGACTCGGGTCCGCTGTGCCCCGCGACATCCGGAATGTCGAAGCGGATTTCGGTGCCGTGCGAGCGTCCGATCCAGTTGCGCTGCATATTGCGCACGGCTTCGGGCCAGTCCACCCGGTCAAGGTCGTCGATCAGCCGATCGGCGTAGGCACTGATTCGCATGTTCCACTGTCGAAGTTCCCGGGTGAAGACCGGGAAGTTGCCGCGTTCGCTTCGGCCTTCGGCCGTCACCTCTTCATTGGCCAGCACTGTGCCAAGTCCCGGACACCAGTTAACCGGCGACTCGCTGACGTACGCCAGCCGATATCCGGACAGGATGTCGTTCTGCTCGCGGCTGCTCAGAGCGTCCCAGCTGCGGCCATCTGGTAGCGGGCGGGAGCCGTCGGCGAACTGCTCGATCAGTTCGGCCAGCGGACGGGCCTGGCCGCGGCCGTCAGCGGCTTCGGGGTCGTACCACGAGTTGAAAATCTGCAGGAAGACCCATTGGGTCCAGCGCACGAACTCAGGATCCGTCGTGGCGAAGCTTCGTCGCGCGTCGTGAGCCAGGCCGAGCCTGCGCAGCTGCCGGCGCATGTTATCGATGTTCTGATCTGTCGTGACCCGAGGATGCTGGCCGGTCTGTACGGCGAACTGCTCGGCGGGCAGACCGAAGGCGTCATAGCCCAGGGCGTGCAGCACATTGTGGCCGGTCATCCGGTGGTATCGGCCGTAGACGTCGGTCGCGATATAGCCCAGCGGGTGGCCGACATGCAGTCCCTTGCCCGACGGGTACGGGAACATGTCCATGATGAACAGCTTGTCCTGCGCCAAACCACCCACATGACCGGCGGAAGGCTCCGCAGCCAGATCGCCGACCGGATTGGGGGCTTCGAAGGTGCCCTCCCGCTCCCAGCGGTCCTGCCAGCGCCGCTCAATCTCAGCGGCCAGGGAGCTCGTGTAGCGGAAATGCGCAGCATCGATCGAAACGCCGGGATCGGCGCCGATGCTCGCGCCACTCCCGGGTACGTCGACTGGCTGGGTGCCTTGCGTCATCTTCGTCCTAAACTCTTCAACTCATCGGTCTGCGTGAAGTGGAAACGTTTCCCCTGGCTGAATACGGCCGGGCACAAAAAAACCCCTCAGAGCTCCGAGGGGAAGCCACGTCGAGGTCGTCTCAACGTGGCTGTATAAAAAGCAAACCGAATTCCACACTCATATGGTAGCGCAGGCGTGCCTCTGGCAGCCCGATGGTCTCGAATCCAACAAGCTTTAGCGCTCTGGCGTCGTACCCGGCCCGCATGCTGCCGGCCGCTGGATAGGATGAACGTCCGAGGCACCGTCAATGAAGAGGAAACCATGCCGGAGACATTCGCGCCCCAGACCAGTGTTCCCCTGTCCTTCGAAATCGTAGACTCCGAAAACATCACCGACGCTTTGCTGCAGCAGGTGCGGCGTAATCCTGACCTTGCACTGTTCTCACGCAAGGATTCCTCCGGGAGCTGGATCGATATTTCAAGCCGTAGTTTCCATCAGCAGGTCGCGGGTCTGGCAAAGGGCCTGATCGCCTCCGGCGTGCAGCCAGGTGACCGTATCGCGCTGATGGCCCGGACCAGCTACGAGTGGACGCTGATCGACTTTTCCATCTGGTTTGCCGGCGCGGTCACGGTGCCTGTCTATGAGACGTCGTCCACCGAACAGTTGAAGTGGATTCTTGAGGACTCCGGGTCGCGGCGCATCTTCCTCGAAGCGCCAAGGCATCTCGAGCTGCTCACCGAAGCTTTCGAGGGCAACCCGCCTACTGATGATGCCTGGATCATCGAGGCGGGTGCTCTGAGCGAGCTCACCGAATCAGGCGCCGCGATTACCGATGAAACCCTGGAAGAACGCCGCTCGAGCGCTGATAACCAGGATCTGGCCTCGATTCTCTACACCTCCGGCACCACCGGCCTGCCCAAGGGTTGCGAGCTGACGCACGGCAATTTCGTCAATATCGCCCGGTCCGCGATCAGCATCGCTCCCGAGATCTTCTCCTCCGGTGCCCGGTCTCTGATGTTTCTGCCACTGGCCCACGTGCTGGCCAGGTTCATTCAGGTGCTGTGCGTTACCGCAGGCACGACGATGGGGCACACCAGCGACCTCAAGGACCTCACCTCCGACCTCGGCTCGTTTCGGCCGACCTACATTCTTGCGGTGCCGCGCGTCTTCGAGAAGGTGTACAACTCAGCCGAGCAGAAGGCAGAGGCGGGCGGCAAAGGAAAGATCTTCCGGGCCGCGGCGGACACCGCTATCGCGTACTCCCGAGCGCTCGATGCCGGCGGCCCGGGTCTCGGGTTGAAACTGCGCCACGCGCTGTTCGACCGCCTGGTGTACACGAAGCTTCGGGATGTGATGGGCGGCCGGGTGACTCATGCAGTTTCCGGCGGCGGCCCGCTCGGTGAGCGGCTCGGCCATTTCTTCCGCGGGCTGGGGCTGATTGTGATGGAGGGTTACGGCCTGACCGAAACCACGGCTCCGGTTACGGTCAATCTGGCATCTGCGTCCAAGATCGGCACGGTCGGCATCCCGCTTCCTGGTTCCTCGATCAAAATCGCGGCCGACGGCGAGATCCTGGCAAAGGGCATCGGAGTCTTCCGGCAGTACTGGAAGAACCAGGCCGCGACCGACGATGCATTCGTAGATGGCTGGTTCCACACCGGCGACCTCGGCACGCTCGACCAGGACGGCTACCTCAGGATCACCGGACGGAAGAAGGAAATTCTGGTCACGGCTGCCGGCAAGAACGTGGCGCCGGCGCCACTTGAGGACCGTTTGCGCCGGCATCCGCTGGTCGGCCAGGCAGTGGTCGTCGGAGACGGTCGAAACTTTATCGCCGCCCTGCTGACTCTTGATCCGGAAATGCTGCCTACCTGGCTTTCCAATAACGGGCTGCCCGAGCTGAGTCTGGAAGCGGCCTCGAAGGACGAGCGGATTCGGGTCGAATTGCAGCATGCGGTGGATGACGCCAACAAATCGGTGTCGCGGGCGGAATCAATTCGCCGGTTCGAGGTATTGCCGATCGAGTTGTCCGAAGCGTCAGGACATTTGTCGGCCAAGCAGAGCATCAAACGACATATTGTGCAGCGTGACTTCGCCGACCAGGTAGATAACCTGTACGCCGGACCGCCGCCGGCGCAGAACTAGCCACTTCGACTGAGAACCGCGGTGCAATTCCTGAAGAGGGACGCGCAACGTTCGGTGATGGGTCTGCCGACTGTGAGCTACATGTATAGCAGGCCGCGATCGACGCGGGTGAGCGTCCGGGGATGACTACGGGTGATTCGGGCCTACTCCCGTCAGATCGTCGGCCGGCACCCGTCCTCCCGGATCTGTGTCGGCTCTGCACCAGTGACTGGAAGAGAAAATTCGTCCTTGGACGTGGGCTTATTCCTCTATAGATGTTGCCTGCCGGCCGTGCCCGACAGGCAACCCTCGGCGCTTCCTGTCTTTAGGGGCATGGTCATGCAGCTCCTTGATATGTGCGGGTGGTTCGGTCAGCAGCGCTTCAAGCCTGACGGCCAGCCGGAGAATCCGCCGGTCGCTGAATCGCGGCCCCTGCAACGTCACACCAACCGGTAGTCCACTGACGGGTACTGGTGCCGGCAGGGTAAGCATGGGGGCCCCGAGAATGGAGCCTTGGCCTGTATTGCGGGTGTAGAGTCCGAAGGTGGGCGTGGGCTCGCCCATATGCTCCACCAGATCGTCCTCGCCGATGCGGGGCGCCGGCGCTGGGGTGGCAGGGAAAGCCAGCGCGTCCAGGTCATGGTCGGCGAGCAGTCGCACATAGCCCTCGCGGGCGAGCGCTGTCCGCTGCTGGGCCTCGGCATATTCCGACGGCGTGGTAGGAACGGCGATTTCCGCTTCCAGGATGGCCCGCACGTCCGGGCTCTGCACTGAAGAGACCAGCTTGCCGAACGCTTCCTCAGGCTCCAGGAATAGCGCCTCGGCGGCAACCGCGGCCAGTAGACGGCGGGACTCCCACAGGACGATCGGCATTTCCGCTGCCCGCGCGTGATCAAGGACGCTGCCCAATTCGATGTCTATCAGGTCGACGGTCCCGCCCCAACGCTGTAGGGCGGCTTCGAACGACTGCGCAGTGGCAGGGTCGAGGTTCTCCACCAATTCGACCGGAACGCCCAACCGAGGTCGTGGCCTTATGGCGTCCAGTTCGTCCGAGTCGACAACGCATCGGTCAATGTAATCGATCTCGGCTACGGTGCGGGCGAAGACGCCGGGTGTGTCGCGCGTCCAGGACAGGCCCACGATACCGGCCGTCGGCCAGCGTCCAGTGCTTGGGCGGAAACCCACGACTCCGCACAAGCTGGCCGGTATGGTCATCGACCCACCAGTGTCCGTACCCAATGCAACGGGCACGTCCCCGCGCGCGACCGCGGCCGCGCTGCCTCCCGAGGATCCCCCGGCGACCCGGCCTGAATCATTTGGGTGCCGGACCGGGCCAAAATCGGCGTTATTGGACGTGCTGCCGAAGGCCAGCTCGTGCATGTTCGTCATGCCGATGACGACGGCCCCGGCCCGGCGTAATTGGGCCACCACCGGGGCATCAGCGGATTCAGGGCGGACGACGAGAGCTCTGCACCCGGCGGAGCGGTGAAACCCGGCTACGGATATGTTGGCCTTCACAGCCAGGGTGAAGGGCTGGGCGCTCCACGGCTGCGCCTGGATCTGCATTTCATCCGCGGGCTCGGTCCATACTCCGGGTTCCGGGTCGATGATCGGCCGGATAGCGGTCACTTAGCGATCTCCTCCAGGCTCCGGCCCCGTGTGGCGGGGGCAAACAGATTGACTATTGAGCCGACAACGAGGAAGGCAACCAGGCCCAGCATTGTGGCCCGCAGCGGCAGCTCACCCAAGGCACCGACCAACAGGAATACCCCAAGCCCACCGCCGACATGGCCAAGACTGTCAGCCAGCGCGTATGCGGTCGTACGAAACCGGGTCGGGAAGCTCTCTGCGGTGAGCGCGTACTGGGCCGGGATCCAGATGTTCTGGCCAAAGAACAAGATCATGGCGCCGGCGAATACCGTCAGTGGCCCACCGGCGGCAGCAACGATCAGGGACCCCGCGATCGTGATCGCGGCACCGATCATCATCCACCACCGCCGTTCCAACCGGTCCACGACGCTTCTCGCCGCGAAGGCGGCCGCGATGAAGCCCAGCAAGCCCACGGCTGAGACCATCCCGGCCTCGGCCGCGGAGTAGCCTTGGCGCACCAGCACGGAGGTGAAAGCTCCAGAGAAGCTATAAATCGTCAAGTAACCCAACATCCAGGCCAGCCCGAGAACCAGTAGTCGGCGAAGGTAAAGCGGTGAGCACAGTAGTTCGGCTACAGCGCCCCAGTTACTGAGCTGCGGCTCCAGTGCTTCATCCCGTACTGGCTCGGCGGGTGGCAGCCCGTGACGGCGGGTGGCGTTGGCTTCCATTGCATCCAATACGGTGGCAGCCTCGTCCGTCCTTCCTCGCCCCAGCAGCCAGCGCGGCGACTCGGGCAAGGCCACACGCAGGAACAGCGACACGAGTGCCAGTACGGCGCCGGCACCATAGACCCAGCGCCAGCCGCTGGTGAAATCTTCCGATGCGATCGCAAACGGGAGTCCGTGAGGCCATGGCCCCACGGGAGTGGTCAGGAAGAGACCGAGCCAGATGCCGAGAGCGGATCCAAAGGCCGCCATAATGAACAGCACGCTTGTGTACCGCCCGCGCAATCGACGTGGTGAGACCTCACTAACGTAGACGTTGATGATGGCCAGGTCGGCCCCGATCCCGATGCCCGTGATGAGCCGCGACAGGGCAAAGTTGATTTCGTCGGCCGACAGAGCCGAGTAGATCGATCCCAATCCCGTGACGACCATTGAGGCAATCAGCATGCGGTGCCGGCCGAAACGGTCCGAAAGGACACCCAGGACTATCGCGCCAATGCCGTAGCCGAGCAGGCTCATGAAGACCGGCAGGCCGATGAAACTGTCCGACGTCGTGGGACTGCACTGGTCAATGATCTGCAGGCAAGTCTGCACGAACGAGACATTGATGTTGAAGATGTCGTACTGGACGAAGAGCATGCCCAAACCGATCGTCAGGACGGACGTGGTGCTCAGTCCCCAGCGGGGGAATCGGTCGATGCGTCGCAGCAGGTCCGTGCGGGAACTCGTTGCCGACCGGGCAGGTGTTGTGGACATGGGGGCTCCTTGCCGATGGTAATGATCTGCGTCACACCAATCTAGAATCGGCATCAGGGCGCCAACATCGTCATTTCTGATGATGGCCCCGGTCTTCGACACTGGCGCCCAGGCACGAACCGGATCTTTGCTAGACACTTCAAGTCAGACTAGAACAAGGCGGGCACAGTGCAGCTTGGCCTTTGACTCCTTGCGAGGCAACCATGGACCAGAACCAAAGGCTCTTTAGCGAGGCAATTGACATTGCACTGTCGCAGACTCCCGCCGCTGAGCGCCGCCTCCTGCTCGGTGACACGGTGCGGGAGATCCTGAAGGCAGATGTTTTCGTTTCCTACGTTTGCGATGCCACCGGCCCGTACGCGGACCCAGTGGAGATTAATCTCGGCCAGGACATGCTCCGTGCTTACGCCCGACATTTCCGCCATATCGATGTGCTGACTCCAAGATTGTTCCAACAAAGCCGGACCTCCACGGTTACGCCCGTCCCAAGTTCCTGTGACGAATTCATCAACGACTTCCTGCACAGTCGCGATATGTACCACGGGATGAACTACTTCCCCGCCAAGTCCCAGTCCGGATCGATCGACCTAAGGCTATGGCGCGGGCGCCGGTCTGCGCCCTTCACAGCGGACGAGGCCGTGCTGCTCCAGTCGCTCGGAGACCTGGTCACGCGACTGTGGCCACTGGAAAAACCCTCGACCATCAGCTCCCTGACTCCACGCCAATCACAGATCGCCGAGCTCGTAGCCCAGGGCCACGGCGACAAGCAGATCTGCTCCTTGCTGGGCATCTCGCTGCCGACCCTGCGAACGCACTTGACCAATGCATTCGAAAAGACCGGCACACGGAACCGAGCCGGGCTCGCGGCCCACTTCCTCAATAGTCAGAGCCGGTGACCGCTGAGCGTCGCTGGAAGGGATCGTCGTGAATCATCTGACTGTCAGCCGCGCCGCGGACAGCCTCGGGGTGGCGTGGCACACTGCCGACGGTGCGGTCATCGCCGAGGGCAAGCGGGTGCTGATCGACGACCCGACCCGGTTTGATGGCGTCGAACCGGCCGGCATCGTTGATCAGCACCCGTCGGCCTTTCGCCAGGACCGCGGCTTGGATATCGGGCAGTATGATTTATTCTCCCGGCGGCTAGTCATTCTCACTGGCCCCCAACAAGCGAGGTACAACTATGACCCAGGTTCCCGACATCAAACTGCACGGCGGTTCACGGCTTCCGAAGATCGGCCTCGGCACGAGCAAGCTCGAGGATCCACGGGTCCGCATTCGTGAGGCGCTCGAGGTCGGCTACCGACACATCGACACCGCCTCGCGCTATGACAATGAGACCGAGGTCGGCCTCGGCATCAAGGACTTCGCAGTCGACCGGTCCGAGCTTTTCATCACCACGAAGCTACGTGGCTACGATCAGGGCTTCGATAACGCGAAGCGCGCGCTCGACGACAGCCTGCAGCGCCTGGGGCTTGAATACGTGGACCTGTTTCTGATCCATTGGCCGCTCCCCCGCCTGGACAAGTACGTCGAGAGCTGGCGGGCAATGGAAGAAATGCTCGCGGTCGGCAAGACCAAGGCAGTCGGCGTATCGAACTTCCTCCCGACACATCTGGAACGGCTCGCGGCGGAAACCTCACTTGTCCCGGCGGTGAACCAAATTCAGCTCAACCCGCTATTCTCCCAGCGCGACCTGGTCGATTATCACGCTGACCATGGGATTGTCACAGAGGCCTGGTCCCCGCTCGGCAAGGGACAATTGCTGGGGAACCCAGCTCTGGACGAGATCGCCGCCAAACACGGCAAAAGCGCGGCTCAGGTGATTTTGCGCTGGCACCTGGATCAGGACATCGTCGTAATCCCCAAGGCCTCGCACCGCGACCGGATGCAGCAGAACCTCGACGTTTTCGATTTCAGCCTGGATAGCGATGACACCGCAGTCATCAATGCGCTCAACACCGGCAAAGGACGCGAAGGCTTCGACCCGGCTATCCACGAAGAGTTCTAGCTGCTATTCCCTGACTTCTCGGCCACGTGTGCCAGGGCATCGTCGACGATGTGGGTGACGTGCAGGTCGGACACCTCGTAAAGGGTCTCCCTGCCGTGCCGCTTGCCTTCGACCAGCCGGGCCAAGCGCAGCACGCTTAGGTGCTGCGAAATCAATGGCTGCGACATGCCCAAGGCCTCGACCAGGTCGTTCACCCTGCTTGGTCCCTGCCTGAGCTGCGCCAGAATCGCAAGTCTTGACGCCGAAGCCAGCGTCTTGAAAAGCAGTGCCGTTTGATCCCTTATCTCCGCATCCGTCACACCTTTAGACACTAGCGGTCGCGAATATCTCGGGACAATGCCGTCCTGACCGAACCGAGCCAGATCAGGAGTCCGGCGACAACACCGCCGAGCAGAGTGTCGAGCAGCCGGTCGGCGACAAGTGACGATGTTGCCGCCGGCACGCTGAGACTGCTGACCGAAAGCGCAAGCGGCGTGACAAAGATCAGCGCTATCCAATAAACCTGGCCGACAATCAGTTCTGCCAGGAACTGACATAGCGCAGCAACTAAGACGATGCTCAGCGGCGTCGGGTCGAGGCTCAGGAACAGCGCGGTGACCAGCACACCGATGCCGGTGCCGGCGACACGGTGAATCGCCCGGGTGAAAACCCGCGGGGCATGCGGACGCGGCACCGTCGCCGCGACGGCAACCGCTGCCCAGTAGGCGTGTCCCAGGCCAAGCCACCCGGATAGCAGGAGCGCAAGCCCGGCGCCGAGCCCGGTTTCCAGTGCCACTCTGAGCACGACCGGATCCTTACACGCAGATCCGTCCCGCTTCGACACCTCGCGCAGCGGCTGGAGCGCAACAGTTGCCTTGCCAACCGTCCTTCGCACCAGCCAACCGGACATGGCGACGAGCCACGCGAAGCCTGCCACGGCGACGGCCAGCGACATGCGTGGCACCAGGTCTGCGCCAGATGTCGGAATGGCGGAACACACCGAGTAGGCAAACACAAGGAAGACTGAACCCGAGGGGATCCAGTGCATTACCGCGCTGAGCACAACGCCAAGTCCGCAGATCAGGACGAGCACGATAACGAACAGGACGTCGTGGTTAGCTACGAGGGCCGTGCCCATGCCGGCCAGTATGGTGACCAGCAGAGCAACTGCCGCGACTGCGACGCTCACCGCTCGCTGGCGATACCGCTCGGTGCGTCCGTACAGGCCGGTGAATGCGGCGAACGACGCATATGCCGCGAGCTGGAGCTCGTCGAGCGACCAGAGCACCAGCAGCGGCACCAGGACGCAAATACAGGCACGTACCGCGGCCTCCAGATCCAGCCGGCCGATTCTGCCCGGCCAAAAGATGTCGAGTCCTCGGTACATGTGTTCGTTTCTCTCCGTTCCTGGTCGGGCACAAATAATAAATAGCTTAACTAACTAAATCATCTGTGGGTTACTCTGTGCTCATGCCTGACTTACTCGATGAACTACTTGCCCGGGAAACCGAGGTATGGGAGGCACTTCGGCTAGGCGACATGGCGGCCGACCGGGCGCTGCTCACGCCTGGATTCCTCGGCGTCTACGAATCCGGATTCGGCTCACGCGAAGACCATGTGCGGGAAGTCAAGGACGGGCCGAGTATCGCCAGCTACGAACTCTCCGAGCCGCGTGTGGTCCGATTGACCGAGCATATTGCGTTGCTCAGCTACCGGGCAGACTATACCGGGGCACGTGATGGCGTTGCGGATGCGATGTACGTCAGCTCGCTATGGGAGCGTGCGGGCGTCGATGAGCCATGGCTCAACAGCTTCAGCCAGGACACCACCGCCACCCCGCCGGCCGCCTAGTCAATTCAGCCGGCGAGAACTCCGGCTAGGACTGACAACCCGGGCACCAGAACAGCCGCCTGGCCTGAAGCTTGGCTTCGGCGATCGGGGAACCGCAGACGAAACAGCCCATGCCCGTCCTGCGATAGACGAAGAACGGTTCCTCCGGGTCGGGACGGATCACGATCTTTCCCTGGGCGACGCCATCAGCCATCAGGACGCGCAGGTCCTGCCAGATCGAGTTCAGTACGTCGCCGGGAAGTTTCGAACCCGGCGTATATGGGTCCACCCCTGCCCGGAAGAGCGACTCGGCGCGGTAGATGTTCCCGACCCCGGCAAGCACGGCCTGGTCCATCAGCAGGCTGCCGATCGCCACCCTGCGCGCACGACTCTTCTGGATGAAGCGCTCGGGATCGGAGTCGCTGCGCAGCGGGTCCGGTCCGAGCCGAGCCAGGACTCCGGCCATCTCGGTCTCGGTGATCACCTCGCAGGCGGTCGGCCCGTTCAGGTCGGCGCAGCCATGGTCGCCAAGCAGCCGTAGCCGGACAGCACCACGAGGAGCGGGCGGAACAAAACGCTCGTCAGCCGAATCGGGCGGGTCTGTCTGGCCGCCCGAGGGGCCGACCGTGGCGTCCGGCGGCAGTGCTTTCTCTTCCTCACCGACCCGGCGCCGCGGTGCCCCGATCGCGTGTGGTCCGTGAAAATTCCGGTCGCCCGCGAACGTCCACGCCCCATAGAGCCCGAGGTGCACCCGAAGCCAGTGAGCCGGCTCTTTGGCCGCTCCGCCGAATCCCAGGAACAGCTGCTTGCCAAATGCCTCGCTAGCGGTCAGCTTCAGGCCGTCCAGGATCTCGGCGCCCCGGGTGAACCGTCCTTGCGGCGATGACGCCGACAGCCGCTGGCCGCCGAACAACTCATCAAAAGCCCGGCTGAGCCGGTGAATCGAATGACCCTCAGGCATGAATGACGACATCTCGTCCGGGAAAATTACACATTGTCGTCGGCGACAATATCATCTCCGTGCGCCACGTTCGGTGCCGGCAGACGCACGATATCGTTGGGGCGGAAGATGATTGCCGCCACCAGGAGCCTCCAATGCCAGAAAACGCTCAGCAGTCGCAAGGGGTCTACGTCGAGCCGGGGCAGGAATATCACCGGGACACCAACTACATCGAGACCCGGATAGCCCGGGATGGCCGGGACGGCTATCCGGTAGAACCTGGCCGGTACCGGCTGGTCGTTGCGAGAGCCTGTCCGTGGGCGAACCGGGCGGTTATCGTCCGGCGCCTGCTTGGGCTGGAAGACGCGATCTCAATGGGTATCTGCGGTCCCACCCACGACGAACGCAGCTGGACCTTCGATCTGGATCCCGGCGGAAAAGACCCGATCTTAGGCATCGAGCGGCTGCAGGAGGCGTTCTTCCGGCGGATTCCGGACTATCAGCGTGGAATAACCGTTCCGGCAATTGTCGACGTCCCGAGCGGTGCCGTGGTGACGAACGACTTCGCGCAGATCACGCTGGACCTGTCGACGCAGTGGACCGAGTTTCATCGGGATGGGGCACCGGATCTCTACCCGGAGAATCTACGCGACCAGATCGACGAGGTTGCCGCCGTCGTCTTCACAGAAGTCAACAACGGGGTCTACAGGTGCGGATTTGCCGGCTCGCAGGAGTCATACGACCGCGCCTTCGACCAGCTGTTCGCCAGACTCGACTGGCTCAGCGATCGGCTGGCGAATCAGCGGTACCTGGTCGGCGACACCATCACGGAGGCGGATGTCCGGCTATTCACCACGCTTGCCCGCTTCGATGCGGTCTATTACGGGCACTTCAAGTGCAATCGAAGCAAACTCAGTGAGATGCCGGTGCTGTGGGCCTACGCACGAGACCTCTTCCAGACGCCCGGCTTCGGTGACACCACCGATTTCGATCAGATCAAGAAGCATTATTACATCGTGCACTCCGACATCAACCCCACTCAGATCGTTCCGAAGGGCCCCGACCTGTCAGGCTGGCTTACCGCGCATCACCGCGAGCAGCTTGGCGGCCGGCCGTTTGGCGATGGCACCGCTCCGCCGCCACCGCCGGACGGCGAACTCGTGCCGGCCGCCAACAGCGCCCTAGCCTGGCGCTGACGGCTAGCTGTTGCGGGAACGGTCGGCCAGGCGCTAACGGCCGACTGTTGCGGGAATCCGACGAGCGCACAGCAGGCCGATCAAGCCCAACCCGGCGGCAACCAGGAAGCTCATCGCATAGGCGGCTGTCGTATTGACCTCGAGCAGCCACGCGAACACCGCACCGCTGATTGCCAGCATGATCGACTGAGCAACTGCCTCGTTGATCTGCAGCGCGGAGCTGTTGGCGCCCTGCTCATCCGGGGCGGACAGCGACAGGGTCAGCACGGAAAGGGTCGGGTATGCCATTCCCATCCCAGCGCCGGCCAGGCCCCAGCCGAGCATGCCCACCGCGACCGGCACCGCTTCGATCAGCGGGAGTGCCGCCGTGAGCGTCCCGACGACGATCAGCACAGCACCCCAGCGGAGCCTGGTGATCGGACGCACGACGCTTCGTCCGGCAAACCACGAACCGGCGAACCAGCTCAGCGCCGCCGTGGTCAGGACAAGGCCGGCGAGCGAAGCGGACAGGCCGCGGGTTGACGAAAGCATCAGTGGGATGAATACCTCCGCGCCTACGAACGCGGCGGCGAGAAAGCCGCGCATCGCGATCACGGCTGGCAGGCCCTCGGCGGCCCGCCAGATCCCGCCAGGAAGCAACCGAGGCACGGCGACAGCAACAAGTCCGACGCCCAGCAGGACTCCCGCGCCCCACCAGGGCAGCTCGCGCTCGCCGAACAGGCTGAGCACCAGCACACCAAGGGCGGCAACGACCGCCCATAGCGGCTGAGCCCAGCTAATCACGACGGCCTGATTCCGCTGCCTCAGCGCTCGGTTCGTCCGAACCAGCAGTACGCCGGCACTCACGGCCAGTAGCGGCACTGCAAGGAATACCCAACGCCAGCTGAGCCGTTCGGTGACCAATCCGGCAAGGGCGGGTCCGACAATCGCCGGCAGCACCCAGGCAGCGGCCAGCATGGTGAACATCCGCGGACGCAGCGCTTCGGCGTAGCGGCGGCCGATCACCACGTAGAGCGCGACCGAGATGAGGCCCGCTCCCAGCCCCTGGACACCGCGGCCGGCGACCAGCATCCACATTGATGGCGCGAGGCCAACCACTACGAGCCCGGCGACAAAGATCAGGATGCCGACCTGAAGCGGACGACCGGGGCCGCTCCGGTCACTCCAGCTGCCGGCGAACGTCATCGAGATAATCCCGACGGCGAGCGGTGCCGCGAACGCCAGGCCGTAGAGCGTGACACCGTTCAGCTCACGCGCCGCCGTCGGCATGGCGGTGGTCACAGCCAACGCCTCGAAAGCGACGAGGAAGGCGAGTGCGGAAAGCCCGATCGTCGCCGCCCGATGCTCTCGATCCCAGAGCGACTGCCTGCCGCCGCTGGTACCCGGCGTCCCTGTAGCTGTCGCCTGGCCTGCCAAGCCCTTGATCCTCATCAGCGTCCTATCTTTTTCCATCCAAGCTTCGATACCCTCAATCCTGAGACCTTAAGCGCAGTTGAGGTCAAAAGAGGGGAAACGAATGTCCGACCTGGCGTGGAACGCCAAATTGCTCACACCGGGACAATTGGCCGGCCGCAGCGGCGTGGCCGTCTCGGCCCTGCATTTCTATGAGCGTGAAGGACTAATCTCCAGTAGCCGGAACTCCGGAAACCAGCGTAGGTACCGCCGGGAGATGCTGCGCCGGGTCGCGTTCATCCGGACCTCGCAACGCGTCGGAATTCCGCTGGCGAAAATCCGGGAAGCCCTCAATACCCTCCCAGAGGACAAAGCTCCCAGCCCGAAGGACTGGGAGCACTTGTCCACTCTTTGGCGGAAAGATCTTGACGCCAGAATCGAACAGCTAAGGCGGCTACGGGACCAGCTGAGCGACTGCATCGGCTGCGGCTGTCTATCGCTGGAGCGGTGCAGTCTGCAGAATCCACATGACGTGCTGGGGCAGAAAGGCGTCGGCCCACGGTTGCTCCAGGTCGACCTGGCAGATTAGCGGCAAGCCCGCCTAGCCGCCGGCCGGGCTGATCTTGCCGCTGGTCTTTTCGAACACCACCGGTACGCCGTCGCCCACCGCGGGCTTCGCCTGCTGGAACGCCTTTTCGACTGCGGCGATTTCGGATTCGTGCACGCCAACCACGATCCGGCCGTTGCGGCCATCTGCAGCGTAGGTCTGCACGGCTGACCGAGCTTCGGCGTCAAGCGAGTCGGCCCAATCCTGCACGTCCTGCTGAGCCTGCTTGAGCTGGCTCTCGTTGAACTTCACTTTCTTCGCGGCCGCGCCGGCCTCCTCGACCTTGGCCACCGCCTCATCCGTTGTCACGGCGACGTGAAGCTTGCCTTCCTCAATCCAGCCCTGGGCATAGGAGTCGCCCAGCTCGGTCTTGAGGGTTTCCAGAAGTTTGAGTGTCTTGTCGGTCTGCTCGGTGGCGGACTGACTCTCGGACGAGCCGGCTCCGGGTGAGCCGTCCTCCGGTGACGCCGTGTCGGTGTCCTGCGGACCGCAGGCTGCCAGAGTTGCCACGCCGATCACGGTCACGGTCGCTCCAATTCTTTGCATCAGCTTCATACGAGTGCCTCCCTATCGGTACTTCCAAGTGTAAGGAACCAAACGGACGTCCAGACCGCGGACGCCCCAAGACACGGAAGCGGGCCCCAAAGTTTAACTTTGAGGCCCGCCATCGCACGGCCGTTACCCCGCGCTATCCGCTATTTTTCCTTCGTTTACTGCATTTCCCGGCGACGCATCACGATCAGCGTCAGGGCGCCGAATGCGATTAGCAATCCACCGCCGATGGCTGCTGCGGTCGCTCCGGCAAAACCGGTCCGTGGCAGGTCATCGCCGTTGTCGTCCTCGGCGTTGGTGCCGGCTTCGGTTGAACCTTCGCCGTCGGTGCCGGCCTCGGTGTCACTGCCACCTTCGGTCGAGCTTTCACTGTCGGTTCCGTCCTCGGTGTCGGCTTCTGAATCGCTGCCGCCCTCGGTCGTACCCTCGGTGTCAGTGTCGGCAGCTGGAGCAACGGTGATGTCCACTGTTGCTTCGCCGGCTGCTTCTCCGTCGACCGTCTGCGCTGCGGTGAAGGTGTACTCGCCAGCCTTCAGCGTGTCACCCAGCTTGATTTCCCAGGCACCATCGGTGACCTTTGCGGTCCAGGTCTTGCCGTCTTCGTAACTCAGCTTGATGTCCGCGCCATCTTCACCGGCTCCGGTGAACTTGATGTTCGGGTCATCATCCTGGAACTTCTGGCCGTCTTCAGGGCTGGTGATGGTGACCTTCGCCGCAGGATCCTTGGTGACCGTGACAGTTACCGAGGCCGTTGAGGTCTCGTTGCCCACGGTCTGGGTAGCGGTGAACTTGTGCTCGCCAACCTTCAGCTTGTCGCTCAGTTCAGCGGTCCACTTGCCGTCCTTGACGGTTGCCGAAGCTGTCACGTCGGATGCCGAGTCGGTGATCTTCACCGCTGCATCGTTTTCGCCTTCGCCCTCAAACTTCAGCTTGGAATCGCTTACGGATACCTTGCTGCCGTCCTTGGGAGTGGTGATGGTGACATCGTCAATTACCTCTGCGACAACCTTGACAGTTGCGTCGACCGAAGCTGATTCGTTGAAGCCCTTCTTGGCCTTCACGGAGAAGTTGTAGTCGCCGAGCGCGTTCGGAGCCTTGATGGTCCAGTTGCCGTCACCATCGACGTCGACGTTCTGCGACTGTCCGCCGGCCGTGACTACAACAGTCGAACCCTTGGGAGCGGTGCCCTTGATATTGCCGCCGGACTCGACCTTCTTCGTCGTGACCGTCGGGGTGGCAACGTGCTGCTTCACTGTGTAGCCGGAAGGCAGCTTACCGAGCGCGTCCTTCAGGCCGGTCGCGAACGTCACCGGAGGGTTTTCCAGAATGTAGGTACCATCCGGATTCGTGCCCTTGTTGGCGACGGCGCTGGTGATGCCGACCGCGTTCGTTCCGGAGATCTGCGAGCCACCGGAGTCGCCGGCGTTGGCTTCGGCGTTGCTGCGGAAGCCCTCGACCTTCTGGGTCTTCGTTGGGGTGATCCCGACCTCGAAGGTCAGCAGTTCGTCGATCTTGTCACAGGTCCAGAACGTGGTGCGACCGGACTTGCAGACCGGTGCTCCGACTGTCGGATCGACAACGCCATTGACGTTCGGTCCGCTGGAAGCGAGATCGTTCTTGTTCTTCCAGTCCGTCACCTTGGCGACCGGGTTCAGCTGCCCGTTGGTGACCGTCACGATGCCGATGTCGGTATCGCCGTCACTGGCACCGTTGTAGGCCCCGGCGAAGATCGATGGTCCCCAGGCGCCGAGATCCTTCGTCAGCTCATTGGGTTTGGCCGGATTCTCCAGATTGGTCTTGCCACCCTGACCGTAGGCAGCTGGGTCGCCCGCCTTGCCACTGTTGCAGTGGCCCGCGGTAATGACGACTGGCTTGCCGTCCTTGTCGAAACCGTTGAATCCAGCCGAGCAGATGCCGGACGGCGTACCACCCTTGTTGGATGTGATGTAGCCGTGTCCGCCGGGCAGATCGTTTGCAGCCGCTGGCGAGATCTTGTAGTCGGCGGCCTGCACCGAGATCTTGGTGCCGAGCTTCGCTTCGAGCTTCTTAGCATCGATTTCGTCCGCGGCTTTTTCGTTCGCGGCCGCATCGATCGACGTCTTCTTCGAAGCCTTGGCCTGAGCTTCGGCCTGAACCGTAACCTTCAACCCACTCTTGCTGCGCGCGATCGACTGGACGGAAACGCCCTCTTTTTCGATCGCCTTCCAAGCTGCATCAACCGAGTTCTGCGTGCCGGAGGAGGTCTTGACCACCTTGGCGTTCAGCGCCTTGGCAGCAGCCTTCAGGTCGGCGCCGGCAGCGGCGTTGGCGCCGATGGTGACGTTATTGCCGTCCATCCAGACACCGTCGAAGCCCTTGGTCTTCTCCAGGTCCGTTTTGGCGGCGGAAATCTTCTCGGCGGTCTCGCCGCGGGCCAGGTACTCGTCGACGCTGATTCCCAGGTCCCGCTTGATCGCTTTCGCAAGCTGCGGATCGATGGAATCGGCGGCACTGGCCGTCGTGGTTGCGTCGGCGGGTTGTGCCACAACGGCCGAAGCCAGTGTGGTCCCTCCCAACGCAATACTCGCGGCGGCGGTGACCACGAGCGTCGAGCGCAACAATGAGCGCTTTCGAAGCATAATTTTAAACTCCTATGAGGGGGTCTTAGGGCAGTTGCCCCCCGAGTGCATGCGGGGACCTGCTCAACGTTCGCGGAGGCGCTCGATGTGCTCGGTCGTGCAGAGGAAGACCTCAAGGGACGAGCTTTACTTAATCATCCCGTTATCTGGATCACAAGCTGATAACTACCGTTTCGCGTTCTGTTCATAATGGTCATGGAAAACCAGGCTAGGCGAGGCGGGCGGTGCCACCGATTGCGAGTGGACGACGGCGGCCCATCAGGGTGTGGTCGGGCATCTCGAACGAGGGACGAGCGAGATGGGCGAGATGGGCCGGTGTCGGCCGCGTCGCCCCAATTGCAGACCCCCACTTCGCTCAGGCAATAAGAGGCCCGGTTCAGCTCTGCCGCCCGCCCACCCGGCCGGCTATGTACCGTCCGATCGGAAGTGCCGCGGTTGCAGCCGGCGATGGCGCGTTCAGCACATGCATCATCCGCGGCGTCTCCGCCAGCTCGAAGTCGTGCAGCAGCGTTCCGTCAGTGCGAACGGCCTGGGCACGGATGCCCGCTTCCTTGGGAATCAGATCGTCCAGTTCCAGCCCGGGAGCGTACTTGCGGCACTCCCTGAGATAGCTGGCACTGAACAGCGAATTCCTCATCTCCCGAAACCCGGTGCCGAGATGCTTGCCCGCCAGCTTCCAAAGCCCCGGAAACCTGAGGTAGCGCGCGACGTCCTCCGGCCGCACCGAGAACTTCGGGTAGCCCTCTCGCGCCAGGCCGAGCACGGCACTCGGCCCGACCGTGATCACATCATCGATCGTTGGCGACAAATGCACGCCGAGGAATGGCAATGCGGGATCCGGCACCGGATAGATCAGGTGCCGCACGTAATCGGACAGATCATCGTGCAGTTGGAAGTACTCGCCGCGGAACGGCACTATCTGCAGATCGGGAGTCAGGCCGGCGCATTCCGCCAGCCGGTCGGCCTGAAGGCCGCCGCAGGCAACCAGCGCTCCGAAGCGGTAGTCCTCCGCATCCATCTGCACCGCAACGTGGTCGGGATACTCGACGATATCGACAACCCGCTCACCGAGGACCACCGCTCCCCCGGCCTCGGCGATGTTCCGGGCAAGTTGTTCCGAAACCTTCGAGAAATCGACAATTCCGGTGCTGGGAACCCGCAGCGCGCCGAGGCCGCGGATATTTGGTTCGAGCTCGTTCAACCTATCCGCGGACACCGACTCAACCGGGATACCGTGAATCGCAGCGCGTTCCGCGAGTGACACGAGCCGGGACAGTTCCACGTCGCTTGTGGCGACCAGTAGCTTGCCGCACTCCCGATACTCGATGCCGTGGTCCCTGCACAGCTGCTTGGTCAGCCGTTCACCCTCACGGCAGAGCCTGGCCTTCAGGCTGCCGGGCTCGTAGTAAATACCGGAGTGAATGACGCCGCTGTTGTGACCGGTCTGATGTTTGGCTATCACCGGCTCTTTTTCCAGCACGGTGACCGATGCGCCGGGATGGCGCTCCTGCAGCGCGCGAGCCGTGGCAAGCCCGACAATCCCGGCGCCGATAACGCAAAAGTCAGCTGATAACACCGTCGTCCCCTCTGAATATGTCGATTGCTCGAAACCCTACAGTTGCCGTCACCGGCGATACCGAAGGACTAGGTCGCCGAACGGGAGCGCTCCCGTTCGGCGTCCGGCCACCTAGTGCTGGCCGGCAACCGGGTGTTGACCGGCGCCAGCAACCGGCCTCCCGGTCGCACTAGACTTGAGAAACGATGCTACTCACCGTCGGTCACGGCACTACCCAGCAGGACGAATTCGCCGAACGCCTGCTCGACGCGGAAGTTGCGGCGCTCGTTGACGTTCGGATCGGGCCCGGCAGCCGCCGGAATCCGCAGTTCGGCAGACCGGAACTGGAGCGATGGCTGCCTGAGCGCGGCATCGCCTACCGCTGGGACAAACGACTCGGTGGCTTCCGGAAGCTTGCCGATGACTCCCCGGACGTTGGCCTGCGCAATGATTCTTTCCGCGCCTACGCCGGTTACATGCGTACCGAGAACTTTGCCGAGGCAGTTGCCGATCTTGTCGCTCAGGCGCGGGCAGAACGGACGGCGATCATGTGCGGCGAATCCGTCTGGTGGCGTTGCCATCGCCGGCTGATCGCCGATCACGCGGTACTACTCGACGACTTGGCGGTGGAGCATCTCATGCCCGACGGACGACGGACACCGCATCCGGTGACGGATGCGGCTCGGGTCGCCGGCCGGGAACTGATCTATGACCAGGTTCCTGGCCAGCCGTCGGCCGCCGACCCTGGCTAGCCGAACTCCACCCCGAAAACGGACAGCAGGGTGTAGATGCCGAGCAGGCCAATCGCGATGCTGCTGACCGACAGAGCGATGTTGAACCACCTTCCGCCGTACAGCCGGTGATCGGTTTCGTTCCGGCGCAGATACCAGACCGCGATCACGATGGCCACCAGGAAAATGCCGGTCGCCACGCCGCCGATCTGGACCATGATGACCGGCGCCTGGATGATCAGGTACGCAGTAGCCCAGATGATCGGCAGGGCCACGGTGAAGAACTTGATCCAGCGCAGCCGCTTTACCGAGTCCTTCCAGTCCAGCACGCCGAAAGTCGCCAGTAGGTTGGTGTACATCCGGGACCAGCTGGGAATCGAAGCCCACATCGTCGAACCGAGGACGGCAATAGCGCCGATCAGGAACACGATGCTCGCCCACTCCCCGATGGAATCTGTGTACATCCGGGACAGCACTGTGATGGTCTCGTTGCCCTCAGGAACGAGATTCTGCGGGTTCAGCACCGCGGCACCCATGATGTAGAACGCGAAGGTGCCGAAGGTGTAGATCAGCCACGACACAGCGGCGTCCTTGTACATCACCTTGATCCAGCCATTGGCCCGACGGGCCCATTCATCCGAGCCGTCGTTCGGCCCCGCCCATCGGGCATAGCCCTTCTCGACGCACCAGTAGGTATAGAAGGTAATCTCGTCCGCGCCGACGCCGGTGATGCCGAACATTGCCAGGGCGGCGCCGAGGGTGCCGACCGGAATCAGGAACGAGAAACCGGTGCCGAGTTCGGCGGCACCGTAAGGGTAGGGCGTGAAAGGCAGGCCGAGTGCCACCAGAATGGTCACGAAAGAGAAAACGACGACGAGGGCGACGGCGCCACGCTCGATCAGGCTGTACTTGTTGGTGTAAAGCATGGCAATGCTGACGACCGCGATGAAGATCGTCCAGATCGTGATCGACGTCGCACTGAATGGATCGCCACCCAGCGGCAGCAGGATACTGCAGGCGACAGCCACCCCGCCGATGATGCCGCCGAGCTGCAGCAGCTTACTCAGGGCCAGCACCATCCAGAGCATGTTGACCCAGCCGACCCGGCCAAGTTTGGGCGGCACCTTGTTGTAGCCGCTGAGTGCCGGTTCGCCGGTGGCGATCGTCCAGCGGGCCAACTCCACCTGAATCGCCACCTTGACCAGTGTGCTGAAAATGACCAACCACAACAGCACGAACCCGGCCTGGGCACCAAGCACCGTGGTAGCGATCAACTCACCTGATCCAACGATGGATGCGCTGAGAATCAGGCCTGGGCCGAGGTACCTGAAACTCGCCTTCCAGCCGACAGGTGGTTCCTTGATTCCGTCCGCCGTGAGCGTGTACGGGTCAACCTTGTCTATCGCGGTATTTGGGTTCGTCGCCATTGCCGATCCTTTTTCCCGTACCCCGAACCATCAGCGAACGAGGCATGATGTGTGGAACTTGGTGCACCTACTCTAACCAGACAATGCCCGCAAAACCAGAGATCCTATATTTTTATTCTCAGGTAGCCGGTGCCGGGTGGAGCCATCACTTTTGGCCAGCGGCCGGAATCGTCGATCAGGATCAGATCCGCCCGCAGCCCCTCAATCAAGGCTCCCCTGTCACGCAATCCGGTTGCGGTTGCCGGGTTCGCAGTTACCATTGCCACGGCATTCGGCAAGCTGGCCGCACCCTGCCGTGCGACCTCGAAAGCACCGGCAAGCATGGCCGTCGGCAGATAGTCCGAGGCAATGACGTTTGCCGCGCCGGCCGCGATCAGCGCGAGCGCCGATACATTTCCCGCATGGGATCCGCCGCGCACGATGTTCGGTGCGCCCACCACCGACGCGAGACCACGGCAGCGAGCCGCTCGCCCCGCGACCGTGGTGGTCGGAAACTCCGCGATCGTGCCGCCGCGGCGAGCGAGCAGGTCGATGTCGCTTTCCGAAGCGGGGTCGTGACCGGCCAGAATGATCTTTCCCGCCCTCGCCAACCCGCCGAGCCAGTCCAGGGCCTCATCCCGGAACCCGAGGAACTCGTCGCGCGCCGCCGCCAGCGTGGATACGTGCGCGACGGATTCGGCCATGCCCATTGCCCCCGTCTCCACCAGCCAGCGCTGCATCACAGCGGGATCGGCGTATTGGCCCTGTCCCGGGGTGTGATCCTCATGTGAGACGACGGGCCGATTGGCGGCCGGGCAAGAGGGCATATCGTCCAGCGCCGCTCGTAACGCCGCGATGCCTGCCGGGCTGCGGATATCGACCCGGTGCAGGATGCGATGGTCGACAGACGCGGATTGCCGTTGTGAAATGGCGGCAGAGATTCTGCCGGGGCCGTCCTGGTCAATCAGCAATCCGACTGCGGACAACTGCTGGAAAGCCACACCGTGGAATCCGGTGGCGATACCAGCGGCCCGCAGCTGTGATTCGACCGAGG
Source organism: Saxibacter everestensis (assembly GCF_025787225.1). Lineage (NCBI taxonomy): Bacteria > Bacillati > Actinomycetota > Actinomycetes > Micrococcales > Brevibacteriaceae > Saxibacter > Saxibacter everestensis. Next base: position 1,944,807 of record NZ_CP090958.1, read on the forward strand.
CCAGGGCGAAGTCGGCCGGAAGCGTCGCACCGGGTCGCGGGCAGTGCTCGCGACTGAGGTTGTCGCTATGAATATCGACCAGGCCAGGCAGACACAGCGCACCGCGGCCGTCGACATCGACGCGGCTGCCGCCTCCGCCGCCGCGGACCTCGGCGATGCTCCCGTCGCGAACAACAACGGTGGCATCATCTACGATCCGATCCCTGACCACCGCGCGAACATGGCCCAGCACGTAATTATCGAGCAGCTTGTCACCGGTCATCGCCTCGAACGTAGCGAAACGAGGTTAACAACAGGTGACCGCTGCGCGTCCCCGGGGTTGTTCGAACAAGTGACCCCGGCTTGTCATGAACGCTTCGCCGTCCGCTCGCCCTGATAACGCCGGTCATTCGAAACCGTCGGCCAATGTAGGACCTGTTCGAAAGCACCAGCCGGCCATTCGACAGCCGGATCAACACGTTGAGGAGCATCCGATGGACCCAAGGCCATCCCCCGAACGTCCACATTCCGCCACCGGAAAGGGCCCGGGGAGGATCGGGCTGGTCTGCCTGGACATGGCGGGAACCACAGTCCGCGATGGCGGGGCCGTGATCGAGGCGTTCGACGCCGCCTTGGCCGACGCAGGCCTACAGGAAGGCAGCCAGGACTATGAGAACGCAGCCGAGTACGCCCGGCTCACGATGGGCCAGTCGAAGATAGCGGTCTTCCGCGACATTTTCGGCGGTGATGAAGAGCTTGCCCTGCAGGCAAACAAATCGTTCGAAACGGCGTACGCCGAGTCGATCCATTCCCCCGGCGGCGCGGTGCCGATCCCCGGCGCTGAGGAAACAGTCGAGGCATGCCGGGCCGAAGGGATCCCGGTCGCCCTGACCACCGGATTCTCCGCCGCAACCCGAGACCAGCTGATAGCCGCCCTCGGCTGGGACGGCTTGTGTGATCTGGTGCTCTCCCCGGAAGACGCGGGGCGCGGCCGGCCGTACCCCGACATGCTGCTCACGGCGCTGATCCGTCTCGGCATCGACGATGTCGCGCAGATCGCCGCGGTGGGAGACACGACCAGCGACCTGCTGGCCGGTTCAAGGGCCGGGGCCAGCATCATCGCCGGGGTACGCACCGGGGCACACGGCGATGAGCAGTTCGCAACAGTACCGCACACCCATGTCATTGACTCCGTAGCCGACCTGCCGAAGCTCATCGCCGCGTACAACTCGCGGCCGGCAGTAGCCTGAGAAGGGACTACCAAAGTGAAAAAGATAGTTTATGGCGCATTCGCCGCTACCGCACTGCTAGGCCTAAGCGCCTGCGGCGCCAGTAGCGCCGCCAGCGAGAAGGACAGCGACTTCCCCGCAGAGATCGTGCTCGGCGCGGTCCCCGCCGAGAACTCGACCGATCTAGCCGAGGGCTACGACCCGATCGTCAAGCTGCTGGAAGAAGAAACCGGCGCGAAGGTGGAGTTCAGCCAGGCCAGCGACTATGCCGGCGTGGTCGAAGGAATGATCGCGGGCAACGTCGACCTGGCAGTGTTCGGTCCGTTCGCCTACGTGATCGCCACCCAGAACGAAGCCGACATCACGCCGCTCGGCGCAGTCAAGCCCACCAAGGACGAACCTTCCGGATACAAGTCGTACGCCATCACCCAGGGCGACAATGCCGGCATCGATGAGCTCAAGGACTTCGCCGGGAAGAAAGTGTGCTTCGTCGATCCCGGCTCGACCTCCGGCTTCCTCTACCCCAGTGCCGGACTGATCGAGGAAGGAATCATCAAATCGGCACGGGAGGAAGACCTCTCAGCCGGGGTCAAGCCGATCTACGCAGGCAGCCATGACGCCGCGGCGCTGGCCGTCAAGAACGGTGAGTGCGATGCCGGCTTCGCGATGGAATCGATGATCGACAAGACGCTGCCCGCGAAGGGCGACTTGAAGGACGGCGACCTGAAGAAGGTGTGGACATCGGAAACCATCGCCGGAAACGTGATGGCCGGCAGCAACGAGCTCGGCGACGCGGCTCTGGAGAAGCTCAGGAAAATCATCAAAGAGAAAGCCAACTCGGACTACCTGAAGAAGAAGGGCTTCTGCGACGGTGACTGCACGCTGACCGACGAGGATGCCTGGGGCTTCGAGGGAACAGAAGACGCTGCCTATGACGGGGTCCGCGAAGTCTGCGCCACGACGAAATCCGACAAATGCGAGAACTGACCGTGAACCAGCCGATTGAACCTCTCCGGGCTCCGGGTCAGCCGCCAGGATCAGCCGCCGACCCGGTGATCGACGCGCGCGGCATCACGAAACGCTTCGGTGATGTCACCGCCTTGCAGGGGGTCGATCTCGAGATCCGGCGCAGCGAACTCGTCATCCTGCTCGGCCTGTCCGGATCCGGGAAGTCGACCCTGTTGCGATGCCTGAACGGGCTGCACGGGATGGACACCGGTCAGGCCACCGTGCTCGGCCAACCCGTGCATGGCGCTTCCGGCCGGCAGTTACGGTCCCTGCGCACCCGGGTTGGGTTCATCTTTCAGCAGTTCAACCTGGTGGGCCGGCTCAGCTGTCTGGAGAACGTGCTGATCGGGGCGCTTGGCCGGCTCCGTGGGCCGCGGTACGGCGTGCTGAGCTACTCCGCTGCCATGCGGCGCGAGGCGCTCGGTTACCTCGATCGGGTGGGTCTGGCCGATAAGGCATTCCAGCGCGCCGACACGCTCTCCGGCGGCCAGCAACAACGGGTCGCCATCGCCCGGACCCTGATGCAGAAACCAGCGGTGGTGCTGGCGGACGAGCCGGTGGCCTCTCTGGATCCCGAGAACGCCGGGATCGTGATGGATCTGCTGTTCCAGGTGTGCCTCGAGGAGCAGCTCACCGTGCTCTGCACGCTGCACCAGGTCGACCTCGCGCTCGAATGGGGGCAGCGCATAGTCGGCCTGCGCCATGGCAGCAAGGTGCTGGACCAGCCGACTCAAGGTCTGACCCGGGACAACGTGATGGAGATCTACCGCCGGGTCGCGGTCGACACCGCGGAGGCACCGGCGTGACGCTGACTACGACCCGCGAGACAGAGGCCGTGACCGACGGCCGGATGCCCATCCGGCCGCCGGTCACCCGGCAAAAGATCACCGCCGCAATCGTCGCTGCGCTGGCCATCGCCGCGACCATCGCGAGCGCCGTCTACATCGAGTTCGACCTCGCCACCCTCAGCGACGGGTTCGGCTCCGTGCTCAACCTGGTCGAACGGATGCTGCCGCCCGAGACCGAGAACCCCGGGCGCATCGCCGACCTCGCGATCGAGACGCTGATGATTGCGCTGCTGGGCACTGTCTTCGCCACTATCGTCTCGATACCGCTGGCCTTCCTGGCCGCGCAGAACACCACTCCGAACCGCGCCGTCTACGGCGTGGCCCGCGGGGTTATCGCCGTCTGCAGAGCGGTCCCCGATCTGGTGTTCGCCGTCTTGCTGGTCCGGGCCATGGGCATCGGGATCCTCCCCGGAATTCTTGCCCTGGCGCTGCACTCCATCGGAATGCTGGCCAAGCTGTTCGCCGAGGCCATCGAGCGCACCGGGACCGGCCCGCGCGAAGCTGCCCGCAGCGTCGGAGTCGGGCCGGTGCGCGAACTGGTCACCGCCGTGCTTCCGGAGGTGGTTCCGTCGTGGATCTCGACCTTCATCTACCGGATCGACATCAATCTGCGCACCTCCGTCGTGCTGGGTTTCGTCGGAGCCGGCGGGATCGGTTTCGCGCTGCAGGATTCCCTGCGCGGCCTCGTCTACGACAAGGCCATCGGCATTGTCCTGGTCATCCTCGGGATGATCGTGGCTATGGAGCTGGTGTCCATCGGCGCCCGCCGGCTGCTGCTGTCCTCGGAATCCAATCCGGGCGCGCCCCGGAATTTGCACACCGTGACCCCGCCGTGGACCCGTGAGCGATTTGCCCGCCTCGGGTTCGGTGCCCTGCTGGTCGCGGCGATCGGTTATGCCTTCGCAAGCCTGAAGATCGATCCCTGGCAGATCGCCACGAGCTTTCCGGCAATGATCGAGGTCGCCGGGAAACTGCTGCCGCCCCATTTCACCCTGGCCGGCGACCAGCTCGTTTTCGCCGTCCTGGAAACATTGGCCATCGGCCTGGTCGCGACGGCGGCCGGCACCGTGCTGTCGGTGCCGCTGGGGCTCCTCGCCGCCCGGAACGTGTCACCGCACCCCAGCGTCTACTCAGGCGCACGGGCGGTGACGCTCGGGGTCCGAGCCGTGCCGGAGCTGATCATGGCCGTAATATTCGTGGCGGCAGTCGGGCTGGGACCGATCGCTGGTGCCTGTGCGCTGGCAATCGGCTCGATGGGTTTCCTCGGCAAGCTGATCTCTGACGCGACAGAGGAGATCGACCCCGGTGCCGCTGAAGCCGTGCGCTCGGTGGGCGGCGGCTGGTGGCAGGTGCTATTCGCCGCGGTGCTGCCGCAGCTCATGCCGGCGCTGGTCGGCTCGACGCTGTACATGCTCGACGTCAACATCCGCACCTCCACTGTGCTCGGCATCGTCGGTGCGGGCGGCGTCGGTTTCTTGTTGTTGGAGGCCGTCCGCACGCTCAACTTCGAGTTCGCCGGCGCAATAATCCTGATCATCTTCGCGGTGGTCTATCTAATCGAAAGGCTGTCCGGATGGGCTCGTTCACAGATGTAATCCCCGAGGAGCTGTCCGGTTCGCAGGGGTTCGCGACGGCACAGGTCTGGCTCGGCGCAGGGCCGTTCGAATCGCGAATCGTCCCGCTGCCAGTTGTCAAGGACGGCGACGTGCTGGTCGCAATCAGCCTCGCCACGGTCTGCGGCAGCGACCGGCACACCGTGGCCGGAAGGCGTGAGGCGCCGGCGCCCGGAATCCTCGGGCACGAGGCGGTCGGCGAGATTGTCGCGATCGGCGCCGGCGGCGCCGCCGGAATCGACGGCACGCCGCTGGCGATTGGCGACCGGGTGGTCTGGAGCGTCGTGCGCAGCTGCGGCACGTGTGATCGCTGCGGTTCCGGCCGGATGGCGAAGTGCCGGGCGGCGAGCAAGGTCGGACACGAGAAACTTGCCGGGCCGTGGGCCCTTTCCGGATGCTACGCCTCGCATATCCACCTTCCGGCCGGAAGCCGGATCGCCACGCTTCCCCGGTCGATGCCCGATAAGGTCGCGGCACCGGCCGGCTGTGCGACCGCCACGGTGATGGCCGCAGGAGAAGCCGCCGGCCCGATGTCCGGTCGACGGGTGCTGGTGATCGGCGCCGGAATGCTCGGCATCACCGCAGCGGCGCTTGCCGCCGACCAGCAGGCGGCGGAAATCATCGTGAGCGACCCGGACCCTCGACGACTGCGGCTGGCCGAACGGTTCGGCGCGACGTCGACGGTACCTGCCGACCACGGGACCCTGCCGGACTCGGTGGACATCGCCCTCGATTTCTCCGGTAGCTCCGCCGCACTCGAAGGACTGGTTGACCGATTGGACACCGGCGGCCGGCTGGTCCTGATCGGTTCAGTCGCACCCGGGCCGAACATCCGGATCGACCCGGAACGGATCGTCCGTCGTTGGCTGACCGTCACCGGAGTGCACAACTACGAACCTAAGCATCTGGTGGCGGCGGTCGACCTGTTGGCCCGGACCGAGCGGCTCCCCTGGGCCGACCTGGTGTCGTCTGTTCGCCCACTCGACGAAATCAACCGGATACTCTTCGCGGAACCCGGCGAAGTCTCCCAACCACGAATGGCGGTGCGTCCATGAGCGCAAAAGTACTGATTGTCGGCGGCGGAATCCTCGGCAGCATGCACGCCTTCCACGCCGTCCAGTCCGGTCACACAGTGGTGCAACTGGAACGTGAGGCAGATGCCCGAGGTGCGAGCGTGCGCAACTTCGGCCTGGTCTGGGTGTCGGGGCGCGCAACCGGTGCGGATCTTGAGCTTTCGCTTCGTGCCCGGGAGTTGTGGGAACGAGTCGCAGAGTCGGTCCCCGGCACCGGATTCCGGCCGAACGGGTCGCTCACCGTGGTGACGGACCCGGCCGAGCTCGCCGTGCTGGAACAGGTCTGCGCACGGAGCGACGCCGGGCTGCGCGGGTTCGAGCTGCTGGATGCCGAAGGCGTACGGGAGCACAACCCGGCCGTCCGGGGCGACGTCCTCGCCGGGATGCTCTGCCGGCAGGACGCCGCGGTCGAGCCGAGGCTGGTACCCAGGGCAATCCGCGCCGAGTTGGAGAAATCGGGACGGTACGAGTTCCATGCCGGTGTCGAGATCGCCGCCGTCGACGATGTGCCCTCCGGGGTTCTGCTCCGGGACAGCACCGGGAAGACCTGGTCGGCCGACCAGGCGATCGTGTGCACCGGCGCCTGGCACAACGGTGTCGCGGCGCCCTGGCTGCGCGACGTCGAAACCGTGCCGGTGCGTCGGGTCAGGTTGCATATGATGCAGACCGAATCGCTCGGCGAGACGCTCACCACGTCGGTGGCCGACGCCGATTCGCTTCGCTACTACCCCGGATTCGATGTGCCGGCTCTGAGCGTCATGCCGGCCCAGGAACCGAGCGCAAGGCAGTGGGGAATGCAGTTGCTGATGGTGCAACGCAACAACGGTGGGCTCACCATCGGCGACACCCACATGTACGACGAACCGTTCGGGTTCGATGTCGAGGAACGGCCGTATGAGCTCCTGGCCCGAAAGGCGGAACGAGTTCTGGGACACCGCATCCCGCGGATCGAACGCAGGTGGACCGGGGTCTACAGCCAGCTGGCTCCCGGGGTCGGTGACTCCGTCAGCGGTGCCGTCGGCCAGGGCATCTACTACCACCGGGAGGTCGTACCGGATGTCCGCCTGGTCACCGGTCCCGGCGGACGCGGGATGACACATTCACCGGCAATCGCGGAACAGACATTTAAGGCGGCAGGACTGCTCTAGCGTCCTTCGGCGGACCCCTGGCCGCGATCGCCGCTTTCGAAGATGATCCGGATCGCATCGGGGCGCATCCAGCGCCGAGTGAAGCACAGTGGTCTGCCGGTCCCGGTGTCACAGTTCAGGCTCTCGACCAGCCACGCTGCGTCGCCGGGACGGCAGCCGAGGCCGCGGGCTGTGTCGGCATCCGTGATCTCGGTGCTGGCCCGCGACCAGGCCCGCCGGGGCGTCGCGCCTGCGACCTCACTGAGAATCCGATGCAGGGATTCGGTCACCGTAGTAGCGATCAGCAGTTCCGGGACGACGTCAACCGGGACCCACTCCTCCCCCCAGGCCGCGAGCACGCCGTCGGTGTAGGACTGTCGCTTCAGCAGGTGGCACGGCGCGCCGGGCTCGAGCCGAAGGACGTCGGCCACGTCGGCCGGCGATGTTTGCTGCTCGCACAGCCTGACCACACTTTTCGGCACGGCACCGCCGCGGCGAATGGTTTCACTCCATGACGGCGCGATGGCCTGGGAAATTGGATAGTCGATCCGCCGAGAGGTAAAAGTGCCCACGCCCTGAATCCGGCGAATCACCATCCGCCGTTCCATTTCCTGTAGCGCAGCGCGCGCGGCCGCGCGGCCGACGCCGAAACGTTCAGCTGTTTCGTTCTCGCTGGCGATCCGAACCCCTGGCGGTACATCTGCCAGCTCGGCCGCAAGCCGGTCGGCAATTTCCCGATACTTACCGCTCGCCACGAGGCCCAAGTCTACGACACGGGGGCAGGTCTGCTTGCTCTGGTCGGCGCGGCGGAGCCGGAGTAACGTCGAGTTCGAGGACCCGGATCGCCGAGGCGAGGAAACGTAAGGTCATGGACTGGCTCAACGCGACCGATTACGACTTTGCCCGCGAAGTTCTACAGCGCGGCGTGGCTGCCCTGTACGTGATCGGCTTCGCCTCCGCCATCGCACAGTTTCCCGCCCTGCTCGGCGAACACGGCCTGCTTCCCGCGCCGGCTTACCTGTCCCGGATCCGGGGCCGGCGGATCCCGACCATCTTTCACTGGCGGTACTCTGACCGGCTGCTGATCGCCGTCTGCGTGTTCGGGATCGTCGTGAGTCTCGCGCTCGTACTGGGACTGCCACAGGCCGCGGGGCCGTGGTTGCCGTTTCTCGCCTTCGGCCTGATCTGGCTCGGCTACCTGTCGATCGTCAATATCGGGCAGACCTTCTACGGGTTCGGCTGGGAGTCGCTGCTTCTGGAGGCAGGGTTCCTGATGGCGTTTCTCGGTTCGCATCAGGCTGCGCCGCCGATACTGATCATCTTCCTGGCACGCTGGCTGGCCTTCCGGCTCGAATTCGGCGCCGGCATGATCAAAATCCGCGGTGACCGTTCCTGGCGGGACCTGACCGCGTTGTACTACCACCATGAGACCCAGCCGATGCCCAATCCGGTCAGCCGAACCGCACACCGGCTGCCAAAGCCCCTGCACCGGGTTGAGGTACTCGGAAATCATTTCACCCAGCTTGTCGTGCCGTTTTTCCTGTTCGCACCTCAACCGCTGGCCAGCGCTGCCGCCGGAATCATCATCGTGACTCAGCTGTGGTTGGTCATTTCGGGAAATTTTGCCTGGCTCAATGTGCTCACCATCATTCTGGCATTTTCCGCGGTCAGTGATCCGGTGGCTGGCGTGCTGCTTCCGTGGCTGGTACCCGGCGAGGTCGACACCATCATGCCCGGCTACTTCGTGGCACTGGTGCTCGGCGGGACGCTTCTCATGCTCGTGTTGAGCTATTGGCCGGCCCGCAACCTGGTATCCAGGCACCAGTTGATGAACGCGAGCTTCAACTCGTTCCACCTCGTCAACGCCTACGGCGCGTTCGGCACCGTTACCCAGCAGCGTTACGAAGTGATTGTTGAGGGCACCAGATCGGAGAGTCCTGATGCCACCGACTGGCAGGAGTACGAGTTCAAGGGAAAGCCGGGTGACCTGCACCGGATGCCCCGGCAGTTCGCCCCGTACCACCTTCGGCTGGATTGGCTGATGTGGTTCCTCGCCCTTGGCGGCCGCACCGACCGCTGGTTCATCGTCTTCCTGCAGCGCCTGCTCGAGGCAGATCGCCGGACGCTGAGACTGCTCCGGCTCGACCCGTTCCGGGGCGAGCGCCCACGCTGGGTGCGCGCCCGGCTGTTTCTCTATCGATTCAGCGATCGCGCCGAGAAACGCGAGCAGGGTGTCTGGTGGGTGCGGCACGAGCTGACAACGCTCATCCCACCGATTGGGCTACCGGACCAAGCCGATTAGCCAGGAATCTGGCTCAGGATCCGATCGCGACCTGGCTGCCAGCGCGACGTCATCGCCATCCTGCCCATAAGACGCGAGGCCTGCACGAATCGGCGCGTCGTCCGCCGACGAGCCTTGTCGTATCGACGGAGGCCGGATTCGATGTCACGGACCGATCCGGCTGTTTCACCGAGCGAGCGGGCCAGCGCGGCGCCGTCGAGGATCGACTCACACGCGCCACGTCCCAGATTTGGCGCCATCGCGTGCACGGCATCACCAATCAGCGCCACGTTACCGCGGACGTAGGTCGGCAGGGCAGGAGTCTGATACAGGGCGTGCTGCAGAACCGATTTGGATTCGATCCGGGCAAGCACGTCGACTACGTCGCTGTGCCAGCGCCCGAAATGCCATTCCAGGCTGCGGAGCGGATCCGGAGCGCCGGCGTCGGCCAGACGTGGCGTGCGGACACAGCCGAACCAGTTCGTCAGTCCGTCGCCGCGAGGCGTAATGCCGAAGAGCCTCGCCGATCCCCAGGTTTCACTGACCGTCGACACGCTGCCCGGCACGGAACCGCGATAAGCGACGGCGCCAAGGAACTGAGGCGCATACCGCGGACCGAACAGTTCGTCGCGGATCTTGCTGTTCAGCCCATCCGCCGCGACGACGAGATCGAACTGCCGCACTGACTGGATTCCGTTCACCTCGCTGCCGAACCGGATCGCACCGGAGGGTAAAGCAGCCGCTAACCCGGCCAGCAAGGCCGGACGTGAGATCAGCACGCTCCCCTGCCGATCGCCGATCCGGGCGATCAATGATCCATCCGGACGCAGGATCGACCCGCCGGTCACCCGGCAACCATGCGCCCGGACGGCTTCGCCGACGCCGATCAGGTCGAGCGCGGCCATCGCCGAGGGCCACATGCCAAGCGCCGTTCCTGTCGTCGGCAGCGATGCCGCGCGTTCGAAGATCGAGACCTCCCAGCCTGCACGAACCAGAAAGTTTGCCGCGGTCAACCCGCCAACACCTGCTCCGATTACCGCTGCCTCACGCTTCATGCCTCGATCGTACTACATATGTAGTAATAGAAGTACGAAGCTAGGATCGAGGACTATGGCAGCTAAACGGGAACTAGTGCTCGATGCGGCAATCGAAGTCCTCGGCGTAGCTGGCATCCGTGCACTGACTCACCGAGCCGCCGACAAGGCCGCAGAACTCCCGGAAGGGACGACCTCGAACTATTTTCGATCGAAGGAAGGCCTGCTGCGTGGCATCGTCGAACGACTCGAAACGCTCGACCGCGCGGACTGGGAAGCTCTCAGGTCCGCCCCGCTGCCAACCTCACGTCAGGATGCGGCCAGGGCGCTCGCCGAGTACGTCCAACTATCGCTAGGGCCGCATCGCAGTCGAACGGCCGCACGGTACGCGCTTTTTCTCGCGGCATCGTCCTCCGCTGAGCTTCGCGAGCCACTGGCCGCAGGGCGTTCGGCGTTCGTGGACCTTGGTACCCGGATGCTGACCCAGCTTGGCGTCAGGGATCCGACGACGGCCAGCCGCATTCTCACCGACCAGGTCGATGGCGCTATCCTTCACCAGCTCGCAATGCCGACTCGGGATTACGACCCCCGCCCGGCCATCGAACGGATAGTCCTCGCGCTCTGATCCGTTGGCAGCCGATTCCGTCAAAGTTTGCCGGTGTATCCCAGCGCACGCGAGATGGCGCCCGCTGCCTCAATTGCCTGCGGCGCCATCGCCTCGACCTGCTCCGGGCTGTGCTCCAGGGTCAGAGTCGAGATGCTCAGCCCGTAGGTCATCAGTCCGGTGTGGTCCCTTACGCCAGCGGCAACGCACCGGATGCCCGGCTCGTTCTCCTCGTCGTCGATTGCGAAACCTCGGCGGCGGACCATATCGATTTCTTTGATCAAGGCGGCTTTCGTGTCGATCGTCTTCGGGGTGCGTTTCGGCAGGCCGGCGCGTTCCACGAAGTTGTTGAGCTGTGCCGCGGAAAAATCAGCGAGAATCGCCTTGCCGATCCCCGAGCTGTGCATCCACAGCCCCTTACCTATCCGGGATGGCATTCGATATGGCTTGTCAGAATCCTTCTTCGCCACGTAGATCACCTCGTCGCCATTCAGTGCCCCGATATGGACGGTGCAGCGAGTCGCAGTGACCAGCTCAGCCAAGAACGGATCGGCCAGCGCCGAGATGTCTATCCGTTCCAGCGCCATTCCTGCAAGCGCTAGTGCCTTCGGACCGGGAATGTACTCGCCGGCCTCGGTCACCACCAGAAATCCATGCTGGACCAGTGTCGTCGCGATCCGATGCACCGTAGCCTTCGCCAGGCCGGTCGCCTCGACGACGTCGGTGAACCGCCGATTCGTCAGAACCGCCTCGAGCACGAGCAGGGTCTTGTCGCTGGCGGTCGTGGCGCTATTCGTCATACCGAAATCTTGACACGAGCGGTCGCCTAACGCGCCAGCCAGCCGCCATCGACCGCGAGAACGTGACCGTTGATATAGTCCGCGGCAGGACTGGAGAGGAAGACAGCAGCTCCGGCGATGTCGGCAGCCGCGCCCCACCGCCCGGCCGGAATCCGGCCGATGATCTCCGCAGAGCGCGCGGCGTCTGACTGCAGCTCCTCGGTGTTGTCGGTAGCGATGTAGCCCGGCGCAATCGCGTTGACCTGGACATTAGCCGCCGCCCACTCGTTCGCCAGCGCCTTGGTGACGCCGACTATCCCGTGCTTGGATGCCGCATACGCAGGAACCCTGATGCCTCCCTGAAAGGAGAGCAGCGAGGCGATGTTGACGATCTTGCCCGAGCCGCGCGCCACCATCGCTGCGCCGATCTGCTGGCTGAGCAGCCACGCCGAGTTCAGGTTGACGTCAAGCACACGCTGCCACGAGGCGTAGTCGTAATCGACGGCGTCATCGCGCAGGATCATCCCCGCATTGTTCACCAGGATGTCGACCTCGACCGTTTCGGCAAGCTCGGTCGCGACCCGTTGCGCTGCTTCCGGGCTTTCCAGATCGGCTGTGACGATTCGCGCCGACCTTCCCAGCGCCTCGATCCGAGACAGCGTTGCCTCGAGGTCCGTGTCACGGGCCAGCAAAATCAGATCCGCACCGGCGGAAGCCAGAGCGGCTGCGACCTCCTGGCCGATGCCACGGCGCGCGCCGGTGACCACGGCGGTCTTCCCAGTCAGCGAGAACGCCGCGGGCGAGAAGCTCACAGCATGTCTCCGATCGCGAATCCATCCATGTCGTCAAAGGACTGATTCTCCCCCGCCATTGCCCAGACGAAGGAGTAGCTCGCCGAGCCGAAGCCGGAATGCACCGACCAGCTGGGCGCAATCGTCGCCTGTTCATTGGCGACCACGAGGTGCCTGGTCTCGGTCGGGGTGCCTAGCAGGTGAATGACCCGTGCATCCTCAGGAAGGTCGAAGTACAGGTAACACTCGGTGCGGCGGTCATGGGTGTGCGCCGGCATCGTGTTCCACATGCTGCCCTCGTGCAGCGAGGTAACCCCCATCACCACCTGGCAGCTGCGCACACCGTTCTCGTGAATGTACTGATTCAGCGTGCGCCGGTTCGATGTCTTCGGGTCGCCGAGTTCACGCACGGTTCCTTCTCCGGCAGAAACCAGCGTCGTCGGGTACTCGGTGTGCGCCGGAGCGGAGAACAGGTAGAACCTCGCCGGGCCGAGCGCCCCACCGACGTCGCTGCTGGCGAACGTCACCTCGCGGCTGCCGCGGCCGATGTACAGACACGAACCGTGGTCGAGCCGGTAGCTGGCGCCGTCGACCGCAATGGTTCCCGGGCCACCCACGTTGACGATGCCGGCTTCCCGGTGCTCGAAGAAGTAGTCGCTACGAATCTCCGGGGACGTCTCAAGCACGACGGTTGTGGCCACCGGTCGGATACCTGCGAGCACGACTCGATCGTGGTGCGTGTAGACAGCAGTCACCTCGTCGTCCGTGAACAGGTTCTCCACCAGATATCGCCGGCGAAGTTCGCTGGTATCGAATGCCGGGACCTGATCGGGGTTGGTGGCGTACCGAAGTTCCATTGCTACTCCTTTAGCTGAATGGAACTAGTTTCCACTCCACGAAACTCCTTGTCAATCGCAGCCCGGCGATGCTGCTGGTCCTAGCCCTCGACGACGACGGTTCCGGTCATTGCGGGATGCAGACTGCACGAGTAGGCGTACGTGCCCGGCTTGTCGAAGGTGTAGGTATAGGAGCCGCCGTCGGCGATCTTGCTCTTGAACGACCCGTCGGCACTGACCACGTCGTGCCGAACGTTGCCGTCGTCGAACTTCCAGGTGACCGACTCCCCGACCTGCACGGTGACAGTGGACGGGCTATACGACATCTGCGCTACCTCGATGGTGACCGCAGATTTCGCCGGGTCGTCACCCTGCGCCTCGTCGCTCACGCCCTGGCCGCAACCGGCCAGTCCCGCCAGCAAGGCAAGGGCAGTCAGCGCAGCCATCGCTCGAAGTCTCATAGTCCCGGTCTATCAGATCGGCCTCCTGACGTCCGGTGAGGGATTGACAAACAGGGCGGCGGACCGGCTGCCATCTCTGTCTGGCTGGCCCATCCCGCTGCCAGCCTCACCACGCGGGCGAGTTCGATGACAGATAGCCGTGACGAGTCGAGCACGAGGTCGTCGAGCGAAGCCGCCTCGAGGATCTGAGCGAGCTGTCCGGCCCGCGCAAGGTGCCATTGCAGCCCATCCGGATCATCGCGATGTCGATGCCGGAGACGCGAAGCCAAAACTGCCGACGGAGCCACCAAGCGGCAAATGAACATTCCCGTCGTCTCCAGAGCTGCGGTATAGCGAGCGACCTCCGCGGGATTCTCGATCACACCGGCCAGAACGATTCGCCGAGCACCGGCCCGTCTGAAATTGCCAACCAGGCTCCGGAGATTCTGCAGTTCGAGTTCGTGAGAGAACGGATCCGAGCGCGTCGCGGGGTGCAATCTCCGGATCTGGTCCAGGTCGATGACCGCATGCAGCGATCGCTCGGCTGCACTTAGCGCGTCCGCTAGCGTTGATTTCCCTGCCCCGACGGTTCCGTTCACGAAGATGGTGTCCACGTCTCAATCCTCCCAGTTCACAATCTATGAGCATCGAGTCGCCGCTTCTGTAACAGTCCGATCAGACCCGGCATGCAGCACCTGGCCGTGGCGCGGAGCGCAGCGGAATACCCGGCCGGCATCCACCGTTACTTACTTGAAGCGACAACGTTCGGAGGGAAATCGGTGCTGCAAGTCGTCGTGATCGGAGCCGGCCAGGCCGGACTCTCCGCTGGTTACCACCTGCGCCGCCGTGGCCTCAAGCCCGGCAGAGACTTCATCATCCTCGACTCCAACGACGGCCCGGGCGGAGCTTGGCGGCATCGCTGGCCCGCGCTGACATTCGACGCCGCGCATGGCATCCACGACCTTCCGGGCATGCCACTCGGCGAGCCGGATTCGGCCACGCCCGCATCGGAGATTGTCACCGAGTACTACGGAAACTACGAACGACGATTCGACCTTCCGGTACACCGGCCAGTAATCGTCGAGCAAGTCAGCTCAGACTCCGGGCCGGATGGCCCGCTGACACTTCGGACCGATTCCGGTATTTGGCAGACCCGGCTGATCATCAACGCGACCGGAACATGGACCCGCCCCTACTGGCCGCACTATCCCGGCCGAAATCTGTTTCGTGGTCGGCAGCTGCATACGCACGACTTCAGGTCGGCAGAAGAGTTCCGCGGTCAAAACGTCGTTGTTGTCGGTGGCGGCACGTCCGCCGTACAGTTCCTGCTGCAGCTGAATGCTGCCGGCGCCAACACGATCTGGTCTACCCGCCGGCCACCCGAGTTCAGGAACCTCGCCGGCGACTCGAACTGGGGCCGGGATATCGAGCGGCGGGTTGCGGAACGCACCGCCGCCGGGCTTCCGCCACTCAGCGTGGTTGCGGCAACCGGTCTTCCACTCACACCTGACTACCGACAGGGTATCGCCGCGGGCATTCTGGTCTCACGCGGGAAGATCTCAGATATCGAGGCGGCCGGCGTCCGGTTCGCCGACGGGACTTTGGTTCGGGCAGACTCAATACTGTGGGCTACCGGGTTCCGGGCCGCGCTCGATCACCTGGCCCCGCTGCGACTACGGGAACCCGGCGGTGGAATCATTACGGACGGCGTTGAGGTCGGCCGCGACCATCGCGTCCTGATGGTCGGTTACGGCGCCTCCGCATCGACAATCGGCGCGACCCGCGCCGGCCGAGCCGCGGCACTGAAAGCCACCAAAGCAATCGAGCAGCTTAGCTCGGCCGGTCCGCGAGCGCCTGCAGCCGATTCTCCGGATCAAGAGCCGCCAACATGGCGGAGGAGATCTCATCCAGCTGCGCAATCTGTTCCGGAGTCAGCAGATCAACGACGTATTTCCTGACAGTTCCGACGTGGCCCGGAGCGGTTTCACGCACCTTATGCCAGCCGGCCTCGGTGAGCGCGGCAATGGTTGCCCGTTTGTCCTCGGCGCACTGCCCTCGAGTCAGATACCCCCGCTGCTCCAGACGTGACACGACATGTGAGAGCCGGGGCAGGGTGGCGTTGGTATGCGAGGCCAGTGCGGTCATTCGCAAGGCGCGGCCCTCCGCTTCGGACAATTTGGCCAGTAACAGGTACTCGTAATGACTCAGACCGGCATCGCGCTGGAGCTGGGAGTCGAGCACTCCGGGCAACAGTTCAACGACAGCCTCGAAACGCATCCAGGCTCGAAGTTCATCCGCGCTAAGCCAATGGGTCTCGGTCATGGACCAAGTCTACCAATAGTTGACACTACAAGTAATTTTCAAGTAACTTAGTTGAATCTGCAACTACTACTGAATCCGGCGCCAAGGAGCAACCGTGTCGACCATCAGCATCGAACACAATGAGACCCGGCGGGCCAACGGCGACCTGCTCCCGGCCGAAACCACGATGGCTGCGGTGACTCTCTATGTCGCCGACTTCGAGGCAATGATCTCCTACTACCGCGACGCCTTGCGCCTCACCCTGCAAAGCCGCTCGACGCAAGTAGCAACCCTGGGCCGCAGCGGCGTTCCAATCATCACTCTGCGGCACGAACCCCAGCTGCCGCTGCCCTCGCGGGCAGAGGCCGGCCTGTTCCACACTGCCCTGCTGTTCGGGACCGAAGCAAGCCTTGCGGCCACAGTGGCCAGCGCGGCACAGCACCGAGCCTCCCGCTACGTTGGCAGCGCCGACCATCTGGTCAGCAAAGCCTTTTACTTCACCGACCCGGAGAGCAATGGCATTGAGCTCTACTGGGATCGCCCGCGGAGTTCTTGGACCTTCCGCGATGGCCGGGTAGAGATGGACTCGCTCTTCCTCGACCCGAATGACTACCTGGCGACCCACCTCGACGATTCCACCCAGCTCGCTGCGCCGGCATCGGTTGGCCACGTGCATCTGCAGGTGGGCGACACTCAGCTGGCGAGAAAGTTCTACGTCGATACCCTTGGCTTTGAGACGACGGCGGCATGGAACGGAGCGCTCTTCGTGTCCGCGGGCGGCTACCACCACCACATGGCAATGAACACCTGGAACAGCGCTGGCGCAGGTCCGCGGGCAGCGACTCTCGGTCTCGGCGAGGTATCGATCACGGTTCCTTCCCGAAGCGACATCGAGGCCGTGATGGAACGGCTGAGGCACAGCAACATTCAGATACGGGACGATGGCGCCGGCATCAGCTTCGACGACCCGTGGCGAAACCTGATCACGATCAATTCCGCCCACCCTGCCTGACATTCAGAGGATCATCAATACGCCGAGGACGAGCATCAGGATGGCGATTATCCCGTCCAGAATCCGCCACGACGCCGGCCGGGCGAAAAAGCCTCGAAGCAACCGCGCGCCGAACCCAAGCGCTGAGAACCAGACAACACTGGCCAGCATTGCCCCGCCGCCAAAGATCCAGCGCCCGGAGTTATGACTGCTGGCGATCGATCCGAGCATCAACACGGTATCCAGATACACGTGCGGATTGAGCCAGGTCAGGGTCATGCAGGTCAGCACCGCGCCGGTCAATGAGGTGCGGCCAGGGCCGCGATCGGGTTCCAGGGTGCCGGGCCGCAGCGCCCGACGGGCTGCGATCAGCCCGTAACAGATCAGGAAACCAGCGCCGAGCCAGCGGATAACCGTCGCTACGCCAGACGCCGTCTCGACGAGGACGCCGATGCCACCGACTCCCAGGGCAATCAACACGAGGTCAGACACCGAGCAGATCAGCACTATTGGCAGCACGTGCTCGCGGCGGATCCCTTGGCGCAGCACGAATGCGTTCTGCGAACCGATCGCGATGATCAGGGACAGTCCTGCACCGAAACCTGCCAGCCCAGTGGTCAACACGGTGCCTAAAGTCATCTGCATGACTTCGACGCTAGGCAAGCTCCTTCCTTCAGTCCAGCTAAATATTCTGAAGTAGCATTAGAATTGCTAATCATGGATATTCAGTTCGAACAGCTTCGAACCTTTGCCGCGGTCATCGACGAGGGAACGTTCGAGGCCGCCGCCCGGAAACTGCAGGTGACGCCATCCGCCGTCAGCCAACGCATCAAGGCGCTGGAGCAGCAGGTCGGACGGGTACTGGTCCGGCGGACCAAGCCTGCCGGCGCCACCGAATCCGGCCAGGTGATCATGCGGCTTGCCCGGCAGGTCGCCATGCTGGAAGACGAGGCGTCGTATTCACTGAACCCTGATGACGCCGATAGTGCGGGCAGCGACATTCCGCTTGTAGTCAACGCAGATTCGCTGGCCACCTGGGTTCTCCCCACCCTCGCGTCGCTACTGGAGCGCTGGCGGATCACCTTCGACATCCACCGAGAAAATGAAATGCACTCGGCGGACGTGTTGCGTGAAGGCGCGGTGATGGCCGCCATTTCCTCGACCTCTGAGCCCGTACAAGGATGCAGCGTCCGCAAGCTCGGTTCAATGCGCTATCGGGCGATGGCAAGTGAAGGCTTCATCGAGCGCTGGTTTTCCGACGGCGTCACGCCGGATTCGCTGTCGCGCGCGCCCCACATCGACTTCGACCGGAAGGACAGCCTGCAGACCCGCTTCCTACGCGGCACGACGAGGAAGCAGCTCGAGCCGCCGAAGCACTTCGTTCCGGCATCCTCGGACTTCAGGAACGCCGTGGAGCTCGGCCTCGGCTGGGGCATGCTGCCCGAGCAGCAAGTCGAGGGCTCGACACGACTGCGTCCGCTCGGAGTAGGCCGGCCGATCGACGTCCCGTTGTTCTGGCAGCGCTGGAAGCTGGATTCGCCCGTGCTCGACGCCGTATCGGAGGCGGTTCTGGCCGGTGCCCGCAGGTTCCTTCGCTGACAATTACTCGGGTCGATCCGAGGTTACCGGATGGATTTCGCGGCTCAGGCCAAGTATGGAATCGATGTCATCGAAGCCGGCAAGATCGGTCAGCAGCCATTTCGTCGGCCGCATCAGCTTGAGCCTTCCGTCGGCCTCGTCCTGCAGGATCTGCCGCAACGGCGCCCAGTGGGACGAATCCGCCTCCGTGGTCTGGTGCTGCGGCTGACTTCCGCGATCCGCCCGGGTGACGTAGAAGTAGGTGTCGAAGCGCTTCGAGTGTCCCGGCGGCGTCACCCAGTTGGCCCAGGGAACCAGCCTGCCGGCATCCACCCGCGCACCCGTCTCCTCGCGGACCTCCCGGCATGCAGCCGCGAGCAGCACGGCAGAAGCGTCTGCCGGCGACCGGGCGTGATCCGAGCCGACCGACGTGTTCCGCCAGCTGTGCGCGTGTCGGTTCAGCAGTGCCTCATCGGCTTCGAGGTTCACTGCCGCCCTATTGTCGACGTCGTCCACTCGACCGCCGGGGAACACGACGACGCCGGCGGCGAAGTCCATTGTGCTGACCCTGTTCTGGATGAAGGTCTCCAGGGCGTGACCGCCATGCCGGAGCATGATGACGCTGACGGCCAGGCGTGGCGATACATGCTCCGAGCTCGACATGGTACGACTGTACTGACGCTGACTTGCAACCTGAAATCGAGACCGACGTGACAGACACCCAGACCGCGGCCACACTCAATGACGTCTTCGGCCGTGCCGGCACCGGCCCGCTGAGTGGGGTCGTCATAGCCGACTTCACCCGTATTCTTGCCGGACCCTACTGCACCATGCTGCTCGCCGACATGGGCGCGACGGTGATCAAGGTCGAAAGCCCCGCCGGCGACGACACCCGGACTTGGCGGCCCCCGCTGCGTGACGGCGAGGCGACGTACTACCTGGCGGTCAACCGCAACAAGCATTCGATAGCCCTCGATCTGAAGGACGAGGACGATCTCAGAGTCGCCCACGAGATTGCCGCCCGGGCCGATGTCCTGGTGCAGAACTTCAAACCTGGGGGCCTGGCCAGCTTCCGGCTCGACTACGAATCGGTCAAAGGGTTGAATCCCGAGGTGATCTACGCGTCGATCAGCGGTTTCGGTTCGAAGGGCGGCAAGGACCTGCCGGGGTATGACCTCCTGGTACAGGGCATGTCGGGATTGATGAGTATCACCGGTGACCAGGACGGCTCGCCGTACAAGGCCGGCATCGCGGTCTTCGACGTGATGACCGGGATGCATACCGGGATGGGAATCCTCGCCGCGCTGCACCACCGCACCGCGACCGGCAAAGGACAGCATCTGGACCTCAACCTGATGTCCTCGGCGCTGTCGGGCCTGGTCAACCAGACGTCTGCCTATGTAGCGGGCGGTGTCGTGCCGAAGCGGATGGGAAATGGGCACCCGAGCCTGTTCCCGTACGAGCCACTCGAAACCGGCGATGGCGAGTTGATCATTGCCGCCGGCAATGACCGTCAGTTCCGCACGTTGTGCGACGCCCTGGGAATCCCCGAGGTTCCGGCAGACGAGCGGTTCGCCACGATGAACAATCGCAACGCGAACCGGGAGGAACTGCGGCCGATCCTGCTGGAGCGGCTCGCCAAGCGCACGGCCCGGGAGTGGTTCGAGGTGCTGCGCTCGTCAGGCCTGCCCTGCGCCCCGATCCAGGACATCAAGGGCGGCGTCGAGCTCGCGGAGGAGCTGGGACTTGATCCTGTGGTCAACTCCGGAAGCGGCGACCGGCGGGTCCCGGGAATCCGGAATCCGGTCGACTTCTCAGCCACCCCGGTCAGCTACGACCTAGCGCCCCCGCATGTTGGAGAAAGCAGTGCGCTGGTGCGCGCCTGGTTGGAGTCGGACCCGGAACACTGAGGCCTCTCCCCGCGCAAACCGCAAACTCCAGGCCGGTACGCGATCCTCATTACGCGTGATCCTGCCCGGTATTCGAGCTGTGCGAAGCGTGATCGGAGTCATGCAGGTGGACTCGCTCGCCATCGTGGTCGAAAATCGTCAGGATCTCCACCGGGCCGTCCTGGGCACCAATCACGTGCGGGACCATAGTTGAGAACTGAGCCGCTTCGCCTGCCTGAATCAGGACAGTTCGCTCCCCCAGTCGCAGGCGGACGATGCCCGAAAGCACTGTGAACCACTCGCGGCCGGGGTGCACACTCAGCTGCTCTGATCCAGTCGGTCGTTCCGGGCTTATCCGCATCTTCGCCACGGTCATGCCGTGCAGCGCGCGTTCGCCGGACAACAGCCATGTCGTCAGCCCCCGGGTGTGCTCGGGCTGAGGACGAATTACCACGTCCTCGTCCTCGGCGGACTCGACCAGCTGATCAAGCGTGGTTCCGAGAGCCCGGGCGATCGGGACCAGCTGATCGAGGGCGATCCGTCGGTTCCCGGTCTCGATCCGACTCAGCGAGGATGGACTGAGAAAGCAGCGGGAAGCGAGCGCGTCCAGCGACCATCCCCGGGCCAGCCGCAGTCCCCGGATGCGCTGGCGAATCACGGTATCAAGGGCCAATTCTTGCGTCATACGCAAGAGTATATGCCAGTCACGCAGCTCGCGGCTAGAATTGCCGCATGGCAGAACACTTTCATCATCAGCACCGCGACGCCGGGCAGGATCACACGACCGGGCAGGATCACGCGGCCGAACTGGCCGACTTCCTGGACCTCGACGCAAAAGTGCTTGGCACATATCTCGGACAGCTGACCGAGTGGGCCGGGCAACATGCTCCGGATGAGACACGTGCCATCGTCGATCTGGGTGCCGGAACGGGCTCCGGCAGCCTGGCACTTGCGCAGCGTTTCGAGGCGGCCGAGATAGTCGCGATCGACAAATCGGCATTGATGCTTGAGCGGCTTGGAGCGGCGGCTCGCGAGCAGGGATTGGCAGGACGGCTGCGCCTTGTGCAAGCTGACCTGGACCAGGCCTGGCCCGAGGTGGGATCAGTGGACGTGGCATGGGCGGCATCATCGCTGCATGAGGTCGCCGACCCGGACCAGGTGCTCCGCGATGTCTACGCTGCATTAAGGCCAGGCGGCCTACTTGCCGTCGTCGAGATGGATACCCTGCCGCGTTTCCTGCCCGATGACGTAGGGCTGGGACGACCCGGCCTGGAGTCGCGCTGCCATGAGGCATTGGCGCAGGCAGGCTGGAACGCGCATCCGGACTGGCGATCCCACCTGGAGCGGGCCGGCTTCGACGTCGCCGCACAGCGCAGCTTCCCTATCGAGGCGACGTCGGCGACTTCAAGCATCGGGCGCTATGCGAGCGCTTTCCTGCGCCGGATCCGCTTGGCGCTCGAGGGCAAAATCTCCAGAGCGGACCTCGATACCCTCGACCAGCTTCTGGCCGACGACTCTCCGCACGGCATCCTGCACCGCAATGACCTCACCATCCGTGGCAGCCGGACAGCGTGGGCGGCTCTGCGCCGATGAGCTGATGTTGTTCGCTACGGCATGCTCGACCACCGCACCGATCGTGCGAGCGTCGACGATGTCCACCCTGACCGTAAGCAGCTCCTCCAGTTCGTGCTCCAGGCCAGCAGGTTGATGATGTCGTGCCGATCGGTGAACTCCACAATCAGGTCCAGGTCCGACGCCGCACGCCGCCACAGGCGTGTCACGTCTAGGGCTCAGGTCCGGTCGGGCCTCTCCCGCTCCCCGCGCGTCGTCCATCGCCAGTCGAGTGCCGGTAGACCTTCCACCGGGGCGGCGCCGAGTCCTTCCACGAAACGGACGAGTCCGGTTCGACTCGCTGGCGTCAGGTGCGGCGTCATCAGGCGGAGCGCCTTCGCCCGCACCTCCTCGGCGGGGAGGGGGTACCCCTCACTTCCCCAAGCGTGTGCTCGTTCGATGACGGCGCTCTCCCCTCCGGCCTCGATGCTCAGGCGGGGGATCGCCGCATCCGGATCCTCGACGACGGTTACCCGGCTGGCGAGGGCCTGCACCTCTGCATCGGCGAACCGCTCGAAGGACCGCGGTTCCAGCGACTCGCCGAGGAGCAGGAGCGCGAGTGCCACCGGCAGGCTCATACGGGCAGCGTCGATCGTATCGATACTCACGGGGCAGATCATCTGTCGCAGGAAGGGGCTGAGGGTGATCTCCGCGCGGCGCAGCGATTTAGCCGAGGCCCCCGAGCGAGCGATGAACTCAGCCGCCCCGTCGAGCGTCGCGTGCGCGCTGCGGCAGCTTCCGTACCGCTTGATGGCCGAATGATCGGCGTGCCAGACCGTGCCCAGGTGCTCGGTGAGGCCTTCCGGTCGAGCCGACGCTCCGCCGTACACCGCGAAGTAGCCTCCCCAGGTGTCGTCGAAGATCCGGCTCGGGCCGTTCATCCCCTCCGCCGCCAGGCACACCGCGTCGACGCCGGCGCCCGCGGCGTTCGCGGGGTGGAACCGCTTCGTCATCGCACCGTCTTTGGCGAAGGCCCAGGTGCCCGCGCTCGAACTAGCCGCAATCCCGAGCGCGGACGCCGACTGCTCCGCCGAGAGTTCGAGCAGCTTCGCACCTGCAGCCGCCGCGGCGAAGACGCCGCAGGTTCCGGTCGAGTGCCACCCGCTCCCGTTGAGGGCGTCGTAGCCGCCGAGCGCGTTCTGCATGCGACGACCCACCTCGTAACCCACGGTCATTGCAGTCAGCAGCTTTTCTCCTGTCACCGCGCGCCCCACCGTAGGCAGCAGGGCGAGCAGCGTCGGCACGACGACTGCGCCGGTGTGGTCGCATCCCTCGGTATCGTCGATCTCCAGCGCATGCGCCGCCACCGCGTTCACGCGGGCAGCGTGGGAGGCCTCCCGGGCCGGGCCCGGGGACAGGATCGGGGCCTGCCCCGGGGCTCGATAGACCCGTTCGGCAATCATCACCGGCGTACTGCCGTGCCCAGCGACGGCAGCCGCGACGGTATCGAGCAGGTGAGACCGCATCCGAGCCAAGCGATCGGCGCCGACGTCGGCCGGTTCGACTCCATCGATCCACTCCCCCAGCGTCCGGACGCGACTCACGCGCGCTCATCGCCTTCAACGAACAGTCGCTCGAAACGTTGATACGGGTGCTCGTGCCGGGAAGCCGGTTCGACCTCGGCAAGACGGGCGGCGTCGGCGCAGGTGAGCATGATCCCGCGGCCGTCCGCATGGATACGCCCGAGGAACCGTCGGAGCATCCGAGCTCGCCCAGGTGTTCCCATGAGCTCGGCATTTAGCCTCAGCACGAACAGTGTGCCCCACCGGGCGGCCCCTAGATACTCCTGCCACCAGTTCTCCTCGACCACCTCGATGGGGGTGATGCGCGATTGCCCCGGAGGAAAGGGCGGGTCGAGGTTATACGCGAGGTATTGATAGTCCTCCGTCTCGTAGCGGAATGGAACCTCCATCAGGCCGGGCGCGACCCGGAACGGCACGTCGTCGGAGGGCAGGGAGGAGGACCAGGTGAAGCCGGCGGAAGCCGCCTCCCGCGGGAAGTCCAGCGCCCACTCCCCCGCCGTCGTACGGAACCCTAGCGGCGCCTCACCGAGGACCTCGGCGAGCGCAGCCCGACCGCGCGTCATCTCGCGCAGCTGCCCCAGGAGATCCAGCTCATCGAAATCAAGGTGCAGATCCCCGTGCACGCCGATGAGGTGGCCCTGCGCGTCGATCTCCCGAACAAGGCCCGGATGCCGACGCGCTATCTCTCCGGGGACGAACCACGTCGCGAGGATCGAGGCCTCGCGCAGCACCCTCAGGAGTCTCGCCGAGCCCGCGTCGATCCCGTAGTGGCCGACCGAGCGCGACTTCACCCGGAGGTGATTCTCCGGGCTGGCCGCGAGAAAGGGCAGGTCACCGTCGAGGTCGATCGTCACCACCACGCCGCAGGCGGCATCCTCAGGCCACCGCACGGGCGCCTCCTTCCAGGTAATGTTCGACGACCTCGCCGCAGGTCGCGATCCGAAGGTTCGGGTGACCCTGCAGGTCGTCGATGAATGCCTCGAGCATCAGGAGGCGTCCGGGCGTTCCGATGACCTTCGGATGCCAGATCGATACGACGGGCAGCCCCTCGTCGGCCCCCGCAAAGGCCTCCTCTCGCCACGAACGGAACACCGAGTGATAAGACGCGACGCGATCGAGGCCCGAGGGGAAGTTCGGCGCTCGGTGATAGGCGAATGCCGCGTAGTCGTCGAAGAGCGACTTCGCTGGCACCTCGGCGAGGCCACTTCCGGCGTGCCGGAACGGGAGGTCGCCGCTGCGCAGCGAGCTTGAGTACGTGTACCCGTGTTCCTTCAGCAGACCGATCGTAGCCGGATCGACGTCACCCGAGGGGGCACGGAATCCACGCGCATGATCGCCGAGGACGTCGATGAACGCCTGCTGAGACCGCTCGAGGATTCCGACCTGCTCGGCTCGCGGAAGGCCGAAGAGCGTCTCATGGCGATCCCCGTGGCCCGCCATCTCATGTCCCTCGTCCCGGATCCTTCGGCACAGCTCCGGCCAATGACGGACCACCCACCCCGGGGTGAAGAATGTTGCGCGGACGTCGGCCGCAGCGAGCAGCTCCAGAATCCGAGGAACCGCTCGATGCGGGCCGTAACTGCCGAAGACGAAGTAGCCGGGTCTGGTGCCGATCGAGCCGTCGACGAGCGCCGAACCGGACGGGCCGTCGAGATCGAACGCGAGCGCGAAGAATCCCGGGGTCGATGCATCAGCGGAGCTCATATCGCTCCTCCTCATGGGTAGCGTGGTGTGGAATCGAAGCATCGCGACGGCTCGATCAGCCGCCCGAGCCGCGCTCAGGGGAGCATGCTGAGCAGGATTTTTCCCTTCTGCACGCCCGATTCGGCGTGCTCGTGAGCGCCCACCACGTCTTCGAGCGGGAACACCCGATCTACGATCGGCCGCACACGCCCGTCAGCCACCATCGGCCAGATGTCGCGCTCGACACCCTGGAGGATCCGGGCTCGCTCCTCGAGCGGGCGGTCTCGAAGCGAGGTGACATGCAACGACATCCGCTTCTCCATCATCGCGCCCAGATCGACCTCGGCAAGTTTGCCGCCCTGCACCCCGATCATGACGATCCGGCCGTCCACGGCGGTGGCTTCGATGTTCCGCGGCAGGTACAGCGCTCCCATGTTGTCGAGAACGAGGTCGACTCCCGCACCATCGGTTTCGCGCATCACCACGTCGACGAAGTCGGATTCTCGGTAGTTGATCACGACGTCGGCTCCCAGCGAGCGGCAGAACTCGGCCTTCTCCTCGCTGCCGCAAGTCGTGAACACGCGCGCACCCAGCGCCTTCGCGATCTGGATGGCACCGGTGCCGATGCCTCCGCCGCCGCCGTGGACCAGGAAGCTGTCCCCGCGACGGAGCCGTCCGATGTCGACCATGTTCGACCAGACCGTCGCGGCCATCTCGGGAAGCGCCCCGGCCTCCAGCAGGCTGGCTCCCTCGGGTGCCGGCAGCACGAGCGAGGCGTCGACCGTGACGCGCTCCGCATAGGCGCCTCCCGCGAGCAGCGCGCACACCGTGTCCCCCGCAGAGAAGGCGGTGATGTTCTCCCCCACCTCGACGATGCGCCCGCTGCATTCGAGTCCAAGGCGCTGGATCGCGCCGGGTTTGAGCCCGTAGACCCCGCGCCGCTGCAGCAGGTCGGCGAAGTTCATGCCGGCTCCGGCCACCTCGATGATCACCTCGTTCGCGGCTGGCCGAGGGTCGGTGGCCTCGATCAGGGTGAGCACCTCGGGCGCTCCGGGCTCTTGGAACTCAACAGCTTGCATGGTCTTCTCCGTTCGTTCTTGCAGCTTCGGCGGTGGCAGTGGCGAAGGGACGGCGGACACTGCAGTGACGCTGCCCGCCGCTTCGCGTTACTGGCCGAGATTCACCGTCACCTCGTCCACGCCGTACTCGCCGAGCCCGTACTTCTTCAGCAGCTCGTCGTAGGTCCCGTCCTTCTTGAGATCGATGACCGCCTGACGCACCTCTTCGACGAGCTCGTCGTTGCCCTTCTTGACTCCGATGCCATACCGGTCCTCCGAGACGGGCTCACCGATGAGCGTGTAGGTGTCGGGGTTCTCCTTCAGCTGGTACGCCAGGCTCACCGTGCCGAGCATGCCTCCCGCGATGCGGTCCTGCTTCAGCTGCAGCAGCACGTCGCTGCCCTCGGGAAAGCGCATGACCTCGATCTGATCGTCGGCGGCACAGTTCTCCTGCGACCACTCCCCGATCTTGTCGACGTAGGTGGTTCCGCTAACCGTGCCGACGGAGGTACCGCAAAGGTCCGCAGGTTTGGCGATCGACTCGGCCTGGTTGTTCGAGGTGAAGAACTGCGGTCCGTCGATCACGTAGTCGACGAAGTCAATGGTCTTCTGGCGCTCGACCGTGTCGGACATTCCAGACATAGTGAGATCAATCCGCCCGGTCTTCAACGAGTTGATCAGCTGATCGAACTCCATCTCCTCCCACTTCGCGGTCTTTCCGAGCTTCTTGGCGATCGCTTCGCCAAGCTCGACGTCGAAGCCCGTGAACTCCTTGGTGTCGGGATCCGTGTACTCCATGGGCGGGTAGCCGTTTGACACGCCGAACACGAGAGTGTCACTGCTCGCGGCCGTCTCTCCGCTCGCCTCGGCGTGCTTCGATCCCGCGCAGCCGGACAGTGCCAGGGCGCCGACGGCGAGGATTACCAGGGAGGTCATCTTCTTGTGCATCGTGTTTCTCGCTTCCTTGTACGGATGGATTACTTGACGGCAGAGATGAAGGCGCGCGTGCGCTCATCCGCCGGTGTAGCCAGGACGATCTCGGGCGACCCCTTCTCGATGATGGTTCCGTCGTGCATGTAGGCGACGATGTCGGCCGCCTCTCGGGCGAAGCCGAACTCGTGGGTGACCACGATCATCGTCATACCGCTGGCGGCGAGACCCTGCATGACCTCGAGCACCTCGCCGACGAGCTCCGGGTCGAGCGCCGAGGTCGGCTCGTCGAAGAGCATGACCTTCGGTCTCATCGCGAGGGCGCGTGCGATGGCGGCACGCTGCTGCTGCCCGCCGGATAGCTGGTTGGGGTAGCTGGCCTGCTTGTCCCCGAGACCGACCTGCTCAAGCAAGTCGGTGGCGCGCTGCTTCGCCTTCGCCGAAGACAGACCGAGCACGCGGATCGGCGCCTCGATCACGTTCTCGAGGATCGATAGGTGGGGGAAGAGGTTGAACTGTTGGAAGACCATGCCGATCTCCCGGCGCTGGGCTGTGATCTGCGAGTCCTTCAACGCCCGCAGCTTGCCGCGGTGCCACTGCGCCCCCAGGAGTTCGCCGCCAACATGGATGGCGCCCTCGTCGATGCTCTCAAGCTGGTTGATGCAGCGGAGCAACGTGCTCTTCCCGGAGCCGGATCGTCCCAGCAGGCAGAGCACTTCTCCGGAATTGACCTCGAGTTCGGCGCCCTTGAGTACCTCGACGTGGCCGAAGCTCTTGTGGACGTTCCGTAGTTGGATGAACGCGTTCAATTTCGCCTGCCCTTCGCTGCCTTTGCCTTCGGGGTACTCGTCTGGAAACCGCGGCCGAACCGCTGTTCGAGGAAGTGCTGACCGAAACTCAGCACGGTCACGAGCACCATGTACCAGAGCGAGACCACGAACAGCAGTTCCATGACCATGTTGTTGACCAGGTAGATCGTCTGTGCGCTGTAGAGCAGCTCGGTGTACTGGATCACCGAAGCGAGCGAGGTCATCTTCACCATCGTGATGAACTCGTTTCCCATCGGCGGGATGATGACGCGCATCGCCTGGGGCAGGATGATGCGGCGAAGCATGAGCGATCGCGGCATCGCCAGCGCCTGCGCGGCCTCGGTCTGGCCGCGGCTGACGCTCAGAATCCCGGCGCGAATGATCTCGGAGGCGTACGCCGCCTGATGCAGCCCGAGACCGAGCAGCGCCGAGATGAACGGTGACATGACGTCGACGGTTCGCTCATCCATGATGCCGGGGATGTAGATGTACGGGACGATTAGTGCCAGGTTGTACCAGATCAGCAGCTGCACGATCTGCGGTACTCCCCGGAATACCCACACGAAGCCGTTGCTCGTAGCGCGAAGCACCGGGTTCGCCGAGAGACGCATGAGGGCGACCACGATGCCCAGCGAGACGCCGAAGAGCATGGCGAGAATCGTCATGAAGATGACGTTGCGGACGCCCTCAAGGATCGTGTCGTCGAAGAAGTACTCGCCGACGATACTCCACTCAATGTCGCCCGTGGCGAAGGCGTACACGATGAGGCCGGTGATCAGGAGGACGACCAGAGCGGTCAGCCAGCGCGTGGGGTGGCGACGAGCGATGCGTGTCGCGAATGCGGCGTCCTCGTCCGCGGTTCCCGGTCCCGGGTCGCTCGCGGGCTGCAGGCCGGTGGCCGTGGTCATGAGCGTGCCTCCCTTAGCTGAGCGGCACCGTTGGCGATGCCTGCGTCCGTCTCGCCGAACTCCGAGAGGGCCGTCTGCAGTTCGTTCCGGATCGCCCGCTGCTGACGGATGAGAACCGCAGGCGCGGTGCCGTTCGCTCCGTCGCGGCGCGACACCGCCGATTCGAGGGTCAGCCGTTCGAGCACCTCTTCGGTGATACGGGAGTCGAGTTCGCCGAGTTCCGCGGCCGTGAGCTCTTCGATGCCAATCCCTCGCGCCTCGCAGGCCATCACCACCCGGCCGGTCACGTCATGCGCCTCGCTGAACGGGATTCCCTGCTCGGCGAGCCAGTCGGCGAGTTCCGTCGCCAGCGAGAAGCCGTCGATCGCCTGGCGTCTCATCTCGTCCTCGTTGAACTCGAGAGTGCGGATCATCCCGGTCAACGCCGGGAGGACGAGCTGCAGCGTCTCGACCGAGTCGAACGTGTAGTGCTTATCGTCGGCGAGGTCCCTGTTGTAGGCGAACGCGAGCGACTTCAGCGCCGAAAGCATCCCGATCAGGTTGGCGTGCAGGCGTCCCGTCCTGCCGCGCGCGAGTTCGGCAATATCGGGATTCTTCTTCTGCGGCATGATCGACGAACCCGTCGAGTACGAATCGTGCAGCCGAACCCACCCGAACTGACGCGAGGCCCACAGGCAGAGCTCCTCACACAGACGAGAGATGTCGGTGCCGAGCATGGCGGCGGCGTAGAGGAAGTCGACGACGTGATCCCTGCTCGACACCGCATCGATCGAGTTCGGGATCACGCCCGTGTAGCCGAGTTCCGCGGCCATCGCTTCCTGATCGGCGTGCAGCGTAGATCCGGCGAGCGCGGCAGCGCCGAGCGGAGACCGGCCGGCCGACTCCCAGGCGTGCTGCAGCCGCGTGATGTCGCGTCGAATCGCCCACGCGTGTGCGAGCAGCTGATGCCCGAATAGAATCGGCTGCGCCGTCTGCAAGTGGGTAAACCCGGGCGCGATCGCTCCGGCCGTGTCCTCCGAGCGTGCGACGAGCGCTTCGACGAGCCCCGCGACCTCTTCGGCCAGAGGCGGAATTGTCCGCCGAAGATACAGACGCAGGTTGTTTGCCGCCTGATCGTTTCGCGAGCGTCCGGCGCGGATTGCGCCGGCCTGGGGGCCGAGTCGAGCCATCAGCTCGCGCTCGAGATACCCATGGATGTCCTCGTCACCCGCGTTCGGCTGCACGCGACCGGCCTCGTGGTCCTCCGCGATCTCCCGGAGCGCCTGGGCGATTCGCGACTGCTGCTCCGCGTCGATCACACCCGACCGGCGTAGCTCGCCGAGATGGGCGATCGATCCGGCGACATCGTCCCGCACCATGTCGAAGTACGCCTGCGGAGAGCGCGAAAGTGCTTCGAGAGCGGGAGCCGGCCCGGCAGCAAACCGCCCTCCCCAGAGCTTCCCGCTTTCGCGCACTGTCTCGCGTGCACTGTCTGTCATCTCAGTCCTTCCCACATCGCAAGGATTGTCATACGATTCCCGTTGATTATTACGGGGAGAGAAGAACCTCGTCAAGAGATTGGCATACAATCTCAAAAGGCGATACCGATAGGATGATAAGATGAACGGTAACAACCAAACGTCAACGGCATCGTCGCCGCCGGACCAGCTCTCCGTGACTGACCCGCCAGCCTCCTCGGTCGGCACCGAGTCAACCCCCGCGAGCATCGAGATCGCCAGCAAGATCAAGGACGCGATCCTCGTCGGCCGGATCCCGCTCGGCTCCCCCATCACGGAACGCTGGATCTCGGAGCAGTACGGCGTATCGCGGACGACCGTTCGCCAGGTGCTCCACCTGCTCATCTCGGACCGCTACGTGGAGCGCCAGCCGTATCGCAGCGCGAGCGTCCGCACCCTCAACGAGCGGGACCTTCGCGAGAACCTCGATGCCAGACTCCTCCTCGAGGTCGCGGCGGCCAGGTCTTGCGCAGAAGCAGGACCACAGGAGCTCCAGCGACTGCAGGACGCGATCTCCGGTTACTCCTCGACGCTGGACACCGAGGACAGCATCGCCGCGATCAGCGCGCACAACGAGTTCCATACCGCTCTCGTTGCCGTCACCGGAAACCGGGCGCTGACCCGATTCGAGGGCGAACTCATGCTCGACGCGTCGCTCTTCATCGAGGTCATCAACGTTCAACTCGCGGACACCACCAAGATGCGGATGGCACACGTCCGTCTCGCGGGGGCCTTCCTCGCCGGAGACGCGGCACTCGCCGAGCATCTCGTGCGGGAGCATCTGAGCATGGTGACGACTGCCACAGAGACGTTCTCGCCCTAAGGCGGAGACACTCATCTCCACAACCTGGGCCCTCGCGACCGACACGGCCCAGAAGGCAAGGGAGTAGCCGATGGACAGTATGGCGAGCAGCGCATAGAGATGGCAGGCACCCAGCATCCCTTGAGGTGCATCGATGGTGAGGGTGCTGCCACCGGCAGGGCTGTGCCATCAACGCCCACAACGGAACGACACCTATCAGCTCACTTTCCATCTCGACTACGCGCCAGAACGGCATCACCGAGGACGAGCTGAAAGAAGCGATTCTGCATCTCGCGTTCTACACCGGATGGCCCAACGGCATGAGTGCGATGACCGTTGTCAAGAACATCTTCACAGGGAACGGCTGACCCCACTCCACGGCGAGTGAGCGCAGGTCCAGCGGTGGGCAGTACCGCCTCAGATCCGCAGGGTGTCCAGCGCGGAGGTGAGACGGGCGACGGTGCCATCGACATCGTTGAGCTTGTCGAGGCCGAACAGTCCCAGCCGGAAGGACGAGAACGTTTCCGGTTCGCCGCAGTGCAGCGGCACACCCCCGGCGACCTGGATTCCGGCCTCCTTGAAGCGGGCACCGGTGCGCAACTGCGGGTCATCGGAGTAGACAACGATGACGGAGGGTGCGGCGACCTCGGCGGCCGCGACCGAGGGCAGGCCGCGTTCGGCCAGCAGCGCCCTTACGCGTGCGCCAAGGTCGAACTGGGCTGCGCGCAAGGTATCGAGGCCACTGTCCCGGGTTTCGAGCATGAGGGTCGCGTTGTGCGCGAGCGCATCGGTGGGCATCGTCGTGTGGTAGGGCGCTCTGCCCTGCTGGTACTCATCCGTAATGAAGAGCCACTTCGCTAGGTCCAAGGAGAAGCTCGAGGATGGACGGGCTTCCACTGCCTCGCGGGCGGCGTCGTTGAGCATCGCGTACCCGGCGGCGGGCGAGCCTGACCAACCCTTCTGTGGGGCGCTGATGAGGACATCCACGCCCAGATCCTGCATCGAGACCCAGATCGCGCCGGAAGCAATGCAGTCGATCACAAGCAGCCCGCCGACTGCGTGTGCGGCCTGGGCGAGCGCGCGGATGTAGTCGTCAGGAAGGAGCATCCCGGCTGCGGTCTCTACATGGGGCGCGAAGACCACCTCTGGACGCTGTTGCTCGATCAGCTCCACCACCTCGTCGATGGGTGCAGGTTCCCAGGCGGCCTGGTGGCCGTCCTCCACCTGGCGTGCCGAACAGACGGTGACCTCCGGGGAGATCGCTCCGGCCTCGAGGATCTGCGACCAGCGGTAGGAGAAGAGGCCATTGCGGATCACGAGGCAGCGGCGATCGGTTGCCAGTGAGCGCGCGACGGCCTCCATCGCATAGCTTCCGCCGCCGGGGACAACTGCGACGTGACCAGCCTGGTAAGTGGTGCGCAGGACGTCTGCGATGTCTTGCATCACGCCCACGAACCGCTGGGACATGTGGTTAAGCGAACGGTCAGTGAAGACCACCGAGTACTCGAGGAGACCCTCGGGATCGACGTCATCATGCGGAAGCTTCATCGTGGAATCCCTTCACACCATCGGAACCTCTGGCCGCGGCAGTCCCTTCTGCACGCCTGCGCTGTCACTTTACGTCAGAAATGTGGAGGCCGAAGCGGGCTGGGGGTCAAGACGGGTTGCCGAACGGCTGCTGGGCGGGATCCCTGCTGCCGTCAGTCACCGTTTCGATCGACATCGCGGTGTGGTTCCTCACCGATTACTCCGGCACCCAGTTTTGTCCGGCCCGCCGACGTAATTTCGCGGCGCAGGTGATCGCAGTAAAGCCCTCCTTCAGCTCGATCATCGGGCACGCCGGTGTGATGAAGCCCCGTGGTTACCGTCTCGGCTCGTACCGCATTGCCACTGCTCCCGAGCCGAACTCCAGCCGGCTCACGAGCTTCAAGTCGACATGCTTCGATAGCCCCGCGAACAACGTCGGCCCGTGGCCCGCAAGCCTGGGGTGCACCACGAACTCGTACTCATCGATCAGTCCCAGCTCCGTCAGCGCCAGTGGGAGCTGCACACCTCCCACGAACAGTCCCCTGCCCGATTCCCGCTTGAGTTGCTGAACTGCCTTGCCCAGGTCCCCGCGCACGAGTTCTGCGTTCCAATCGACCTGCTCCAGGGTGCTCGACACGACGTACTTCTTTGCCGCGTTGATCGTCTGAGCGAAGGGCTCCGTCCAGTCAGGTCTCGCTCCCGTCGGCGCCTGCGGCCGCCACGCTGATTCCATCATTTCGTATGTCACCCGGCCAAAGAGAAGGGCATCGGCCTGGTTGAGGTTCTCGACCGCGTGGCGATGCAAGTCTTCATCCGCGGGGATTCCACGATGATCGCAGCACCCGTCCAATGTGACGTTGATGGAGTACCGAAGTGGTTGCACGACTTAAGGATAAGCAGCCTGAAACGAGAAAACGAGGGCCAATCGTTCAGTCCTCGAGTGCGCGATCCTGACGTTCCGCGCGTTGGGCGGCTGTACTGAATCGGGTGAAGAGCCTGGAAGAATCGCTCGACAATGACAACAGCACTGTCACCTGGAGTGCGATCGTGGTCAACGCGTATCCGTTGGTTGCCAGCTCACGGTCCCCCGTGAAGTAATTTGCCATCGAGACGATGATCGATATCGTCGATAAGGCGAGGATCCACAATCGGGCACGGTTGCTCCCTCGAATCACCGAAGCACTCGCGGCCACCTGCAAGCAACCGATGAGCAGGCTGATGCCGATAAGAATGCCTGCACCGATGCGCAGTTCCCGATCATGGGAGCTGAGGTCGGCAAACTGCGTCAATAGCGAGAACTCGGTGCGGATCCCGTTCCAGTCGAGCAACACACTCGTCACTCCCAGGGCTTGAAAGATGAGTAGTACCAGAACCAGAGCGGCACCGAGAAGCGTTTGCAAGGGTCGCTTGCTCCACAAGGTCTTGGTCAGCGCCTTCACCGAATGCCCATGTTCGATTCCTACCGTCGCATCCATGACGTAATCGAGACGCTCGGGATAATCCGAATCGTCGGGCACGACCTTTCCGACTTCGACGATCGGTAAATCACCATCCGTGATGATGGCATCTCCGCCACCGTTCCTTGAGTGATAGCCCGTGGAGAAGTCTTCGATGTGGTCGATATTCACGGCCGGTTCGGCGGCCGTGACCGAGTCGACGATGTAGTCCCGTTCGAGATCAGTGTTCTCGTCGATCTTGTGCGTGAACTGCAAAGTAAACAGCGAAAGGCCCACGCTCTTGTCGTACGTTCCCGCCGCCAACCAGTCGGCTTGGTGGCCACCAGGCAAGAGCCACCCCTTGGGGCATTTCCAGAACCGGACGTGATGGCGTTGGCTCGGATCACCATCGACTTCCTGTTGATACGCGAAGTCCTGGCGTCGGCCGAACAACAACAGGGGCGAGACCGGTGCCTCCGGGTAGCTCCTCCTGGACACCGTCGAAACGATGGTCCACCAGGTCGACGCGGCGGTGATTTCTTCCGCGAGGGACCAACGGGCCGCTTTCATCGCGTGGTGAATCTGCGACTCGCTCCCCCGCCATGCCAGATTGACCGGATCCCCGAGCAGCCCGTCCGAGGTCCGTGTCCGGCCGATGAAGTAATTAGGGACATAGATCTGGGAGAGAATGCGGTGCAGCCGCGGCAGTGCCAGATACGACAACACGCACCAGAACAGCAGCAGAGTGGCAACCTGCCACCAACCGAGGGAGAATCCGCGCAACAGAATGAGGAGCGCAAGCCAGGTCGACGCCGCGCCACCGAACAGGAAAAACACGTAGTCCAGAGCCCCGGTGACCGTGAAGTGATGACGTCTGAAGACGAAAGGTTGTTTCAGACGGTGTGAACCGTGGGATGGTTCCGACCCTGACCGTGCAGACATTCTTCCGAGTCTACTGTTGGAGCAGACGCATCGATCGTCTCCTTCCTGCTTTCGTCGGTGTCACGGCGGTGACATCAGCGGCGAGGAACCGGAGTGCACCTCGGGATTCCGGGTTGCGGGGCGTGTAAACCTCCAGGCGGTGATCGGCGCTATCGGGCTGCAACCAGACCTGGTAGTCGACATCGAGCTGCCCGACTTTGGAGTGCTGGATGGCGCTCGGCGCCCTCGCGCTTCGCCGGATACCCAAACAGCACAGGTGACGACCTCCAACACTGGCCCATACGAGCACGACACACGCTCGACGAACATCAGAGGTGGCGGGTTTGGTCTGTGGGAGCAGAATCTGCCCAGTCATCCGTGGTTTCCGGAGCGGGTTGATCGCGTGGGGTGGGGCCCGCCGCGCCTCGCGGAACGGACTTGATCAGAGGTGTGAAAAGCAGGAGAAGTCCGCCGAGAGCGGCGACGGCGAGCATGGCGCCGCGCAGTCCAACGGCGTCGGACCAGAAGCCGACGTAGGACGGCCCAAGGAGGAATCCGAGGTAGGCGACGGTGGAGACGGTGGAGGTGGCGCGACCACGGTTCGTCTCATCGACGCGGGTCGAGACGACGGACAGGATCATCGGGAACAGGACGGCGGTACCTGCGGCAGCCAGGGCGAGGCCAAGGGCATTGACCACCAAATTGGGTCCGTACGCGATGACGACCGCGCCGGCGGTGGCCACTGCCGCACCGACGGCGATGACCGGGCGGGCGTGGACGGCGCTGATGCCTCCGGTGCTGAACCGGGTGATCGCGGCGGCGCTGGCAAAGACTGCCGGGGCGATCGCGCCGACGGCAGCGCTGGCACCGAGTGCGTCGGTGGCGAAGATGGCGCTCCAGCTCTGGTGGGCGTTCTCGCTGGCGAACGCCAGCGCTCCGAGTAGGCCCAAGCCGATCAGCGACAGGGTCGGCAACACCGGCACCCGCGCGTCGAGATCACCGGCGGTGACAGGGTGCGCAGGGGCATTGGCATCGGGGCCGGCGGGGAGCACGCGGGCCATCAGGGTTGCGGCGAGCAGCGCGGTAATCGCGACGAGGACGAACGGGGTCACGATGGGAGCGCCCGCGCCGGTGAGCAGCCCGGTGCCGAGGCTGGCGATAACGACGAATGAGGAGAACACGCCGTGTGCGCGGGTGATGACCGGACGCCGGGCGTCGCGCTCGGCACGCCCGGCGACGGAGTTCATCGCGACATCCGACGCGCCGGACGTCACTCCGACCAGGGTGAGCGCGACGGAGAGGCTGACCAGGTCCCCGGCCACGAGAGCGACAACGACACCGGACCCGCCCAACAAAGCGATGGCAACAGCCGCCACGCGTAGACCCCACCGGTCGATCGCCCGACCCGTGAGCAGCATCGCGGGCAACGCGCCTGCTCCGACGAAAAGCAGGGCGACCCCGAGCCCGGCATCATCGAGCCCCGCCTGCACCCGGACTCGCGGGATCGAGGCGCCCCAAGCACCCCAGAACGCTCCGAACGCGGCGAAGGCGATCATCGCGGCAACGACCATAGGACGGGCAGACGGAAGAGAACGTGACATATGTGTAACGATACACATAGACTGGTGCTCGTGATCAACTCATCGCGTCGAGTGACGCTGGCACAGGTGGCCGAGCATGCCGGGGTCTCCACGATGACCGCGTCGTACACGTTCAGCCGACCAGAGCGCGTCTCGGCCGCGTCGCGGGAGAAAGTGCTGACCGCCGCGCGGGCTCTGGGTTACGCCGGACCTGACCCCTCGGCCCGGTCGCTGCGGCGTGGCAAGGCTGGAGCGCTCGGGGTGGTGCTCGGTGAACACCTGACGTACGCGTTCGACGACCCGCAAGCAACGGCATTCCTGGCAGGTGTGGCGGAGGTGTGCGCGGAGCAGGGGCAGGCGATGACGATCCTGCCGGTCACCGACGCCAGCACAGATGGTGCGCGGATCAGTGCGGCGGCTGTGGATGGTTACGTGCTATGGACGATGGAGGATGGCGCACCGGTGCTGGACGCGGCAATCGCAACCGGCCGTCCTGTGGTCGTGCACGGTGGCCCGCCCGCCGCGGGTGCCCGCGTGGTCGGGATCGACAACCGGGCCGCGGCCCGCGATATCGGCCGACTGGTGTTCGCCGCAGCTACGACGCCGGCAGTGCTGAGCTTCCCCCTCACCGGCGCCCGCGGGGCGGCGATCCTCGCCGGTCCCGATCCGCACCGAGCGACGTTCCCCGTCACCCGTGAGCGCCTGCTTGGCTTTCGGGACGCCGCCGGCGACGTGGGCGCCAATTGGGCAGACGTGCTCGTTGCAGTGTGCTCGACAAATGACGCCCGTGAGGCGCAAACGATGGCCACGGACCTGCTGTCGCGGGACCGTCGCCCCGATGCCCTTGCCACGATGAGCGACGAGCTCGCATCCGGTGCGCTTCGTGCCCTGGCCGCTGCCGGTCTGCATGTGCCAAGCGCAGTCGCGGTCACTGGCTGGGACGACGCGGATGCCGCGCGCACCCTAGGCATCACGACCGTGGCACAGTCCATGCGCGAGCAGGGTGCCGCGTGTGCCCAACAGGCCCTTACCCAGACCAGCATCGACTTCACCGACCAGTGGCAGATCATCGAGCGAGCCTCCACCCACCCGGCGGGCCCCAATCCTTGAGGGCAGGAGACGGAGGGGTTGACCTCGTAGGCTCCGAATAGCCGTCTGATGTGCATGGACACGATGACGCTTAGTAAGTCGGCCGACTAGGACCGCCTTTGGCGATGGGCACGAGCACCCCCCGAGGCTCTCGTGGTGAAGGTGTTCAGTCCCCCACTCCAGCGGCTTTCCGGTGGACGAGGAGAACGGCGTCGTCGACGATGGGACGGAGCTGCTCGTATGTGGCTTCGCTCGATGTAATCCAGGTCGCAGTGCCTGCTGACGATGCCCAAAAAAGTCGTACGCATGCTCAAAGATCGGTACTCGCTCCCCTGCTATGATTGGGCTCCTGGAGGAGAGATGCACTTCACACTGACCTACGAGTACGCGAACGACTACCTAGCGAAGCGCGAAGAGTTCCGAGCGGAGCACCTTCGTTACGCGTGGGCGTCGGTCGAACGTGATGAGTTACTGCTCGGTGGCGCCGTCGGCGAGCCAGCGAGTGAGGGATTACTTATCTTCGACGTGCCAGATACCTCCTCGGTCGAGGACTTCGCGAAGGCCGACCCATATGTCACCGGCGGAGTTGTGCGGAGCTGGCGAGTTGCGCCCTGGGCGACCGTCGTCGGAGCCACGGCCACGTCACCAGTGCACCCCGACTAGATAGCGAACAGGGTCGACGCACCAAAATCAGGTGCGGACCGACGGCGCTGTTGTGTGTAATCGGAGTATGACGATTGTGCTGCGCAAGCCCGAGGTCGCCGGACTGAGCGAGATTGTGAAGGTGCTGCGGGGGTGGCAGGACGACGAGGCACCGATCCAGCTGCACCCGGGAGACCTGGGGTGGTTCTGGCAGTTCGGCGCAGAGGCGACGGCCGCGGCGGTCCGGACCTGGAGCCGGGACGGACGGATTCTCGCCGTGGGGTTGCTGGACGGCGCCACGCTGTTGCGGCTGACTACCGCACCCGACGCTCACCGGGACGAGGAGTTGGCGCGACAGCTCGTTGACGACACGACTCGACCGAAACGTGACGTACTGCCAGAAGGAAAGGTGTCCGTCGAGGCGCCGACAGGTGCACTGGTCCAGGATCTACTGACCGAGGCCGGCTGGACCGCCGACGAGCCGTGGGCCCTGCTGCGCCGCGACCTCACGCAGCCGGTGGAAGATCCGGGCGTGCGAATCGAGATGATCGGGCCGGAGCAGGTCCACGTGCGGACTGCGGTGCAGCGGGCATCGTTCGATGGATCGACGTTTCCCGACGAGCAGTGGCACGCTATGGCGGCGGGATTGCCGTACGCCGACGCCCGGTGTCTTGTCGCCTACAGCGACCACGGCGACGCGGTCGCGGCGGTGACGGTGTGGTCGGCTGGCCAAGGACGACCGGGTTTGCTCGAGCCCGTGGGCGTGCACCGGGAACATCGGGGTCATGGCTACGGCACAGCGATCACCGTCGCCGCGGCGGCCGCCCTCCAGGAGCTGGGCTCGTCGAGTGCGATCGTCTGCACCCCAAGCGCCAACGTCGCGGCGGTCGCCACCTACCGGTCGGCCGGCTTTCAGCAGCTCCCTGAGCGCCGGGACCGATGCCGGAGCGCGTAGCCAAAAGTACGTCGGGACAATTTCGGCTTCCGTCTTTCCGGCGACAAAGTCACGCATGCCCCTGGCAGCCTCGGAGAACGCCTGTTCCCGCAACAGCCAGCCTAAGTTGGGAATCGGAACTGACAAGGTGGGCAAAGGTGTAATGAGGCGAGGCCATTCATGGGTTCAACGACTGCAGGATGCACGAGACACCGATGATGCCGGCTAGGTGATATCCCCCGGTGACTATGCCATGCAGGAACGGATGGGGGGTATGTGGAGTTAGAGAGTTATTGATCGAGATGGGCAGAGCAATACCAGTAGCAACGACCGTGCCCAGCCCAAGCGCGTCAACGAGGCTTTGGGGCTGTACGAGTCGAAGTATGAGCGCCACGGCTATGGTGACAAGCACCGCGCTCACGAACGGAACAACGTAGTAGGACGCTTGGAAGCGGGTGCGCTTCTCTCGCGTATGCCCGATTGACCGATCCCAAGCCTTGCCGAACAGCGGGGAGAACCAGAGCGCTCCGAGCAGATAGTAAGCCAGCGCCGCGACGACAACCGAAAGCCAGCTCAATTCAAGAAGTGTGCCGAGCACCATCACACCTCATCGTCGCTTAGAGCGCAGTGCTTCAACTTTCCGAAGCGCTGGGGCTTCACTGAGCCGCTTGTAGTCCTCACTACCCACGGGTACCAGTGCTATCCGGCATTGTGAGTCGTGATGGATGCCCCATCCGTAGCGCTTTGCTAGGGGTGAGGACCGCAAGCATGCCTGGGGCTTCGCGAAGAACTCGAGGCGTGCCTCGGCTCGGTCTTCATCAGCTATGTCCCTACGGATCGCATGAACCGCGAAGATCACGTCGTCCGATGTCAGCGCGTACGGCGCATCGATGAGTAGTTCGTATTGGAGCTGAGCGACCGAAGGCTCTGCCCTCCCAGCAGGCGGAGCCTGCGCTTCCTCTGCGGGGCTGTCGCTCGCGACATGTATGAACGTATCGGTGTAATTAGTCGTCATACCTACCATCGTTAATAATCGAGTGCGGTGAAGTATTGGAGAAACCCGACACCGATGAGAGGAGCAGACGTGGCCGTGGCAGAGGGTGGCGACGAGCGCAGAATCCGCGCCGATGAGCCCACCGGGGTGCTGCACCCGGCCAATCTCAGCCGCTACGATGCACGTTGGATCGATCCAGACCCAAGAGTCGCAGACGTCGTAGACCAGTACTGGGCGGTGCGATGGAGCTTGGATGACGGCGAAATGATCGATCAAGCCATCATCGACCTCCCGGCGATCAATCTGACTATTGAAGCCGGGGATGTTCCCGCGGGCCTCTTGGTAACCGGACTCCACGAGCGGGCGTGGTTCCGGCGCATCACTGGCACCGGAGATGTCTTCGCGATCCGGCTTCGTCCTGCTGGGCTCGCGGTTCTCAGCTCGCTGCGCCCAGAGGACTTGGTCAACCAGACGATCCCGATCACCGCAGAGCTGGACGCTGGTCTGCACGAGCTGATGACGCGAGCTGCGGGCGAGCGAACTGCTGAGTCCCGCTCCCGGGCGGTCAACGATGCCATCGCCGACCGGATGAGACAGAACCCACCGCAGGCATCCCACCTGCTAGCGAATCGCGTTCTAGACGAACTCCGTGCCCGCGCATACAACCGCACCAGTACGCCCCTCGCTGAACGCTTCGGAATCAGCGAGCGCACAATCCAACGGGCTTTATCGCAGACGCTCGGTATCGGGCCGAAACAAGTCGCTCGACGCATCCGGCTGCAAGAAGCGGCACAAGCTATAGCAATCCAGGACGATGACCGGCTTACCGAGTTGGCCGTGCAGCTGGGGTACTCCGACCAAGCACATCTCACCAGCGACTTTCGCGCCACGACAGGCACGACCCCCGGCGCATATCGCCGCATCCTCCGGCAGCTCACCGCAAGCGCAGAACACCGGTAGCCGCCCTGGGCCATGTCGCCCCTGGGAGCGGGGCCGCCTGGGCCGTGCCGCCCCTGGGAGCGAGGCCGCCTAGAAACACGCGGCTCTGCCCAGCTGAACAGCCGCAGGGTTCGAACCTGGGAGGTTGATCCCGAGCGGGCACCGCTGAACCGCCGACTTGCGAACTAAGCGTTCTACACACAGCTCGACATCACCGAAGAGGGGAGCGTCCACCGGACCCTGGCCGATCCCTTCGCCACCATCGTGGCCGCTGCCCGGGGCGAGGCGAAAGAAGAACGACAACGGCTCATAGGCCATCTCCTCTGTTCCCGCAAAGTACCTTGGTGGAGCTGAGGGGACTCGATCCCCTAGCCCCCTGCATGCCATGCAGGTGCGCGACCATCTGCGTCACAGTATCCGTATGCGGCGGCCACGGCACGATCAAACGCACGTGGGATGACGACGATCGACTTTAGCGTCTCCGGCCTTAACGACGAAGAACACAGTTCGATGGGGGTGATCGACGCGTCAAGCAGAGGCAGACGCCTTACACTCAGGAGGCCAACCACCCCAGAGCACGGACCACCGCCTCGCGGTAGCGCTCTGCCACAGTCGGGAGTCGCTCGGCAATTACATCCTGTCGGACGGGGCCGGCGGTTAACAGCGCCGCGACGAAGTTCAGATCCTTCTCACGAAAGGCACAGAGCTTGGCGACACAGAGGTCGTGTTTGTCGAGGCACCAGCCCGTGAATCGAGGCTCCCCCGAGGGCGCGGCCGTGTTTGCGTTCTGGACCTTGACGAGCCGGTCGCGCCAGCCAGCAGGGAGCGCCGATGTCTCTAGATCAACGCCGTCAATGCTGAAGCCGTGAAGCTGCTCGAACAGGGAGAATTCACCCGCAACCCCCTCGATCAGATCGGCGAGGCGGGCCGTCTCGTCGTTGTCATCGGCAATCGGCAGGATGTCGACCTCAATCGACATCGTGGCGTCCGCAGGGAGCTGCTCCTCGCCGAACGTGCCGAGGATCGAGCGAACCGACGACGATGACCTCCGAGTCGCCGATGAGCTGGCAGGCCGTACGGATCGCGTGCTCAAGCTGGTCGCGGCGCATCAGGCAGCCCCCTCTAGGACTTCGAGCCGCTCGTCCTCGGTAAGGAGGCCACCCATCGGCGAAACCTCGCGCATTTCGATCAAATCACGATCGAAACCCGTCATCACCCGCTTCAGACCGACCACGTCACGCTCATCGACCAAGACAATCCACCGCCGGAGATTCCGCTTGTGAGGCTGGCCTGTTACGCCATCGCGCAGACGCCGTAGGTTGCGCTCAATCGTTGGCAGCCACTCCTCAAGGCTCTCGCGAGTAAGGCGGCCCGAGAGCTTACGGTGCAGGAGCCACGACCGCCGTTCGGAGCGGGTCAGTTCCGGTACCACCGGCCGACGCACCACCTCGAGTCGGAACCCCATGCACGACAGCAACCGGTCGAACTGCTCGTCGCTGAACTCGACCCTGCCGGAGAGAAACTGGCTGATGCTGGGCTGATGGACCCCGCTGATCCGCGACAACATCGACTGGGTGGTGCCCGTGGAGAGCATCACCTCGCGAAGCAGATCACCGCGGCCGACCGCCATCAGCCCATTATTGCAAATGATGCTATAGGTGACGCTCCGTGCAACTTCTCACCGGCGAAATGTGAGATATACCGACCGTGTCATATCCAGTCAGTAAGGGAGATTCGTCTTGGCACCTCGTACGCGCGGGGAAAGCGCCGAACTCGGGATCG
Organism: Saxibacter everestensis; assembly: GCF_025787225.1. Lineage (NCBI taxonomy): Bacteria > Bacillati > Actinomycetota > Actinomycetes > Micrococcales > Brevibacteriaceae > Saxibacter > Saxibacter everestensis. The sequence continues at coordinate 1,987,872 of NZ_CP090958.1, forward strand.
CAATCCGCGATCGGCGGACAGCGATTGGTCAGCATGGCGGAAGCAGAGGCCAAGGCAGGTGTCGGCGTCAGTCCTGGAGAAGGGGGATCCCCTACTGCTCGCTGGCGCTCGCAGCGGGGGCCCACCTAAAGGGTTCTCGTACTCGGTCGGATATTGGAAATGACCCCGACCAAAGAGCGGTCGGAGCCATCTTCCAATGTGGAGCTGAGGGGACTCGAACCCCTGACCCCCTGCATGCCATGCAGGTGCGCTACCAGCTGCGCCACAGCCCCAAACTTTGTCGCCATCCGTGGCAACTCGATCAATAGTAGTTGTTAACCGGCCAAGGTCAAAATCGGGCCGATAGGCGCATCGATTAGGCTCAGGGTGATGAGTAAACACAACCAAATCCGGGTGCCGGTCGCGATTCGGGGCGATGACCAAGCCGGGACGAAAGCCGCCCAGTTCCTCAGCACGGATTACTGGATCTACGGCGAAGGGCAGGCCATCGCGGCACACGACTTAGCCACCCCATTTGAAGCGCCAGCCCTAACTGAAGCGCCAGCCCCACCGCACAACGACAAACCAGCCCCAGACGACGACCCGCCGACCGTCATCATGGTGCACGGCTTCCGCGGCGACCACCATGGCCTCGAACTTATCGCGCAGGCCCTGACGCCGACCCGGGTAATCAGCCCGGACCTACCCGGCTTCGGCCGCACCGGCCCGCTGCCGACACCACACACGCTCAAGGGGTACGTCGACTTCTTGCGCGCCTTCATCCGCGAGCTGGACCTTGCCACTCCCCCGGTCGTCGTCGGCCATTCCTTTGGCTCAATCGTCGCTGCCGGCTTCGCCGCGGAGTACCCCGAAGCGCTCAGCAAGCTCGTGCTGATCAATCCGATCGCCTCTCCTGCGCTCGAAGGACCGCAAAAAGTCCTTACCTTGCTCACGGTTTTCTACTATCGGCTCGCCACCGCCCTGCCCGCCGCGCCAGGTCTTGAACTACTTCGGAACCGGCTCATCGTCCGCCTGATGAGCATCGTGATGGCGAAAACCAAAGACCCCGAGCTTCGGCAATACATTCACGGCCAGCATGACGCGCATTTCTCATCGTTTTCCGACCGGCAGACCCTGCTGGAGGCATTCACCACGTCGATCCAGAACACCGCGACTCAGAGCGCCGCGGACATCAAGACGCCGACGCTGTTGATCGCCTCCGAGCGGGACGACATTTCATCGCTGCCCGCGCAGGAGGCGTTGCACGCGAGCATCGTCGATTCCAGACTCATCGTGATTCCCCGAGCCGGTCACCTGGTCCACTACGAGGCTCCGCAACATGCCGCGGCAGCAATTCAGGAGTTCATCACCGCATGAAGGTATTCTTCGACGCCCGTTTCACCCGGACGTCCCATCACGATGGCATCAGCCGCTACGGCGCCAACCTGCTCGCCGAGTTGGCAAAGCTCACCGAAGTCACCGGGATCATCAGCGACGATCGTCAGCGGGCCCTGCTGCCCGACACAGTCGACTACGTGAAGTTGAACTCGCCGATTTCTCCGCGGGAACTCCTGATCGGCCGCACGCTGAACAAGCTCGGCGCGGACGTCGTATTCTCACCAATGCAGGTTATGGGAGCCTTCGGTCGCAGGTACCGGTTGATCCTGACCCTGCATGACCTGATCTACTACTCGCACCCCGAGCCACCGCACGACCTACCGCGGCTGGTGCGCGGCATCTGGCGGCTGTATCACAAGGCCTACTGGCCGCAGCGGCTGCTGCTCAATCGCGCTGATGCAGTGGCCTCGGTCAGCGAAACCACTGCACGACTGATCCGCAAGCATCGATTGACCAGGCGCCCGGTGCACGTTATCGGCAATGCCGCCGACCCCACGCCACCGGCGCAGCGGGACAACACAAGTCAGGCACGGTCGCTGGTCTACATGGGTGCGTTCCTGCCTTACAAGAACGTCGAAACCCTGATCGCGAGCCTTGAGCACCTTCCCGGCTATACCCTGCACCTGCTCAGCCGGATCCGGCCTGAGCGCAGGGACTCCCTCACTGCTTCGGCTCCGGACTCCGCACGAGTGATATTTCACGATGGAGTCACCGACCAGGAATATCGTCGGCTGCTCGATGAGGCGACGGCGCTGGTCACCGCATCACTGGATGAGGGCTTCGGCCTGCCGCTGGTCGAAGCAATGGGTCGAAGCACACCGATCGTGGTCAGTGACCTGGAGATTTTCCGGGAGATCGGCGGCGACACCGCGCTCTATTTCGAGCCGCGTAGCCCGAAGCAGCTCGCGGATCGAATCCACGAACTCGAGAATACGACGCGTTGGATGGCCGCTTCTGAGCAGGGGCCGGCCCAGGCAGAAAAATTCTCCTGGCAGGAGTCCGCCGCTCGACTGCACGAGCTGATCACGCAGCTTGCCGCCGAGCCCCGTCGGCGTTAACGACGTGGAGTGAAGTCCTCGTGCGGGGCCCTCGAGTAACAGGTTGGGTGCGCAGCGCCCGCCGAAAAACATCCCTAAGGTGACACTCGGCACCGGCGAAAACGCAGTTGCCTGGCGAACAGCAAAGCCTAGGCGCCGGTTCCGACGTTGAACTGAACCAGGGTCAGGCCCTGCCGCCGCCGCTCAAAAACGTTCCAGTGCGCGTTATGCGAAACGGCAAAGCGATCCCACGCCGTCAACGGCAGTTCGAGGAGCTGACCCACCGCCCCGCGCAAGGAGCCGCCGTGGCCAACGACCACCAAGGCGCCGCCTTCCGTGCCGGCAATATGTTCCTTGATCGCGTCGGCGGCACGGGACGCTGAATCCACCCGTGACTCACCACCGTGGGTCGGCTCGTCATCACCGCTGGACCAGCGGGCCAGCTCATCGGCCCACTGCTCCTTTACTTCTGCGCGGGTGAGTCCTTCCCAGCGACCATAGGCGGTCTCCCGCAGCCGTTCATCCGTCTCCACCGAGACGTCGTCAACCAGGTCGGCCAGCGCCGAGGCGGTCTGCTGGGCGCGTTTCAGGTCGGACGAGACGATGCGCTGCGGCTTGTACTCCGCCAGCAGCGGCGCAGCCGCCCGCACCTGCCCCCAGCCAAACTCATCCAGCTCCGTGTCGATATGCCCCTGGAATTTGCCCACAGTATTGAAATTGGTCTGGCCATGTCGCCACAGCACAACGGTTTGTGCCGGCATCACTCAGTAGTCCCGGTATCGATGGAGGAATCATCGGTGGGCCGGGCCGGAGATACCTCAGGGACCTCGATGGCCGGGCAATCACGCCACAGCCGTTCGAGCGCGTAGAATTCCCGATCTTCCTGATGGAAGACGTGCACGATGATCTCGCCGAAGTCCACCAGAACCCAGCGCGCCTCGCGATGGCCCTCACGACGCAATGGCTTCACGCCCTGCTCGCGGAGCTTTTCTTCCACCTCATCCACGATGGCCATTACCTGTCGCTCGTTCGGCGCTGAGGCGAGCACGAAAACATCGGTTATCACCAGATGATCGCTGACATCCAGCGCGACGATGTCCTCGCCGAGCTTGTCCGCGGCCGCGTGGGCGGCAGTAATTGCCAGCTGTTGGGCGCGATCCGTTGCAGTCACTAAGTTTCCTTGCTGTGTGGGGGTGATGGTTGGGCGAGCAGACTACCTGAGCATTAACACCAGGCCTACTACGACGAGCACGACGCCAATGGCGACGGCCGTGCCGAGCGCGATCAGCGGCAGCCGGGATGATTTCGAGCCAATGAGCATCTTCTCATCGGTGTTGACCGCGGTGCGAGCCCGAACAGGCGGGACCGGCGGCTCACTCACCTCCGAATTGTCGTCCAGATCGGAGTCCTCGGCGAACGGCCAGGTGGTCTTCTCCAGGCCCGGCCGGTCGAGAGCACTGGTTCCGGCGAGCGGAAGCGAGCCGGTGACCACGGCCACCTGGGCTGTCGATGGCGGCCGGACGACAGGTGAGCGCCCGGTCCGGTTCCGACGTCGGCTGGGCAGTTCAGCAGATTGCGGACTCTCCCGTGCAGCATCGCCCGCCCTCGCGGTGTCCGCATCTGCCGGATCTCCCTCGTCCGCAACCTCGGCGTCCTGACTCTCAGCGGCTCGACTCGCAGCCGTAGCGGGAATCTCAGCTTCGACCGACTGGCCGCGCCGCTGTGGAACGGTCGGCCGTCGGCTTGGATGGAAGATGTTCGGCGTCGCAACCGGATTCGTCGATGAGTTCGCGTCGTTGTCTTCGGCCTGAGCGGAGACGGTCGCGGGCGGTGCCTCTTGAGACGTGGAAGCGATTGGCGAGGTTTGGGCCGCTTCGGCCGAAGCGGTTCCGACCTTGCGATCCCGCTCAGGATCCGCCGCGGCGACGGACTTTTTCGCCGGCGCGTCCTGCGTACCCCGGCGGGGAGCCGCTGCGGGCGCCGACATGTCCGGCTGCGGCGCCGGCTCCTCGGGCTTGTCGTCGGCTTCTTCGAGCAGGCCATGCTTGGCGCGATAGCGTTTCAGCTCCGCCCGGGTCATGAAACGCGGCTGATCGCCTTTGGTTTCGCCCCCAGCATTCGAGGACGCCGATGCCGCGAGTCCAGCCGGCGGATTCGAGGACGCCGACGGCGCGGCGTCGTCCGGAGCAGCGCCGGATGACTTGTCTGCGGACACAGCCGGCTCAGCGCTAGCCGGCCCGGCTGCATCCGCGCGCCGGGTAGGGGAACCCGTAGTCCGGGCAGGCGAATCCGTGCTTCTGGCAGGCGAACCAGGCGCCGGAGGAACCTTCCTGGAGGCCTCCTGGGCCGAGCCAGCGTCAGAATCGGCGGAAGTCTCCGCGGTTTCCGAAGGCGCGGCCGCCGTCCGGGCCGGTCCATCTGGTTTCCGGGACGGCCGCGGAGCGTACTGCGCCGGAATCGGGATTTCATGCGACGAGTCATCGTCCTCGTCGAGGTCGGCATCGTCGGAAATCCCGCCGCCGGCCGCACCCGATCCCTCCTGATCCGAGCCGCCACGCCGAACTTGGTCGGCACGCTTGGGCGGCGCCGCCTGTTCGGGCTGGTCAGCAGCAAGCGGGCCCCGCCGGGCCGAAGGTGTGACGCGCGCATGACCCCCGGTCGGGAGATCGCCGGAGCCGTCCACAGCATTATCGGCGGCCGCTGCCTGCGCCTGCGCGTTCTCGGCGGCAATGCGCTCGGCCTCACGGCGTTCGCGTCGGCTCATGAACCTCTGAGCCTCGCTACCGGAAGAGTCAGTCATCGTCGCTCCTATACAAAGAATGCTTCACAATGTACTGAACAACGCCGTCGGGTACCAGGTACCACACCGGCTGATGCGCAGAAACGCGCGCGCGGCAGTCGGTGGACGAGATAGCCAGAGCTGGCACCTCGAGCAGACTCAACCCGTTGTCCGGCAGTCCGCCGCGGCTCAACTCGTGGCCGGGTCGGGTGACACCGACGAAGTGCGCGAGCTCAAACAACTCATGGACGTCTTTCCAGGAAAGAATCTGTGCCAGAGCATCGGCGCCGGTGATGAAGAACAGCTCGGCGTTGCCGTACTGCTTTCTGAGATCGCGCAGCGTGTCGATGGTGTAGGTTGTCCCGGGCCGATCCACATCGACCCTGCTGACCGTGAAACGGGGGTTCGAAGCGGTGGCGATGACCGTCATCAGATACCGATGCTCTGCATCGGTAACCACGCTGTCCGATTTCTGCCACGGCCGGCCCGTCGGCACGAACACGACCTCGTCGAGTCCGAACTGTGCGGCAACCTCACTGGCGGCTACGAGGTGTCCGTGATGGATAGGGTCGAACGTTCCACCCATCACGCCGATGCGCAGACATTTGCTACTCACTTAGTGGCGGTTTGAGACACCGCGGTAGCTCATGGTGACCAGCAACATAACCATGAGGGTGCCGAACGCAATCAACCCGTATGCAATCGGATGCATCGGGATTTCAACGTGGTGTTCAGCCTGCTCGGCTGCAGCCAGAATGACGCTGGTCATGGTGGAATCTCCTGGTAATCAGTCGTTGTTACAACTAATAGTCTGTCATGCCGGAACCAACGATGCCTTATCGGCTGGCTCCCGGCCCCGATCGTTGCGCTCCGTCAGGCAGTGCCGGCGGTGTCTTACTCGCGAACCTGGCCTTCGCCATGCACGATCCATTTCGATGTGGTCAGCTCGGTGAGTCCCATCGGGCCGCGAGCATGCAGCTTCTGCGTCGAGATGCCGACCTCGGCGCCGAGGCCGAACTGACCGCCATCCGTGAAACGGGACGAGACGTTGACGCCGACGGCGGCAGAATCGACCGCCGCTACGAATCGGTCAGCCGAGCGAACATCGTTGGTGACGATGACGTCGGTGTGTCCCGAGGAGTAGCGCTCGATGTGCTCGATCGCCTCCTCGATGTCGGACACGACAGCCACGGCTATGTCGAGGCCGAGGTACTCCTTCACCCAGTCGCGTCGATTCGCCCGACGGATCCGCACACCGTCCGGCGCGAACTCCGAGGTGGCGACATCACCATGAATGGTGACTCCCGCGCTGTCGAGCGCCGCGATGATCTTGGTCATCATTCGTTTGGCGGCTTTCTCATGCACGAGCAAAGTCTCCAAAGCGTTGCAGACGCTGGGGCGGTGGGTTTTGGAATTCAGCACCAGGTCCAGCGTCGTCTTCAGCTCGGCGGATGAATCGATGAACATGTGGACGTTCCCGACACCCGTCTCGATCACCGGAACTATCGACTCCTGGACCACGGTGGCAATCAGTTCGGCGCCGCCCCGCGGAATAAGCAGGTCGACGAAGTCCCTGGACTGCATCAGTGCCCGGGCGCCGTCGCGGCCGAACTCGTCGATGGAGGAAACCAGGTCGGCAGGCAATCCCACCGAGGCAATCGCCCAGCGCAGCACGTCGGAGAGCACCGCATTGGTGCGCGCGGCCGCGCTGCCACCACGAAGCACAACCGCATTACCGCTTTTCAGCGCCAACGCGGCAATGTCGACTGTCACGTTCGGGCGGGCTTCGTAGATGACCCCGATCACGCCCATCGGAACCCTCACCTGGCGAAGTCTGATGCCGTTTGCAAGCGTCGAACCGGTAATCACATTGCCCACAGGATCCGGCAACGCGGCGATCTCACGCACCGCACCGGCGATTGCTGCCACCCGATCCGCGTCGAGGGCGAGCCGATCCAGCATAGTCGCGTCGACCCCTGACTCCTCCGCGGCGGCCAGATCGCGTTTATTCGCCGCGACGATGCGCTCAGTCTCCGAGTTGAGGGCCTCGGCGATCGCAAGCAGTGCGGCGTCTTTCACGGTTCGCTGGGCGGTTGCCAGGGTTTTCCCGGCTTCCTGCGCCCGGCGGGTAATCCGCTCGACACCGCGACGGGCACGTGCGCTCACTTCATCCGTTGGTGCGGCAACTTCTGCAGAACTCATGAGTCCACCTTAATCTGTGCAGGCTGACACGCCGGTCGGGTATCAGCCCAATATCACCAGGTCATCTCGGTGGATGACTTCGCGTTCATAGTCGCGGCCAAGTGACTCGCCCAGTTCCCTGGTCGAGCGGCCAAACATCTCCGGCAACTCGAGCGCCGAGTAGTTCACCAGGCCGCGGGCAATTATTTCCCCGCTGTGACTGACGATTTCCACCGGATCGCCTGGCTCGAAATCACCAGTGACGCCGGTAACGCCGGCCGGGAGCAGCGAGGTGTGCCGGTCGCGCAACGCACGAACCGCGCCATCATCGATGGTGACGCGCCCCCGCGTCTCCGCAAGGTGGGCGAGCCACAGCAGTCGAGTGGACCGCCGACGGTGGGTCACTGTGAACCAGGTACCAACATCGGCGCCGGTCATCGCATTCTCGACGTTTCCGGCCGATGTGACCACGGCCGGAATTCCTGAAGCTGCCGCGATCTGCGCCGCCTCGATCTTCGTCGCCATGCCGCCGGTGCCGATGCCCGCAGTACCAGTGCCGCCGACCTTGACGACATCGAGTTCCGACGGCGATCGCACCAGGGAAACGCGCTCGGCGCTGCTGTGGGTCGGCGGCGCCGTGTAAAGCGCATCAACATCCGAAAGCAGTACGAGCGCCTCGGCATGGACAAGGTGGGCTACCAGAGCGGCAAGCCTGTCATTGTCTCCGAACCGGATCTCGTGCGTCGCCACGGTGTCGTTCTCATTGACGATAGGAAGCACTCCCATGCCAAGCAAGCGTTCCAGGGCACGTTGGGCGTTGCGATAGTGCGTCCGGCGAATCAGGTCGTCCGCGCTGAGCAGCACCTGGCTGCTCAGTACGCTTCGACCACCAAGCGCCTCGCTGTAACGAGCCATCAGCAACCCCTGGCCAACGCTTGCCGCTGCCTGTTGGCTGGACAGATCGGAGGGACGTTTCGCCCAGCCGAGCGGAGCGAGTCCAGCGGCAATCGCCCCGGACGACACCAGCACAACCTCGCGCCCGGCCTTATTCTGAGCCGCCAGAACGTTCGTAAGAGCCATCAGACGCGCGACATCGATGCCGCCGGCGGTGGTAGTCAGCGAGGAGGAACCGACCTTGACCACGACCCGCTTCGCGCCGGCTATGCTGCGCTGCACGTCGAGCAGCGCGGTCGCGGTGTCTTCTGAGTGAATAGTTTCCGTCATTTATCGCTCTCCGACTCGCCCGCTTCGGACGAAGAATCACTCCAGATCCCGGCTCGGCGCTGCTCTTCCATTTCCCGGCGGGCTTCAGCCTTGGCGTCCATCCTGGCGTGGAACTGCTCGCGCTTCTGTTCGCGGGTCGGCCGATTGGCTTCATCCAGTCGCAGGTCTCCACCGCGCGGCGCTGCCAGTAGCTCCGCGCCACCGATCATGGTCGGATCCCAGTCGAACAGTACGCCGTCGCCCGGTCCGATGACCACGGTGGAACCCGGTACCGCACCGGCCTTGAACAACTTCTCTTCGACTCCCAGCCGCTCAAGCCGGTCGCCAAGGTAGCCGACGGCCTCATCGTTGGCGAAGTCGGTTTGGCGTACCCATCGTTCTGGCTTTTCGCCAAGCACCCGGAAAATCTCGCCCTCGGCAGTATTCTCCCGAACGACCGTGAAGCCGCGATCATTGACGGCCTGCGGCCGAAGCACGACCCGGGGAGCCTCGATCGCCGACTCGACCAGGCGCTTCCGGTTCTCGTCGACCAGCTTCGCCATTGCGAACGACAACTGCCGCAAGCCCTCATGCGATGCCGCGGAAACCTCGAACACCTGGTAGCCGGCGGCTTCCAGGTCCGGGCGTACGATCTCGGCCAGGTCCCGGCCATCCGGAACGTCTATCTTGTTCAGCACGACGAGTTTGGGCCGCTCGTTGAGTGGGAGGACTTCACCACCGCCACCGAGTGCTCCTTCGACCGAGTAGGCCGCAAGTTCCTTCTCGATGGTTTCGAGGTCACCCGCAGGGTCGCGTCCCGGTTCATACGTTGCGCAGTCGATCACGTGAGCGAGCGCAGAACAACGCTCGACGTGGCGCAGAAACTCCAGGCCAAGACCCTTGCCCTCCGACGCTCCGGGAATGAGACCCGGCACATCGGCGATCGTGAACCGGACCTCGCCGGCCTGTACAACGCCGAGGTTTGGCACCAGCGTTGTGAACGGGTAGTCGGCGATCTTCGGCCGGGCGGCTGAAAGCGCGGCGATCAGCGAAGACTTACCGGCCGAGGGATAGCCAACCAGCGCGATGTCGGCGACAGTCTTGACCTCAAGGGTGATCTGTCCTTCGAAACCAGGCTCGCCGAGCAGCGCGAAACCAGGAGCCTTACGACGGGGCGAAGCAAGTGCGGCATTGCCGAGTCCGCCACGGCCGCCGGCAGCCGCAACGAAGCGGGTTCCGGCGCCAAGCAGATCGGCGAGCACCTCACCGTCAGGACCTTTCACTACGGTTCCCTCGGGAATCTGGAGGATCAGGTCCTCGCCATCAGCGCCGTGCCGCATATCGCCCTTGCCCGGGCCGCCATCGCCGGCGTGCCGGTGAGGCGAACGATGGTAGGACAGCAATGTCGTGGTTTGCGGGTCGACAACAAGGATCACGTCGCCGCCGCGGCCACCGTTTGCGCCATCGGGGCCACCGAGTGGCTTGAACTTCTCACGGTGAACCGAGGCACAGCCGTTACCGCCATCACCGCCTGATACGAACAGTGTGACTGTGTCCACAAAAGTAGTGGCCATGACTGCTTGCTTCCTTGTCTGTTAACCGTGCACTGCAAACAGACCACGAGGGACGAGCTGCGGATAATCCGTGGCTCGCCCCTCGCGGTCTGTAAAGCTAAATACGTGAAGCGCTATTGATCAGGCATCCACGATGTTGACGACCTTGCGGCCGCCCTTGCTGCCGAACTCGACCGCACCGGCGGCCAGAGCGAAGAGCGTGTCGTCGCCACCGCGGCCGACGTTGGCGCCCGGGTGGAAGTGGGTTCCGCGCTGGCGGACCAGGATCTCGCCCGCATTGACGACCTGACCGCCGAAGCGCTTCACGCCCAGTCGCTGAGCGTTTGAATCACGACCGTTGCGAGTGGAGCTCGCACCCTTCTTATGTGCCATTGCTGACGCACCTGCCTAAGAGAATAAGAAATGGAAACTAAGAACTTACTTAATGCTGGTGACCTTGAGCCGCGTCAGTTCCTGACGGTGGCCCTGGCGCTTCTTGTAGCCCGTCTTGTTCTTGAACTTCTGGATCACAATCTTCGGACCACGAAGATCCTCAACGACCTCGGCGGTAACCTTTACCTTCGCCAGCTTGTCGATGCCGGAGGTAACTTCTTCGCCGTCAACCAGCAGCAGAGGAGCAAGCTCAACGGTGTCACCGGCCTTCGCCTGAACACGGTCAACGGTCAGCACGTCGCCGACCGATACCTTTTCCTGACGGCCGCCTGCGCGAACAATCGCGTACACCACGGTGGACTCACTCTCTAATCTCGGACACGTCCGCCCTATCGATGCAAGGGCGTCAGTGATGCTTGGAACAAACGTCTAACAGTGGCGGCTACGAACGCAGCGCTTATCGCGCCTACTCTTCGAGCTGCCAAGCTACGCGCACAACATAGGTGCGCACCGACGTCCAAGTCTACGGATACCACTCCGCTCAGGTCAAACCGAACCTCCGGCGTTACTGGCCACGAGATCGGCTACTCGCTCGGAGTGCATTCCCTGCCGATCTGTTCGTGATGATGGATGACCTCGGCCACGATGAAGTTGAGAAATTTCTCGGCCAACGCGGGGTCGAGGTGTGACTCTTCCGCGAGCTGGCGAAGCCGGGCAACCTGCTCAGATTCGCGCTGCGGATCCGCCGGTGGCAGGTCATTTTGTGCCTTCAGCCGGCCGACGGCCTGGGTGAACTTGAAACGCTCGGCCAGCATGTGCACTATCGCGGCGTCAATATTATCGATACTTGCACGCAGGCGAAGCAGTTCATCAATCGCAGGATTCTCAGACACGCTGATAAGCGTACCCAAAAGGCCATCCGCGGGTTTAACGGCTCTGCCATTCCTCACGCAGTACGCCAAAGACGACAGAGTCGAAATGCAGGCCGTTCACCACCCGAGCCTTGCGGAACCGGGCCTCTTCGACGAAACCAAGCCGGCGGCCAACGCCGAGCATTCCGTGATTACCGGACCAGGTGGAGAAATCGAGCCGAACGATATCGCTACGCCGGAAGAGGTAGCTCGTCCACAGTTCCAGCGCATCGCTGCCCATTCCTTGCCCACGCAGGGCTGGATCGAAGATGCTGATTCCCATCCGGCGCCAGTTAGTCTCCTCCGATTCCCAGTGCCAGCTCACCGTGCCCACCAGCCGGTCCGGCTGCCCGGCCGGAGTTATCACAGCCCGGGAGAGACAGCCGTCGTGTTCGAATTGTTCGCCAGATCCAAGGCGCTGCCGGAGCTTCCGCCGGTAACGTTCGACCTCCTCGGCGCTGTCCTTCCGGAAATATGGGCCGTCCCAGCTATGCCACTCCTGATGCGGCAACAGCCAGTCGCAGTACGTGTCAACGTCGGAAACGTCGAATTCTCGCAGACTGACGCTGCGTCCTTGGGCGATAGTCATCATCGCCATCCAGCTTACGTCCAGCGGCAACAGAGGAACCGGAACGTGGATGTGCCGAAGCTGACACACGAGTCGAACAGTCGCTACATCGTGGCTCAATAGACTTAGTCCATGTCAAACCCCAATTATCCTGGCCTGCCCCCGAACGCCCAGCCTTACGAACCGCAGTATCCGAACCATGCCCAGCAGTACCCGAACCCCGGCCCGCCGCAGATGGGGCCATCCGGTCAGCCGGGTATAGCTGGACCAGACCGACCCGGCGCCACTCCCCCGTCGCCGACCGGTATCGAGCCGGCATTCAAGCCGAAGACGGAACTGCGCGAGCATCTGGTGTCCGGCGGCAGCGGCATCTTGATGCTGATACTCGCCCTCGGCCTGCTGCTGGGTGGCGTCCTCATGTTCTTCGTGGGCGTGGGCCTGGCCGCCATTGGCACGGGCGCCGGCGGCCTGGTGATATTCCTGTCGATAATCGCAATCATCGTGTCCTTGTTCACCTTCAAGGGCCTGGTGTCCGTTTCACCCGGCGATGCCAGGGTGCTGCAACTCTTTGGCCGGTACACCGGCACGATTCGCAATCCGGGCCTGCGCTGGGCGAATCCGTTCAAGTCGAAGCGGCGGATCTCGACCAGGATTCGAAACCACGAGACGTCCACCCTGAAGGTCAACGACCTGGACGGTAACCCGATCGAGATCGCAGCTGTCGTCGTGTGGCGGGTCACCGATACCGCGATGGCCCTTTTCGAGGTCGATGACTTCGAAGCGTTCGTTGCGATTCAGGCTGAAACAGCGGTGCGGCACATCGCCAACACCTACCCGTACGACACCGACGCGGAATCCATGTCTTTGCGTGACAACGCCGAAGAGATCACCGGAAAGCTGTCCACCGAGATCGGTGTCCGGGTTGCTTCCGCCGGCGTGGAAATCCTCGAGTCACGGATCACGCACCTCGCCTACGCTCCCGAAATAGCCCAGGCGATGCTGCAGCGCCAGCAGGCGACGGCGGTCGTCGCCGCCCGCAGGTACATAGTTGAAGGCGCCGTGGGCATGGTGGAACTCGCCCTGGACCGGCTCGGCGAACGCGAGGTGGTTGAGCTCGATCGAGACAGCAAGGCTGCAATGGTCTCGAACCTGATGGTGGTGCTCTGCGGCGATCGCGGAACCCAGCCAGTCGTCAACGCAGGCAGCGCCGCGAGCAGGTAGCCAGCAGGCAGCGTTTCGCGAGCAGGCAGCGTTTCGCGCCAGCCCCTGTAAACGGCACGAGAGAGGCACACCGGTTTGCCGGTGTGCCTCTCTCGTTGTCAGAAGCTTGCGAACTACTTCTTGGCCGCGTCCATGCCAAGCAGCAGCGGCGGGGCCGCCGGGCTTGCAGGCTCCTCGGTCTTCGGCTCCGCTGGCTCGGCAACCGGCTTAGCCGGCCTGCGCCGAGGCGCTGCCGCCTTCTGCTGCACGATCGGCTTCGCACCTACGCCGAACATCAGTGGTGCGGGACCCGAAGGAGCTGCAGGCTCGGGAGGCGCGGCCGGTGCCGGAGCCTCTATAGCCTCGACTGCCGGAGCCTCTGTAGCCTCGGCTGCCGGAGCCTCTGCCCCTGCCGGAGCTTCTGCCGGAGCCCCCTGTGCCGCAGCCTCGGTCGCTGCCGGCTCGGGCTCGTCCGCCCCGACAGCCTCCTCGGTCACCGAAACGTCATCAGTTTGCGCGTTCCGTCCACGGCCACGCCGGGAACGGGACCGACGTCCCTTGGGCGCTTCGTCCTGCTCGGACGAGGCGGTCTGCTCGGACGAGGCAGCCTGATCGGCGGGCTTGCCTGCCGATCCCTCGGACGCCGGCTCCTGCGGTTCGATGGCGGAATCGTGCGCCTCATCCTCATGGGCCTTCAGCGTTGCCTTGGCGATCGCTGCGAGAGCTTCCCGGCTTGCTGCCGCGGCTGCCTCCTCGGCACGCTCCTGCTCCTCGCGCTTTGCGATCTCGGCCGCGTTGTCCTGGTCCTCGCTCTTCTGATTGCGTCGCTTGGAGCCCTGGTTGTCCTTGGAACCGCCCGAGTGCGAGCCGCCGGACTTTCCTCCGCGGGAAGCACGATTGTCGGGTTCGGTGCCGGGAAGTACCAGGCCCTTGCCACTGATGTCCTGCCCGGCGCTGGCCAGGGACTCCGCGAGGCCGGTGCCGATCCGCTTACGCGTCATCTGCACCAGACCAAGAGATGTCACCTCAGCAACCTGATGCTTGGTCCGGTCTCGACCGAGGCACTCGACCAGCCGTCGCATCACCAGGTCACGATTTGCCTCGAGCACCATGTCGATGAAGTCAACGACGATGATGCCGCCGATATCGCGCAACCTGAGCTGGCGAATGACCTCCTCGGCAGCCTCGAGGTTGTTCTTGGTGACAGTCTCTTCGAGGTTGCCGCCCGACCCGGTGAACTTGCCGGTGTTGACATCGACCACCGTCATCGCTTCGGTACGGTCGATGACCAGTGAACCGCCGGACGGCAGGTTCACCTTGCGCTCGAGTGCCTTGGCGATCTGCTCGTCGATCCGGAAGTGTTCGAAGATGTCTTGGTTTTTGTCCCAGTACTCCAGCCGATCGAGCAGGTCCGGTGCGACGGCCTCCACGTATTCGTGGATCGTCTGCCAGACATCCTCACCCTCGATGGTCAGGCTCTTGAAATCTTCGTTGAAAACGTCCCGGATGATCCGTACGGTCAGATCGGGCTCGCTGTACAGCAGTTCCGGAGCCAGAGTCTTGGTTGACTTCGACTTCTTCTCGATCTTCTCCCAGCGCTTCGAAAGGCGCTCGACGTCCCTGGTCAGATCGGCCTCGGAGGCGCCTTCTGCGGCAGTACGCACGATGACGCCGGCGTCTTCGGGCAGAACCTCACGCAGGATCTTCTTGAGCCTTGATCGCTCGGTATCCGGAAGCTTTCGCGAAATACCGGTCATCGAGTTGCCCGGAACGAAGACCAGGAAGCGGCCAGGAAGCGAGATCTGGCTGGTCAGCCGTGCACCCTTGTGACCAACCGGGTCCTTGGTGACCTGCACGAGCACCGGATCACCGGGGTTGAGCGCCAGTTCGATTCGCCGGGGCTGGCCCTGCATGCCCAGGGCGTCCCAGTTGACTTCGCCGGCGTACAGCACCGCGTTGCGGCCGCGGCCGATGTCGACGAAGGCTGCTTCCATGCTTGGCAGCACGTTCTGCACCTTGCCGAGGTAGACATTGCCGATCAGCGAGGCCTGCTGCTTCTTTTCGGACAGGTAATGCTCGACGGCGATCCTGTCTTCGACAACCACCATCTGGATGCGGTCACCATGCTGGCGAACAACCAGCTGGCGATCCACGGATTCCCTGCGGGCCAGGAACTCTGCTTCGGTGATGACGGGACGGCGACGACCGGCCTCGCGGCCCTCACGACGACGCTGACGCTTGGCTTCCAGGCGGGTGGAACCCTTGACGCCGGAAACCTCGTCTTCGCGGCGGGATTCGCGCACCTTGACGACTGTGTTCGGCGATTCATCTTCGACGTCCGGATCGCCGGCACGACGACGGCGGCGACGGCGACGGCGGGAACCGGACGAATCGTCACCTTCGTCGTCATTACCGTCGGCAGCGGACTTCTTCGACTTGCGGTCACGCGAGTCATCGGCAGGCTCGTCGTCATCGTCGGAATCGGCCGCGGATTCGCCCGCGCCGGAATCAGCGGAGGAAGAGTCCTCGGCGTTGTCGTCGCTGTCGCGCGAGCGGCCCCTACGGCCCCGCCCGCCCCTGCGGCGACGCGGACGGCGGTCTTCACCGTCGTCGTCCGAGTCTGCATCTGAATCGGTGTCTGCGTCTGAATCGGTATCGGATTCGTCGGACGTGTCACGATCATTGGCGGTATCACGCTCGTCTGCCGAGTCACGCCGATTAGGGCGGCTGGCGGCTGCGTCGGTTTCCTCGTCGGGCGATTCGTCCCGCTCATCCGTATCTTCGACGCTGGACGGACGGCGACGGCTGGTCGGACGCTCGGCACGCTCCGGCTCCGGTGCCTGAAATAGCAAACCGGCCACCGGCACGCCGGTCGCAAGCCTGATCGGCTCATCGGCCTGGGCGTCTGAGGTCGGTGCGCTGAATGTCTGCGGAACCGAGAAAGGGTTAAAGGCGGTGGGCTGGAACGTCGGCTGCGGCGGAACGGCCGGCTCACCGGCCGGCTTTCCGCCGGCAGAACCTGCTTCGACCGCATCTTCGGTCGCAGCCGAGGCAGCAGGATCGCTGTTCGTCTGGTGCTGATCAACCGATGCAGGCTCAATCGAGGCCGATACTGGCTCAACCGATGCAGGCTCAACCGGTGCCGATTCAGGTACCGATTCAACCGGTGCCGGCTCAGAGGTCGAGCGGATGGTCTGCTCCAGCGCCTCGCCGCGGTTGGACACTGCGGATGTGGCGGGCTTGCGCTCAATCTTTCTGCGTCCACCGCGAGTCCTGGTAACCGGAGGCTCATCGCCAGTTACCTGGCCGATATCGGCGTCTGTGGAGTTACTTCCGGTGTCGGCCTGGCTACTGCCGGCGTCGACCGAGCTGCCGGCCTCGACCGAGCTGCTGTCGGCTACGGGGGCGGATTCCTGCCGGAGTCCTCGCTGCTGGGCAAGTAGGTCCAGATCGGCAAGAATCTGTTCGGCGCCGGACCGATTTGCCTCGTCATTCGCCGGTGTGCGCTTTCGAGGCGACCGGGCTGAGCGTGTTTCGGTGGCGGCCTGTGTACCGGGCTCTGCTGACTGGTCTGCACTGCCCGGTTCGCCGGAATCCAGCGGTAGCTGAACTTCCTCGGCGGATCGGCGCGGCGCCCGCTTCCGGACCGGCTTCTTCACGGCCGGCGCCGCAGTCTCATCGGCGCTGAGGTTGTTCTCGGAATCATCCTGCTGCTGAGTGGGCGACAATTCATTGTCACCACGTGGCTCATCATGCATATTCGGGTACGCTCCCGTCGCTCAGGCAATCGCTGACCACACTCCGTTCAGCGACCCTGAGCCCAGTAGATGTTGCCGCCCGCAGGAGGCAACCGAAGTCAGTTGATTGCATCTGCCGCTCGCGCTAGCTTCTCTCCAGCGCGGTGGCGGTCAATATGCCGATGCGCGCCCAGGTTTCTTCTCAAAGACCCGTAGCTGCGACATCGGACTGTATGACGGGTGTGGTGTGCCATACAGCCAAGTTCAGTATGGCACAGCGGAGGGATTATCACGGCACTCACTACGCCTTGCCAGTCGTTTGGCATCGATCGCCAGCGTCATTGCCTGCGTCGATAGGGCATCCTTGATAGCGAGGGATAAGCCAACTTTCATAGGAGATTACTCAGTGGGTCAACCGCACACCGACTCAGCATCCACCGCGGATGCCGCGACAGATTCCGTTGACCTGCCGCCTGAGACCAAACATCAGGACACTCTCCTGGGCGGTGCCAGAACGCTCAAACCGCGCAATCTCGGCATCCTGCTGCTCGTCACCGGGACAATTGGCTGGTTATCGGCCTTCGCACTGACCCTGGACAAGCTAAAGCTGCTCGAGGATCCGGATGCGAAGCTCGGCTGCGATTTCAACCCGTTCTTCTCCTGCGGCAGCGTTATGACCTACCCGCAGTCGGCAGTGTTCGGCTTCCCCAACCCGCTGATCGGCGTCGCGGCGTTCGTTGTGCCGATCGTCATCGGCGTGGCGCTCATCGGAGGCGTGCGGTTACCGCGATGGATCTGGCTCGGACTGAATGCGGGAGTCTTCCTCGGCGCCGTCTTCATCACCTGGCTGTTCGTACAGAGCATTTTCGTGATCGGCGTCGGCTGCCCGTGGTGCATCGTCGTCTGGGCTATGCAGATACCGATGTTCGTGATGCTGACTCTGCACAACGTGGTGGCCGGCAACTTCGGCGCTGCCGTTCAGAAGAACTCGGCGCTGCGGACCCTGGCCGGATCGCCATGGTCCATCGTTGTGCTCTGGTACGCGATTATCGCGGCCAGCATCGTTGCCGCATTCTGGCCGTGGTTCTCCAGCCTGATCTAGTCAGCGGCGGAGGAATTAGACAGGTCATTCGTGGGTTTGTCGCCCAGTCGTGCGTTATAACTCACGACTGGGCGACAAACCCACGAACGACCCCAATTGCTAAAGGTTCGGGAACCAGATGGCGATCTCACGCTGGGCGGATTCCACTGAGTCTGAGCCGTGCACCAGGTTCTGCTGAACCTTCAGCCCCCAGTCCCGGCCCAGGTCGCCGCGAATCGTACCTGGGGCGGCGTCAGTCGGGTTGGTGGCGCCGGCGAGCGAACGGAAACCGGGAATGACGCCCTGGCCCTCGGCGACCACAGCAAGCACCGGACCGGAGAGCATGAAATCGACGAGCGGCTGATAGAACGGCTTTCCCTCGTGCTCGGCGTAATGCGCAGCCAGTTCTTCCTCGGCGGGAATCCTCAGTTCGGCGGCGATGGGCTGGTACCCCTTGGCCTCGATACGACGAAGGATTTCACCAATCAGCCGGCGCCGGACGGCATCGGGCTTGACCAGGATCAGGGTCCGTTCAACTGCGTCTGACACGAGAGATTCCTTACTTGAGTTCTGCTTAAGTTCTGCGTTAACGACTTGGATGCCGCTGCCGGCCGACCGGATGGAACCCCAGGAGCAGAGCGGCGCGGGATTAACACTAGCGCCAGATGCCGCGTCGCCGCGAAACCGGCACCGCCCCAACCCTGCCCTCATCCCGGGCGCCCAGTCAGACCACTAGGACGCTCTAGCGGCCAGCCCTGCCCTCATCCCGGGCGCCCAGTCAGATCGCTAGGACGCTCAAAGGCCAGCCCCGTCAGCCCCGACAGCCCCGTCAGCCCCGTCAGCGCGTGCCCGCTTCTCACGGTCGATCCTGGCGCCCCAGTAGAGACCGAAGGCCCAGGTTGCCGTGAACAACGCGCCGACAAGGAACATCATCGGGATCAGAATCCCGGTGGCCAGGATGGCCAGCTGCGCGAGCCAGCCAAGCCAATAACCCAGGCGATGCCGCAGCAACGAGGCGGCAAACAGGCACAGCAGGACGATGGCCCCACCACCGATCGCCAGCTGGGAAACCGGCGCGGCGCGCAGGCCGAAGGCGACAAGAACAGCGAAGAATACAACGCCGAGCTCGAAAACCAGGGTGGCCGACGCAAACATCCGCTTGGTCGAACGCGCCGCAGCAGGTTTATCCGCCACTAGCCTTCGCCATCCCGGCCAAGCAGTGATCTGGCGTCGGCGACAGTGGTGACCGACCCGGTGACCACAACACCAGAGCCATGATCCATGCCGATATCTACCTCTTCGACCGCACGAACCAGGGCATCATCGAGCTTGGGCACGACAATGACCCTGTCCTCGCCGAAGATATCCGCGGCGAGTGCGCCGAGTTCCTCGGGATCGTACGATCTCGGTGAAGACGACTTGCTGACGATAATCAGTTCGAGCACGGGTTCAAGCGCTTCCAGCAGCGCCTCGGCATCCTTGTCGGCGAGCACGCCGATGACGCCGATAACCCGTGCGAACGAGAACGCCTCCTGCAGCGCCTCAGCCAGGGCAACGGCGCCTGCCGCGTTATGCGCGGCGTCCAGCAGAACAGTTGGCGAGGTCCTGACTATCTCCAACCGGCCAGGCGATGTCACGGCCGCGAAGCCCTGCTGCACGACCTCTGGGTCCAGTTCCCGCTCGGCACCGGTCAGGAATACTTCGACCGCGGCAAGCGCAAGGGCGGCGTTGTCTGCCTGATGCGCGCCGTGCAAGGGAAGGAAAATGTCCTGATAGCTTCGAGAGACTCCCTGCAGGCTGATCTGCTGACCGCCTACCGCGACCTCTCTGCTGGTCAAACCGAAGTTCACCCCGGACTTCAGCCCGCGGGCGCCGACCTCCTCGATCCGGGCGGCGAATATGTCATCGGCCTCAGGCTCTTGGGCGGCGAGAACGACCCAGGGAGCCTCGCCGAGCACCTCGGAGCTGGAAAAGTCCTTGATGATGCCAGCCTTTTCGGTAGCGATCTCGCCGATCGTGTCGCCGAGATACTGCTGGTGATCGAGGGAGACCGGGCTGATCACGGCCACCTGTCCGTCTGCGACGTTGGTGGAATCCCACAACCCACCCATGCCGACTTCGAGCACGGCAACCTCGACGGGCGCGTCTGCGAAGGCCGCGAAGGCGAGCACAGTCAGCGCCTCGAAGTACGTGATCAGCGGTTCCCCGCGATCACCCAGTTCATTGTCGACGAGCAGAAGCAGCGGCTCGACTTCTTCGTAGGTACGAATGAAGTCACCGGCCGAGATCGGCTGGCCGTCTATGCTTATCCGCTCCGTCACCGAGGACAGGTGCGGGCTGGTGAAGCGACCGACCCGTAGTTCGTGCGCGGAAAGCAGAGCATCGATCATCCGCGATGTCGAGGTCTTGCCGTTCGTTCCGGTGACGTGGATCACCGGGTACGCGCGATGCGGATCGCCGAGCAGTTCGAGCACCCGGCGGACCGCGTCGAGGCGCGGCTCGACACGGTTTTCCGGCGCGCGCCTCAGCAGGGCCTCGTACACTCCAGCTACGGCCGCCTTGTTCCGGGCCGCCTCTTCGCGAACCAGGTACTTCGAGCCCGGGGGCTGGTAATCACTCATATTTTCGCCACGCTAACTGTTACTGGTAGGCCATCGCCGACCTCGGACCTGGATACCCCCGGGCCGTCAGGGAGGCTCGCGCCGCTGCCGGCGCCGAATTGGTCGGCAAGGGTCTCCCCCACCACGAGATCCCGGTGCGTCATCACCGCATCGAGCACTGGCGCGTCGGCGACCAGCGCGACGCGGATCCGGTCGGAAACATCGAGGTCGGCGTCCTTGCGCGCCTGCTGGATCACCCGAACCAGGTCACGGGCGATACCCTCCGCGGCGAGCTCGCCGGTGACCGTTGTGTCCAGTGCGATGAAGCCGCCGCTCGGCAATACCGCGAGCGCGGAACCCTCGTTGGCAGCAGATGCAACCGTTTCCAGGACATACTCGCCCTCGATGAGCTCGATGCCGCCCGATGTCACGACACCGTCGGCCTCGCTCCAATCACCGGTCTTGGAACCCTTGATCGCTTGCTGCACTGTTTTGCCCAATCGCGGTCCGGCTGCCCGGGCGTTCACGGTGAGTTTGGAGCGCAGGGAGAATCCGGCGGCCTCGGTCTCGGCCAGGGTCAGTACCCGGACCGAACGCACGTTGACTTCGTCCGCGATGATCGAAGTGAATTCCTCGCCCAGGGCCTCATTCACAACGACCGTGAGTTCGTTGAGCGGCAGGCGAACCCGTAGGTTTCCGGCCTTGCGCAGGCTGGATGCCGCCGAGCAGATCTCTCTGGTGCGGTCCATCTGGGCGACCAGCGCTGCGTTCTCCGGGTAGTCGTCGGCATCTGGGAAGTCGGTCAGATGCACGCTTCGTGCCCCGGTCAGCCCACGGTAGACCTCTTCTGTGGTCATCGGCAACAGCGGTGCGGTGCTGCGGCAGAAAGCCTCCAGACAGGTGTAGAGCACATCGAATGATCCGTGGGTTTCGGCCGTGCCGGCCCAGAATCGACGACGCGACCGGCGGATGTACCAGTTCGTCAGCATGTCGAGGTGGTCGCGAGTCAGGTCGCAGGCACCCGCGATGTCGTAGCCGTCCATCCGCTCGGTCAGGCCGGCAACCAGATCGCGGGTCTTAGCCAGCAGGTACCTGTCCAGGACCTGATCCGACTCGGTGCTGATCGAGGCCTCATATCCCGGGGCCGAGCCGTTGCCAGCCGGCGCATCCGCCGCGTTGGCATAGGTGGCAAAGAACTGCCACGAGTTCCAGAGCGGAAGAAGCACCTGACGAACCCCGTCGCGGATGCCTTGTTCGGTGACCATCAGGTTGCCGCCGCGCAGGATCGGCGACGACATCAGGAACCAGCGCATCGCGTCGGAGCCGTCCCGATTGAAGACCTCCTGGACATCCGGGTAGTTGCGCAGGCTCTTCGACATCTTCTGCCCGTCGTCGCCGAGCACAATGCCGTGGCTGACGCAGCTGGAGAACGATGGCCGATCGAATATCGCTGTGGCCAGGACGTGCAGGGTGTAGAACCAACCGCGGGTCTGGCCGATGTACTCGACGATGAAGTCGCCGGGATAGTGGTGCTCGAACCAGTTCTGATTCTCGAACGGGTAGTGCACCTGGGCGAACGGCATCGAACCGGAGTCGAACCAGACGTCGAGCACCTCGGGGACCCGGCGCATGGTCGACTGGCCGGACGGATCGTCCGGATTCGGCCTGGTCAGCTCGTCGATGAAAGGCCGGTGCAGGTCGGTGGGCCGGACGCCGAAATCGCGCTCGAGTTCGTCCAGCGAGCCGTACACGTCGGTGCGCGGGTAGGCGGGGTCGTCAGAAACCCAGACCGGGATGGGCGTGCCCCAGTAACGGTTTCGGGAGATCGACCAGTCGCGGGCGTTGGCGAGCCACTTGCCGAACTGCCCGTGCTTGATGTGCCCGGGAACCCAGCTGATCTCTTCGTTCAGCTCGACCATCCGGTCTTTGAACTTGGAAACGCCGACGAACCAGCTGGATACCGCGCGGTAGATCAACGGATTCCGGCAGCGCCAGCAATGTGGATAGGAGTGTTCGTAGGTCTCGTGCCGGACCAGCACGACGCCCTGGTTAAGCACCGGACCGGTCTGGTTCTTCAGGTCCTTGACGATTTTGGCGTTGGCATCGAATACCAGCAACCCCGCGTAGTCAGGCACCTCCGAGGTGAACTCGCCGCGAGAATCTACCGGGACGACAGCGGTGATACCGGCCGCGTCGGTGACGAGCTTGTCCTCCTCACCAAAGGCGGGAGCGATGTGCACGATGCCGGTACCGTCATCGGTGGTGACGTAGTCGGCGGACAGGATGGTGTGCATCCTTGCGCCCAGAGATTCATCGCCTTCGAAGTACGGGAATGGCGGACGATAGCGGCGCCCCAGCAATGCGGTGCCCTTGAAACGTTCGGTAACCAGCGGCGTCTCGCCTAGGTCCCTGGCGTAGGCGCCCAGCCGTGCCTCGGCGAGGATGACCTTCTCGCCGGCAAGAGCCGACGTGGCATCCGGCTCGACGACTACGTAGTCGACGTCGGGATGCACGGCCATCGCCTGGTTGGACGGCATGGTCCACGGCGTCGTGGTCCAGATCAGAACCAACTCGCCGGTCGTCAGCCGGTACCCCACGGTGACGGCTGGATCCTGCCGCGACTTGTACACGTCGTCATCCATCCGCAGCTCGTGATTGGACAGCGGCGTCTGGTCCCGCCAGCAATACGGCAGCACCCGCTTGCCGTCGTACACCAGGCCCTTGTCCCAAAGCTGCTTGAAGCCCCAGATGACGGATTCCATGTACTCGACGTTGAGCGTCTTGTAATCATTGTCAAAGTCGACCCAGCGGCCCTGGCGCGTGACATAGTCCTGCCACTCGTCCGTGTAGCGAAGCACCGATTCCCGGCATGCGTCATTGAATGCCGCGATGCCCATCTCATCAATCTGGGATTTGTCAGTTATTCCGAGTTGCCGCTCCGCCTCGAGCTCTGCTGGCAGACCATGGGTATCCCAGCCGAAGCGTCGCTCGACCCGCCTGCCGCGCATCGTCTGATAGCGGGGGACGACATCCTTGGCATAGCCGGTCAGCAGGTGGCCGTAGTGCGGCAGGCCGTTGGCGAAGGGAGGCCCGTCGTAAAAGACGAACTCATTGCTGCCATCGACTCCGGCATCACGCTGATCGACACTGGCAGGGAAGGTGCCGTCGGCGTCCCAGTACTTCAGCACCCGGGATTCGACATCGGGAAATCGCGGAGTGGACAGCGACGCGCCGGTGGTGACGTCGGTCCCGCTAACAGCTTTCGGGTAGCTCATAAATCCTCACTTAAGCCAGTTGTACGACTTACGAGGACGATGATTCAAGCACCCCCGGACCCGAAAGGACCCGGTGGACGCACACACCGCGGTACCACCCCGCTTATTCACCTCGGGCGACCAGGGCCCGGCAGCCAGTTGCGCCGCCGTGCCGGCTGATTCGCCACTGCCGGGCATCCGGCAAGGTGAATCGCTCATTAACAGCTATAACGGGCAAACCCGTCCGGTTCTACTGACAGGCACGACATCCGCCGCTCTCGCGACAGTAGCCGGGCCTGTTTTCTTCCGGAAGCTCCCCGGTGATGGCCGGATCACAGCTTGTTGTCCTATCGTAGCGCGAACCGTCAAATGATTCGCAGCGCCCGGAACGTCTTTCTGCGCTCTGGGGCTGCGCTCCGGGGCTGCGCGGCCGGAGGGGCCAGGCTGCGCCTAAAGGCCGGAGTTCCGGGCGACCTTGTGCTGCGCGGCCTGAGCGATCGGCCGCAGCACCAGCAGATCGACGTTCACGTGGTGGGGCCGAGTCAGCGTCCAGACTATTCCGTCGGCCACGTCCTCCGCGGTCAGTGGCATCTCGACCCCCTCGTACACCTTCGCTGCTTTCTCGGCGTCGCCACCCACCCGCTTCAGGGTGAACTCCTCGGTGGCGACCATGCCCGGCGCAATCTCGATAACCCGCACCGGTTCCCCGGCCAGTTCCAGTCGCAACGTGGCGGCAATTGAATGCGCGCCGTGTTTGGCAGCTACATATCCGCCGCCGCCTTCGTAGGCGATGTGTCCTGCGGTCGACGACATCACAAGCACGTCCCCGCGGCCGGATGCACGCAGCGCTGGAAGGAATCCTTGCGTTACCCGGAGGACGCCGAGCACATTGACGTCGAACATCTTCTGCCAGTCCTCGGCTGAGCCCTGTTCGATCGTGTCGGTTCCCAACGCTCCCCCGGCGTTGTTCACCAGGGCATGCACCGGGCCCGCAGCGGTCACAGACGCGACCAGACGCGCCACCTCCTGTTCGCTGGTGACGTCAGCGACCTGTACCTGGGCTCCGGTCTCTGCGGCGAGCGCTTCAAGCTTCGCCTCGCGGCGTGCCACCGCGACCACGTCCCAGCCTTCGGCACTGAGCCGGCGGACAGTGGCGGCGCCGATCCCGGAGCTGGCACCGGTCACAACTGCACGAAGCCGGGTGGAACTCGTTGGCGAGGTCATAGCTGACAGTCCTTTCCTTACGGGTACTTGCGGGGCCTTGCGGGTCCTTATCGGTCGATCCGTGCTTTGCTGCTCAAATCCGCTGGCGGGCCGGGAAGCAGCATGTGATTGCGAGCTTAGCCCTGCTCAGGTGACCCGTACCGGCGCCGCCGGAGGGACTTTTGGATCCGAGGCGCCAAAGACGGCGCGAACATAGGGCACCCGGATCGCAAGCCAGGTGACCAGCGCACTCAGGATTGTGTACACAATGGTCAGTCCGATGCCTTGTAGCAGCACCTCGGCAACCGTTTCCGGCTTGTCAAGGTAGAGCCGGACGCCGAACACGAAGACGGCGTGAATCAGGAAAACGCCAAAGGACAGCGGCGCCAGGGTCTCCAGAATCGGCAGGTCGCGACTCATGTACCGATGCATCAACAGGTACACGCAAATAGCGGCGAGTACCACGGTTGGCGACAGGTAATCGTAGACGTAGCGCCACGGCTGATCTCCGGGGCCGAACCTGGCAAGCAGAGCGGTTGCTGCCGTCGAACCGATGAAGCCCACCCAGGCAAGAGCCGCGCCCTCGCGCCTGACCACGACGTCCCGCAGGCACCAGCCGAGCACGTAGTAACCGACCATTGGCAGGAACCTGGTCACCGCGTTGTACGAACCGACGCTGAAGGCGTACATGAACAGCTGATCCGAGATTCCGATGCAGAGGAAGATCGCGGCTGATCCATACTGCAGCCGACGGGAGCCGTGAGTTGTCAGCAGTCGCAGGAACGGTGTGAGCAGCACCAATCCGGCGAGAACATAGAGAAAGTAGAGCTGCACGAAGGGCGAACCGCTGACGATTGCCCGGATCGGGTCCCAGCCTTCCTGGTACCCACCAAGCACGAACAGCCGGAAAACGACATAGAAGACTGTCCAGAAAACCAGTGGAATGCCGATCCGGTACCAGCGCTTCAGCAGGAAATAGCGCGGCTGGATCCCGCGTTTCGGGTCGAGCGCCAGCGCGCCGGAGATCATCAGAAACACCGGCACCGACCAGCGGATGGCGGAGTCGAGGATATTCGCCGCCCACCAGCCGGAACTGAAGTTCATGCCGCCGTCCTCAATCGTCGCGGCCAGCATGTGAATGCAAACCACCGCCATGATCGCGAAAGCGCGGGCACTGTTCATCCACCCCGTGGATGTGCGGGCGGGGTCGACATTGCTGAATCGGTCAAGCATCCTCACGTAGTTCAGCCTCCCAGACCCGTGGACTTCGGCGGAAACCGGTCAGCGCCAAGTGCCATCTGCAGCGCGCTGAGCCACAGGCCCTGTCGATCCCCGCTCGGAAGGCATGCCGGCGCCGCAACTGACAGCTGGCGGAGACCCAAAAGAATCGACAGCGATAGCACGGCACGTCGTCTGGCCTCGTCCTTGTCGAACCCGCAAACGCCGAGCAGTTCGGCCACGTAGCCGATCCGACGCTCCGTCACCCGCTCGAGAACTGCCTGGACAGCCGGTTCATTTCCGGCCGAGTACAGCGACTGCTCGGAGGGCCGCGCGTCATCCTCTGCCGCGAGCCGCCGAAAAAGAGCTTCCAATCGATGCTCCCCGCTTGGCCCCGAGGCATTGCTCGCCTCGATCACGGCATCCGTGGCGAGCCTTTCCCATTGGTCAAGCACCGCAGTGACCAGGTCCCGGCGATTCTTGAAATGCCAGTAGAAAGAGCCTTTGCTGATGCTCAGCCTCTGCGCCAGGCCCTCGACTGTCAGCGCAGAAATGCCTTCGGTAATGAAAACGGAGTAGGCGTGCTCGACCCAGTCTTCACGACTCACGACGCCACCGGCCCTGGGCTTGCCAGTCGACGAATCACGCGGTTTCGGCATAGACCAGACGGTACCGTATAGTGTGGTTTCAGCAACCATACGCAACCGTACGGAAGGCGTTTCGCAATGCAACCCACGTTCTATTCGCAGGCCTTCGACGACATTCCCGCCCCCGACTTCGCCGATGTCACCCTGATTCCGCTTCCGGCAGGCGCCAGCGAGGACCCGGCAGTATGGGCCAGGACCATTTTCGGTGTGCGCACCATGCCGCCCTGGGTTCTGGTTGCCCTCGGCCTGCGCCAGGGAATGGTCAGGCTCCTCGGGATCCCCAAGTCTCCGCACGACGTGTTCGACGTAGCCCGGGTTGCCGGAGAGGAAGCGCTGATCGTTGCCGATGACGAGCACCTCGACTTCCGTTGCGCAGTCGGAGTGGACGCCGAACTCAGACTGGTCCGGGTGACCACCACGGTTCGATTCCATGGCTGGCGGGGTCGCGCATACTTCGCGCCGGTACGTCTCGCCCACCCGGTGGTGGTCGGAAGCATGCTGCGTCGGGCAAGCCGGATACTCGCCGGCTAACCGTGCAGGCCGGTTTTTGCCTGATTGCCGGGCGGTGGGATGATTGACGACTATGACTATCTCTGCTTCTCGCGCCGATTCGTCCGGCCATGCCGATCCTTCCCGAACGCATCCGTCGGTCAAAGTTCCGGAGAAGCCGAGCGTCGAGGGACTTGGCGCAAAGTGGGACGCAGTCTGGTCGCGCGACAAGACCTACGCCTTCGACCGGTCAGCCGAGCGGGCCGAGGTCTATTCGATCGACACGCCACCGCCAACCGCCTCCGGTTCGTTGCATGTCGGCCACGTGTTCAGCTACACCCAGACCGACGTCGTGGCACGCTACCAGCGGATGCTCGGCAAGCAGGTCTTCTATCCACTGGGCTGGGATGACAACGGCCTGCCGACCGAACGCCGGGTGCAGAACTACTACGGCGTTCGCTGCGATCCGGCCATCGGCTATGATCCCGACTTCACGCCACCGGAGAAGCCGGCCAAGAACTCGCGGGACTTCATTGCGGTGTCACGGCGCAACTTCATCGAGTTGTGCGAGGAACTGGCAGTCCTCGACGAAAAGGTCTTCGAAGATCTATTCCGGATGGTCGGACTGTCGGTCGACTGGGACTACACCTACCGCACGATCGACGACACCTCACGCGCGGTCAGCCAGCGCAGCTTCCTCGCGGACCTCGCCGCCGGGCAGGCCTATTCGGCAGATGCCCCGACCCTGTGGGACGTGACGTTCCGCACCGCAGTGGCACAGGCCGAACTCGAGGACCGTGAGCGCCCCGGCGCCTATCACCGGGTGAAGTTCGCATCGAACGGCGCCGGTGAACCGATTTACATCGAGACCACCCGGCCCGAGCTGATCCCGGCCGTCGTCGCGCTGGTGGCGCATCCGGATGACGAGCGGTATCAGCCGCTGTTCGGATCGACAGTTCGCTCGCCGCTGTTCGGTGTCGACGTCCCTGTGGTGGCCCACGAGCTGGCCAAGCCGGACAAAGGCACCGGCATCGCCATGGTCTGTACCTTCGGCGATCTCACCGACGTCACCTGGTGGCGTGAGCTTCAGCTGCCGACCCGGCCAATCGTCGGGCGGGATGGACGCATCCTCGCCGAGACCCCCGAATGGATCGCCTCATCCGGGTTCAACGGTGCCGTAGATGCCTATCAGCAACTGGCCACGAAGACGTCGTTCAGCGCCAAGGAGACAATCGTCGAGATGCTCCGCGAAAGCGGCGATCTGGACGGCGAACCCAAACCGGTCCTCCACCCGGTGCCGTTCTACGAGAAGGGCGACAAGCCGCTCGAGGTGGTGACCTCCCGGCAGTGGTACCTCCGTAATGGCGGGCGTTCCGAGGAGCTTCGCGCCGATTTGATCGCCCGGGGCCGGGAGATCAACTGGCATCCGCACTTCATGCGTGCCAGGTACGAGAACTGGGTCGATGGCCTGAACGGCGACTGGCTTGTTTCGCGCCAGCGTTACTTCGGCGTTCCGATTCCGGTCTGGTATCCGCTGAACGCCGACGGTGAACCGGAATACGACTCCCCCATCATCCCGTCCGACGCCTCGCTTCCGGTCGACCCGGCCGCCGACACAGCTCCGGGTTTCCAGGAAGCGCAGCGCGGCGAGCCCGGCGGCTTCATGGGCGACCCCGACGTACTGGACACCTGGGCAACATCGTCGCTCACTCCCCAGCTGGTCGGCGGCTGGAGCCGGGACGAGGACCTGTTCCAGCGGGTCTTCCCATTCGACCTGCGGCCTCAGGGCCACGACATCATCCGGACCTGGCTGTTCTCGACCATGGTCCGGGCCAATGCGTTGAACACGTCCATCCCGTGGACGAACGCCGCGCTGTCGGGGTGGATCCTTGACCCGGACCGGAAGAAGATGTCGAAGTCCAAGGGAAATGTGGTCGTGCCAACCGACATCCTGGCCGAGCACAAGCCAGGGCATGGCCCGGATGCCGTACGCTACTGGGCGGCCTCCGCCCGGCTCGGATCGGACACGGCTTACGACCAGGACCAGATGAAGGTCGGACGGCGCCTGGCGATGAAGCTGCTGAACGCCTCAAAGTTCGCCCTGAACCTTGGCGCACACGAAGGCCTGATCAGTTCCGACGCAGCCGGAGACGCAGGCGTGATCAATCCGCTGGACCAGGCACTGCTCGCCAGGCTGGATACCGTCGTCGCCGAGGCAGGCAAGGCGATGGACGGCTATGACTACGCAAAGGCACTCGACCTGACGGAGAGCTTCTTCTGGTCATTCACCGACGACTACGTCGAGCTGGTGAAGGATCGCGCGTACGGAGCGGCAGGCCCCGATCAGCAGAAGTCGGCCGTGGTGACCCTGGCAACGACCCTTGACACCGTGCTGCGGCTTTTCGCGCCGGTTCTGCCGTTCGCCACCGAGGAAGTCTGGTCCTGGTGGCGTGCCGGGTCGGTGCATCACGCAAGCTGGCCCAAACCAGTTGGATTCAGCGGGGATGCCAAGATCCTCACAGTTCTCGGCGAGGCGCTGGGCAAGGTTCGCAAGTCGAAGTCCGAGGCCAAGGTCTCCCAGAAGACCGAGGTCCAGCGCGCGGTGATCACCGCCGGATCGGAGCAACGCGTCCGGCTGGAATCTGCCGCCGAGGACCTCAAGGCCGCGGGCAGGGTCAGCGAGCTGGTCTTCGTCGATGCCACCGACGGCGAGCTGACTGTCTCGGAAATCGAGCTGGCTCCGGCCGAGGTATGAGCTCCGACGTCAACTAAGCTCGCGTTGGAACCTTCCCTCGAACGGATAAGGAAAAACATGCGCAGCGAACTCTTCAACTCTGCCAACCAGGAAGCTCAGACAACGCAGCGATGGACGCTGCAGTCGTCAAAGATGCTCCGCACGGCGCTCGGTGATGACGTGATCTCCACGAAGGGCGCGATGGTTGCCTATCAAGGCAATATCGCGTTCAATCACGAAGGCTCCGGGTCGGTTGGCAAATTTATGAAGAAGGTCCTCACCAGCGAGGATGCCCCAATGATGCGGGTGTCCGGCCAGGGCGAGGTGTTCTTCGCCCGGACCTCCAGCAACATCTTCATGGTGCAGCTCGAAGGCGACGCCATCACGGTGAACAGCAGCAACCTGCTGGCCATGGACGCCTCAATCGAGTGGGACATCAAGCGGGTACAGGGAGCGGGAATCGTCACCGGCGGCCTGTTCAACCTCACGCTGCAGGGCAATGGCATGGTGGCGGTATCCTGCGATGGCGACCCGCTGCTGCTCGATTGCAGCCAGCAGCCGACCTTTGTCGACCCGAACGCGGTGGTCTGCTGGTCGGCGAACCTGGTGCCAGGGGTGCACAACTCGATGAACATGAAGTCCATGCTCCGCGGCGGATCGGGAGAATCCTTCCAGCTGGCGTTCCATGGACCGGGCTTCGTCGTGGTCCAGCCAAGCGAGGGCTACCCGACGCCGACTGCCTAGCGGACCCGGCTGCCGGCCGCACGCCGACCGCCTAGCGACCCTGCTGCCGGCCGCACGCTGGCCCCCGCAGCCAGATGCCCCCGGATAAAGCAGCTCGACCCCGCACATCGGATGTGCGGGGTCGAGCTGCTTTATCCGGTCTCGGCAGAACCTAGGCCGACTTCTCGTTCCGTTCGACCTCTTCGGTCTTACCGCGCGGAACCAGGGTCGGGCTGACGTTCTCCAGCACGACCTCCTTGGTGATAACCACGCGGGCGACATCGTCACGGCTCGGCACATCGAACATGACCGGCTGCAGCACCTCTTCCATAATGGAGCGCAATCCACGCGCCCCGGTGCCCCGAATCAATGCCTGGTCGGCGATCGCCTCAAGCGCCTCACCGTCAAAGGACAACTCGACGCCGTCGAGTTCGAACATTCTCTCGTACTGCTTGACCAAGGCGTTCTTGGGAGTCCGCAGGATCTCCATCAGCGCCGGGCGATCCAGGTTGGTCACGGTGGTGAGAACCGGAAGCCGGCCAATGAACTCTGGAATCAGCCCGAACTTCAGCAGGTCTTCGGGCATCACATCACTGAACAGGTCTGATTCGTCGTTCTTTGAGTGCAGGATCGAACCAAAACCGATGCCCTGCTTACCCTTCCGCCCGGAGATAATATCGTCCAGCCCGGCGAAGGCACCGGCCACGATGAACAGCACGTTCGTGGTGTCGATCTGGATGAATTCCTGGTGCGGGTGCTTACGACCTCCCTGCGGAGGCACTGATGCGGTTGTACCCTCGAGAATCTTCAGCAGGGCCTGCTGGACTCCCTCTCCGGAGACGTCGCGGGTGATCGAAGGGTTCTCCGACTTTCGGGCGATCTTGTCGATCTCGTCGATATAGATGATGCCTGTCTCGGCCTTGGCGACGTCGTAATCGGCAGCCTGGATCAGCTTCAGCAGGATGTTCTCGACGTCCTCACCGACGTAGCCTGCCTCGGTGAGCGCAGTGGCGTCGGCTACCGCGAATGGCACGTTCAACCGGCGAGCCAGGGTTTGCGCAAGGTAGGTCTTGCCGCATCCGGTCGGGCCGACCAGCAGAATGTTCGACTTCGCCAGTTCGACCTGTTCGCCGTGCGCCGTCGACTCCTGCCCGGCCCGGATCCGCTTGTAGTGGTTGTAAACCGCCACCGACAGCGCCTTCTTGGCCGGAACCTGACCGACGACGTATTCCTGCAGGAACTCAAAAATTTCCCGCGGTTTCGGAAGATCGACGAGTTCCATCTCGTCGGACTCTGCAAGCTCCTCTTCGATGATCTCGTTGCAAAGGTCGATGCACTCGTCACAGATGTAGACACCCGGACCAGCGATAAGCTTCTTAACCTGTTTCTGGCTTTTTCCGCAGAACGAGCATTTCAGCAAGTCTGCGCCTTCTCCCACGCGAGCCACGAAACACGTCCTTTCAACTGGCGACTCTTCGAACCGAGGCCACACCTAAAAACTACAACTTCCACAATCCCACATCCAGGGACAGTGCGCTGCCAACTGGTCTGCCAACTGCGTGTCGGTAGGTTCGATCTTACCTATTCCTACCGACACGCGATCGACATTACTTTCTGGTGAGCGACGCGAGCTGCTTCCGCGATGACAGCACCTGATCGACCAGGCCGTAGTCCTTCGCTTCCTCCGCCGTCAGGAAGAGGTCACGCTCGATGTCGTCACTGACCTCTTTCGGGGTCTTGTGTGAGTGGTCAGACAGCGTCTGCTCCATCCAGGTACGCATCCGCAGCACCTCACGCGCCTGAATCTCGATATCCGAGGCCTGGCCCTGACCCGATCCGGACATCGCCGGCTGGTGAATCAGCAGCCGGGCGTTGGGCAGCGCGAGGCGCTTTCCCTGAGTTCCAGCAGCCATCAGGACCGCGGCGGCTGAGGCCGCCTGGCCGAGGCAGACCGTCTGGATCTCCGGCTTGATGTACTGCATCGTGTCGTAGATGGCGGTCATCGCTGTGAAGGAGCCGCCGGGAGAATTGATGTAAAGCGTGATGTCCCGATCGGGATCCTGGCTCTCCAGCACCAGAAGCTGGGCCATGACGTCATCGGCGGAGGTGTCGTCCACCTGGACACCGAGGAAGATCACCCGGTCTTCAAAGAGCTTGGTGTACGGATCCTGGCGCTTGAAACCGTATGGGGTCCGCTCTTCGAATTGCGGCATAACGTAACGCGCCTGCGGCTGGTAGGCCGGATTCAGCGCCGACGATGGGTTCAGATTGTGGTTCATAAGGTCTCCTCGCTCAAAAACTTGTATTCAGATATCGAAGCCGGCGGATTGCGACCTCAGCTGTCGGTCCCTGCGCCGTCGCGGACATCCCCGGCGCTTGACACGACCTGATCGACGAAGCCGTAGTCGAGGGCCTCTTCTGCGGTGAACCAGTGGTCGCGATCGTTGTCCTTCAGGATCTGCTCGACGCTCTTCCCGGTCTGTATCGCGGTCAGCTCCGCCATCTGCTGCTTCATGTGCAGAATCAGCTCGGCCTGGATCTTGATGTCGGTAGCGGTTCCCCCGATCCCACCAAGCGGCTGATGCATCAGGACCCGGGTGTGCGGCGTGACGTACCGTTTCCCGCGGGTTCCCGAAGAGAGCAGGAACTGTCCCATCGAGGCCGCCATGCCCATTCCTACCGTTGCGACATCCGGCTGCACGAACTGCATGGTGTCGTAGATCGCCATGCCCGCTGTGACCGATCCGCCCGGTGAATTGATGTAGAGCCAAATATCTTTGTCAGGATCTTCGGCTGCGAGCAGCAGCATCTGTGCGCAGATGGTGTTGGCGTTATCGTCGCGGACCTCCGAGCCCAGCCAGATAATCCGCTCCTTCAGGAGCCGGTTGAAGATGTGATCGTCGAGTCCCATTCCCTGCTGCGTCGTGGCAGCGCGGTCGTTAGGGCTGACAGTGGCTGAAAGTTGCTGGCTCACGTTATAACTCCCGTACGTATTGAAGGCCGGCGCCTTCGACTTCGTTTGGCCTGTGCCTTGGACAATAACCCGACTGTTGACGATAAAAGTCCCGAAACCGGCGCTGTTCGCCAACAGCGCACGATTTCGGCGCCTTCTTCAGCTGCCGGCAGACAATCACGAAAAGT
Organism: Saxibacter everestensis; assembly: GCF_025787225.1. Taxonomy (NCBI): domain Bacteria; kingdom Bacillati; phylum Actinomycetota; class Actinomycetes; order Micrococcales; family Brevibacteriaceae; genus Saxibacter; species Saxibacter everestensis. The sequence goes on from NZ_CP090958.1 coordinate 2,021,901, forward strand.
GCCGCAGTCCGCCGAGATGACAAAGGCCGGTTGCAGAACAAAGCTGTTCCACAACCGGCCCTTCGAACTGCTACAGCCGAACGTCTGCCGGATCTACCGCGTCGGACTCGCCGTCCTCGTCGTCGACTGCCTCCGGGGCATCATCCGTGGCTTCCGCGCCTGCGGGACGGACGAAGGAGCTTAGGTCTACGGGTACACCGGTGGTGTCGACCACGGTTGCCTTTTCCAGCACCGCTGCGAGTGCCTTGCGGCGGCCGACCTCGGCGACCATCGCTGGAACCTGCCCACCCTGATCGATCGCCTGGGCGAACTCGTTCGGGTTCATGCCGTACTGCTGGGCTGCCGAGATCAGGTACTCGATCAGTTCTTCCTGGGAGACGTTGACGTCTTCCTTCTCAACGATGGTGTCGAGCACGAACTGGGTGCGAAGGCTCTTCTCGGTTTCGGCCGTGACCTCGGAGCGATGCTCCTCGTCGTCGGTGCGGCTTTCGCCTTCCAGGTGACGATCGACCTCGGCCTGGACAACCGACTCGGGAACCGGAATGTCGGTGACCTCGAGCAGCTGCTCGAGAACTTTGTCACGGGCGGCAACGCCCTGTTCGAAGGTCTTGGCCTTGGCGGCCTGCCCGCGCAGGTCTTCCTTCAATTCTTCGAGTGTGTCGAATTCGCTGGCGAGCTGGGCGAAATCGTCATCAGCCTCCGGAAGCTCGCGCACCTTGACCGACTGAAGCGTGACCCGCACCTGAGCCTCTTCGCCTTCGTGCTCCCCACCGGCAAGCTTCGAGGCAAAAACCGTCTCTTCGCCGGCACTGAGGCCGTCGAGCGCCTCATCCAGGCCATCCAGCATCGTGCCGGCGCCGACCTGATAGGAGATGCCCGAAGCGGTATCGACCTCTTCGCCGTCGACCTCGGCTGCGATATCGATGGAGACGAAGTCATCGGTTGCAGCGGGCCGCTCGACCGGAGTCAGGGTGCCGAACCGGCCGCGCAGCTCGTCAAGTTCCTTGCTGACATCCTCGTCGGTGACCTCAGTGGCATCGACCTCGACCCTGATCGAGCTGTACTCCGGCAGGGTGACCTCTGGTCGCACATCGACCTCGACGGTGAATTTCAGTTCACCTTCGTCCTTGCCGTCAAGACCCGGAACTTCACTGACCTCAACCTCGGGCGTGCCCAGCGGCTTGAGATCGTTTTCGGTGATCGCATCGCGGTAGAACGTATCGAGACCGTCATTGACGGCTTCCTGTAGTACGGCTGGACGTCCGACACGCTGATCGATGATGCGTGTGGGAACCTTGCCCTTGCGGAAACCGGGAACCTGAATCTGCTCGGAGATCGACTTGTATGCCTTATCGATGCTCGGCTTGAGCTCGTCGAAGGGAACCTCGACGGACAGCTTCACCCGAGTGGGGTTCAAAGTTTCGACGGCGCTCTTCACAGTGATGCCTCTCAGTTTCGTTTGTTTGATTTCATCGCAGCGGATTCATGCAGCCCTGCGACGGCCAAAAGACGCTTAACGTGAACGAGGCATGGTCTGCACCATGCCTCGCAACGTTTACGTGTCGGGGTGACAGGATTTGAACCTGCGACCCTCTGGTCCCAAACCAGATGCGCTACCAAGCTGCGCTACACCCCGTGACACTGAAATTTATCCTAAAGGTTGCGCAGGGCAAAACGCACATCGGAACAACCCTGCGAAAGCGATTATTACTTCACGCGCAACTGCGCTACAGTTATGTCCGCCCAGGGGATGTAGCTCAATGGTAGAGCCTCAGTCTTCCAAACTGATGGTGCGGGTTCGATTCCCGTCATCCCCTCCAAGGTAGAAGCCCCGGCATTTGCGGCTGTTAAACCGCTGATGACCGGGGTTTTTGCGTACCCGGGCCTGGCCGTGAATGCACCGGCAGCCCGATCGGACGGCCCGGCGCCGCAGTGAAACGCCGCTGCCTCCCTTACCTTTTTCTTGCCTTCCGGTAGGTCGGCGCAGTGATAAGTATCGCAATCCGCAGTTTTCTTGTTCGCGCTCGGCTGAACTTCCCCGGGCTTGGAATGTGCTCGGGCCGTAGCCGGACTCTGTTACCGCTCATGACGACATTGCTGCGCAGGCGCACGTTGATGATCATGATGGATCCCACCCGCGGCTTTCATCCGGTTGCCCGAAGCACCTGCGATTGGTCCCTCCTTAAGCAACATCCGACTCTCGAAGGCACAGATCATTGACTGCATCGACTTCCACTACACGTGACTACGTCCCGTCCGGCCCGTTTGCGGGCCGCTTTGGTCCGGCGATCGCACTGAAGTCCCGCGAAACCGGCAGGTTGACCGAGCTTGGCCCCTTCAGCATCGACCCGGAAACGTTCGGTCCGCTTGAGGTCGCCTACGACTTCGGCCCGGTGACTCGAAAAGACATCGAAGCAGGGCCGGCCTCGTTGTGGCGCTATGCCCCGCTACTCCCGGTCCCTCGCACGGCTGAGGAACGGCCCGCCGACCTCAGCCCCGGCTGGACCCGGCTGCTGAAGTCGGAGAATCTAGCCCGGCGGCTGAACCTGAAGAACCTGTGGATCAAGGATGATCGGGACAATCCGACTCATTCCTTCAAAGACCGGGTGGTCGCCACCGCTCTCGCCGCCGCGAAAACGCTCGGCTACACGACACTCTCCTGCGCTTCGACAGGCAACCTGGCAAACGCCGTGGCCGCGGCGTCCGCCCGGGCCGGCATCGATTCGGTCGTCTTCATTCCGGAGAACCTGGAGCAGGGCAAGATTCTGACATCGGCCGCCTACGGCACAAAGCTGATCGCGATCAAAGGGAACTACGACGACGTCAACCGGCTGTGCTCTGAAATTGCAGACGACCGCGACGACTATGGCTTCGTCAACGTCAATCTCCGGGCCTACTACGCCGAGGGATCGAAGACGCTCGGCTATGAGATTGCGGAGCAACTCGGCTGGCGACTGCCCGACCAGGTCGTCATCCCGGTGGCCTCGGGCTCTTTGCTGACGAAAGTCGACAAGGCGTTCCAGGAACTCATCGCGCTGGGTCTTGTCGAGGCTAAGCCGTACCGGATCTTCGGGGCGCAGGCAACGGGCTGCTCCCCCGTCGCGGAGGCGTTCGACGCCGGCTGGGATGTGGCGAAGCCGGTACGACCCGACACGATCGCGAAATCACTTGCGATCGGCAATCCCGCCGACGCTCCGTTCGTTCTGGATATCGTCCGCCGCACCGGCGGGGCGGTCGCGGCTGTCAGCGACGCCGAAATCGTTGCCGGCATCCGTCTGCTCGCCGAAACGGAAGGCGTCTTCGCCGAAACCGCCGGCGGGGTCACGGTGGCGAACCTGGTGAAGCTGCTGGATGACGGACGACTGGATCCGGATGCCGAAACCGTCGTGATCAATACCGGTGACGGCCTGAAGACGCTTGATGCCATAGCCGACCATGTCGGTCCGGCCGCGACGATCGACCCGGATCTGCGGATATTCCGGCAGACGATCGCGGCGCTCTAGTCGCGGCGCTTACACGCTTGCACGCTCGAACATGAACGACGACCCAATCCATCTGATCTAGGAGTATTGACGATGACGAACACGAACCCGACGGCGCAGTCCGACACGACGGTGAACCCGACGAACGAGCCCGGGGCACAGAGCACGATCCGCTTGCCGACAATTTTGCGCAACTACACGAACGGCAATGCCGAGGTCCCTGTCGCAGGGGCCACGCTCGGCGACGCTATCGACGATCTGGAGCAGAACTATCCCGGCCTGCGCGCCCGGATCCTCGACGACAATGGCGACATCCGCCGCTTCGTCAATGTCTACGTCAACGACGAGGACGTCCGATTCGCCGGTGGACCGCAGACGGCGCTGCCCGCAGGCTCGTCGGTATCGGTGCTCGCGGCGGTTGCCGGCGGCTGAACTGCTGCTCCTTGTAGATCGCTGTGCCGGTGGCGGCTTCGCTGGCTCGGTGACTTCGCGCCGCCAATTTACTGCCGGGCGGTAGACAGTGGCGGCTGGGGTTTCCCGGAAGCCAAGTAAGCGCCGCCGGGTAAGCAAGGGCTTACTTCCTTGACCTCTGGGCTCAGAGTCGTAGTATCTAAACATCTTCCATATTTGGAATGTGTATAAATACAGCTGAGGCTTACCTTACCGGCTTCGCTGCGCATACCGATTCAGCTGACTGTACTCAAGGAGCGACTTATGTCTGTCACGACCAACACCGCCGCAACCACCACCGCAACGGTTGCCCAGCTGCTCAACCCGCTGGTTGCCGAGCTGAGCGCCCTCTCACTTGTCGGCAAGCAAGCCCACTGGCACGTTCGCGGTGGTACGTTCCTCGCCGTGCACGAATACCTGGACACGCTGGTCGATGACGTGCGCGAGTGGGCCGACACAGTGGCCGAACGCGTGGTTGCCCTTGGCGCACCCACTGACGGTCGTCCGGCGATTGCCGCCTCAGCGGCGACGGCTGCCTACCCGGAGGGCTTCGTCTCCACGGAACAGACCCTTGATCTGATCGTCGAAGCTCTCGACAAGGTCATCGCGCTCGGTCGCGAGGCTCAGCCGGCACTCGGCGAAGCAGATGCCATGAGCGAGGATGTCGTCATCGAGGTACTGCGCGGCCTGGACAAGCACCGCTGGTTCTTCGACGCCCAGCGTGGCTAAGTCCCAGCGCGGTTAATGTCCACGGTGCCCGTTGGGCACACGTTCGCACACACCATTCGCGTGCACACCTATGGAGGCCGGCGTTCTGCGGTTATGGCCCAGCCATCCCGCGGAACGCCGGCATTTGCCGACATATGACTCATCACATTCTTGAACCAGCGGAGCTGGCCGAACGTCTTCGACAGTCCGGCTTGCGCTCCACGGCGCCCAGGCGCGCCGTCTATCAGGCCCTGGCCGAGCTCGGCGGGCATCGCTCGGCCGACGAGGTCACCGTCCATACCGCGGCCAACGGGCCGAAACTACCCCGGGCAAGCGTTTATAACGCGCTGTCGACTCTGGTCTCCATCGGGCTCGTGATGCAGGCCGAAACCGGTTCCGGCACGGCGCTCTACGAGGTCGCCTCCGACTACCACCATCATCTCCTGTGCCGCAATTGCGGGGCGGTGACCGATGTGCCGGGCGAATCCCCCCGTGAGTACCTGCGGGTCAGGGTCGCGGGCGCTCTCGTCGAATCGGCACAGATCGTCTATCGGGGCCTGTGCCCCGACTGCTACGCCGGGATGGCTGCGCACGACGCACGGCAGGACGTTCGCGGCTGAGGCTCAGGGACGTCCGCTTCCGACCAGGTGGCAGCTACGGGGCGACGCGATCCGATTCGTACTTCGAGATGACGTCGATGCGTCGCTGATGGCGGGGCTCAGCACTGAATTCCTCGGCAAGAAACGCGTCAACAATGCTCAGCGCCTCGGCTTCGCTGTGCTGCCTGGATCCGACGGCGACAACATTCGCATCATTGTGTTGCCGGCCGAGCTTGGCGGTATCGATATTCCAAGCCAAAGCCGCGCGCACTCCCGAGACCTTGTTGGCCGCGATCTGTTCGCCGTTGCCCGATCCGCCGATCACAACGCCTAGCGCGTTGACCCCGGCTTCCCTATCGCTCACCACGCCAAGTCCAGCCGCAATGCAGAAGGCAGGATAGTCATCCTGGGCGTCGTAGTCAGTCGCCCCATGATCGACGACATCGTGGCCAATTTCACTGAGATGCTTCGCCAGGGCTTCCTTGAATTCGAAGCCGGCATGGTCTGTTCCGAGGTGTACGCGCATGCACTTATTCTGACATGTGGATGGTGGCGTCATTCCACTGCGCGCTATCCGGTTGCCGGTCACTATTCCACTGCCGGTAGAAGTGGTGCACCGGGCCATGACCGCCTGGCCCGCCGACCGATAGCTGTCCGCTGGCCCGGAGCGCGCCGGTGAGATAAGCCTTCGCGGCCCGCACTGCCGCGGGCAGGTCGCCATCGAGTTGTGGGAGCAAGGTCGCGACGGCGGCCGAGAGAGTGCACCCGGTGCCGTGGGTTGACCGCGTGTCGACCCGAGGCGCCTCCAGCCAGTGGCACTCCCGCTCGCCGAGGCCTCCGGCCACCGCGCCGGGCCGGACACCAGGCTCGGCCCTGTCTGACAAAACCCTGTCTGACGACACCCTCTGTGACGACACCCTGCGTGTCAGCAAAAGGTCCGGGCAGATTTCGCCGGGCAGGTGACCGCCCTTCAGCAGGACGGCACCTGGTCCGAGTTCCAGCAGCCTGCCCGCCAGGTTAGCCATCTGTTCCCGGTCGACCGGCTCAGGCTGTTCGGTGAGGTCCGCAGCTTCCGGAAGGTTAGGAGTGACCAGGTCGGCAAGCGGCAACAGATCGGTTCGCAGCGCCGAAACCGCGTCGGCCGCCAGCAGCCGGTGGCCGCTCTTGGCAACCATGACCGGGTCCAGAACTACATACGGCAATGGATGCTCACCGAGTACGCCGGCCACCGCCTCGATCACGTCCCTGGATCCGAGCATGCCAATCTTCACCGCATCGATCCGCACGTCCGCCAGCAGGTTTCGCAACTGCGCAGCGACGAATGCGGGTGGTATTCGCAAGACTTCCGCCACGCCCTGGGTATTCTGGGCAACCAGAGCAGTGATGACGCTGGTGCCATATCCGCCCAGCGCCGAGAACGTCTTCAGGTCCGCCTGGATGCCTGCCCCGCCACTTGGGTCGGTACCGGCGATCGTCAGAATGTTCCTGATCTCGCCCATGGCTACTCCGCCACCGAAGCCGTTGAACGAGCGATAATTCCTTCCGCCCCGACCGGCCAGCGCTCAAGTCGCCAGGCAGCATCCCAGAACATCCATTCGAACTGGGCACCCCGGAAGTATGCCTTGCGCAAGGCGAGACGCTCACGCTCTCCAGCGTCGCGAGCCCAGGTATCCGCATAACCCAGCACCTGTTCCACGAGGCCGGCGAATTCCGGAGCCGCGTACGTATCAATCCAACGGGCGAACAATGGGTCCGGTGATGAAGCCCGCTGCATCGCCGCACCCACTTCTGCGTAGATCCAGTAGCACGGCAATACCGCACCGAGCGCCTCGGCGAACGACCCCGAGCCGGCGGACTTCAGCAAGAAATCCGTATACGCCACGGTTGTCGGACTGGCCGGCAAGTCGCCCGGCCGGGCATCGCCAAGGCGTGGCAGAAGCTGATCGAGAAGTTCCTGGTGCAGGCCGGATTCCTCTGCCAATGCGCCGACGGCGCCCGAGGCGAATATCCTGATGCCTTCCGAGTCTGGTGCCCGCCCTGCGAGCGCGGCAAGCGCCTGCGCATACTTGCCCAGATACAGCGAGTCCTGCGCCAAATAGCTGCCGAACCGGACCGGATCCAATGACCCGTCGCCTAAACCCGCGATGAACGGATGCGCCAGGATCTGGTCGAATATTTCCGCGGTGTCCGCCCATAACACCGCACGGAGCGGCAACTCCGAGTCGTCTGCGGGGTTGGTCGCCGGAGCCGGGCGGGACGTTCCGGGGTGCAGCACGGTGCTCATCTGTCTCCTCTTCCTTCGCCGGTACTAGCCGGAGCAGGTTCAACGGTCGGCGCCTGATGCGCCCTCTCAGCCTTTCGGCTCCCGTGGTGATGCTGCCTACCCTAGCGTCGGCTGTGCTTCCGCGTCGAGGGGGCCAAGTTCGGCGCGCAGTTTCTGCGCCGCGTCGGTCGGATTGCTGGCATCCGTTATCGCACGGACCACAACGACACGCTGTGCGCCGGCATCGCGTACCTGGCCAATCGTCGAGTGATCGATGCCGCCGATGGCGAACCACGGCCGGCTTGACTGCCGCCTGGCGGATTCTTCATGGGCGAAGCGGACGAGTTCGAGGCCGACGGCGGCGCGGCCGGGCTTTGTGGGTGTCGACCAGACCGGGCCGGTGCAGAAGTAGTCCAAGCCCGGCTGGTCGACCGCGGCGGCAGTTTCTTCCGGCCGGTGAGTCGACAGCCCGAGGATGGCGTCGTCGCCGAGCAGGCTGCGTGCCGCAGGGACCGGCAGATCGTCCTGGCCCAGGTGGAGCACGGGTGCGCCCGAGAGCCGGGCGATATCGGCGCGGTCATTCACGGCGTGCAGTGCGCCATGACGAGCCGCTGCCGCCGCGAAGAGCTCGAGCAGTTCAAGCTCCTCCCGGGCCTCGATCGACTTGTCCCGAAGCTGCACGATGTCCACTCCCCCGGCCAGTGCCGCGTCGAGGAACTGCTCAAGGTCGCCCTGATCCCGTCGGGAGTCCACACACAGGTAGAGCTGCGCCGTCGTCAGCCGGCGGGCACGTGACCCCACGGAATCGACAGACCGTGACTCGGGATTCTGATGCGTCATCTGGCTCTCCTGTTAGCGGGTTGGACCTCGCCTCGAAGCTATACCATCGCCTCTAGGTGCCTCCGCCGTGCTCCCTGAGTCCGGCGACAGGATAAACTTAAGAATTCCCACGGGAGCCCGAACGGGCTGAGAGGGCGTTGCGAACGCCGACCGTTGAACCTGCTCCGGGTAATTCCGGCGAAGGGAGGCCAGATTGCAGAATTCAAGCGACGTCGTCGTAGTAGGTGCCGGCATCGTCGGGCTGTCGATCGCGTGGCGGGCTTCGCAATGCGGGCTGTCCGTCACCGTGATCGATCCGTCCCCTGCGGAGGGCGCATCGCGCGCAGCGGCCGGGATGCTTGCCGCAACAAGCGAGCTGACCTATCAGGAAACAGACCTGTTAGCGCTGAACCTGGCATCGATGCGGCGCTGGCCCGGGTTTGTGACCGATCTCGAGGAAGCAACCGGCCACCGGCTCGGCTACAGCACATCGCCAACGCTTGTGGTGGGGGCAGATGCTGCGGATCGAGCGACCTTGGCCGATCTCGCGGAGTTCCAGGCCAAACTTGGATTGAGTCCCAGCCGCCTGCCGATCAGCGAACTAAGGCAACGCGAACCGCTGATCGGGCCGGCCATCACCTCTGCCTGGCAGATCGACGCCGACCACCACGTCGATCCGCGTCGGGTGACGACCGCGCTGCGGGCGGCCCTGTGCCAGGCCGGCGCGCGTATCGTCACCGACCGGGTGCTTCGGGTCATCTGCTCATCCGACAGGTCATCCGTCCGTGCGGTCGCCACGGCAGCCGGTCAGACCGTCCATGCGGACAGGGTAGTGCTTGCCGCAGGCCTGGGCACCGGGAGAATCTCCGGTATCGGTGACGCGGTCTCCTTCCCGATTAGAGCCGTGCACGGAGAGATCCTGAGGCTGCGTGCTCCCGCATCCATGCCGGCGTTCCTCGCCGGAACGGTTCGGGCAAGCGTTCATTCCCGTCCGGTCTACCTGGTGCCTCGGGACAACGGCGAGATCGTGATCGGAGCGACCTCCCGTGAGGATGAGAACGAGGGCGTCGCTGCAGGCGGGGTCTATCAGCTGCTTCGTGACGCGCAGGTTGTCGCGCCTGCGGTCGGCGAGCTTGAGCTGACCGAGTCCCTGGCACGCGCCCGGCCGTCGACGCCGGACAATCGGCCACTGCTCGGAACGTCGGCAAACCTGCCGGAGGGACTCGTAGTGGCCGCCGGCTTCTTCAGGCACGGAATCCTGCTGACCCCGGTGGCGTCGGACCTCGTGGCGGCCGGATTGTGCGACGCACAGCTGACGGCCGAGCCCGGCCTAGACCCTTCGGCCGCCGAACCGCGGTCCCGGGACGCGGCTATCGACCTGACGCCTTTCGACCCCGGCCGCTTCGGCCACCCGTCCCTAGAGACCGACCTAGAACCCGCAACTATGCCAGGAGCGCAGCATGTCCACCCAAGCCACGGTTAATGGCACGCCGATCACGCTGACCGCCGAAACGAGCCTGCTCGATGTCGTCGCCTCAACCCTCGAGCGCCGGCTCAATCCCGATGGCCGGCCGGTTGATGGCGGAAGGCTTGGTGTGGCTGTTGCAGTTGACGGGGAAGTCGTGCCCCGTGGATCGTGGAGCGACCGCAGGCTCAGCGGCGGCGAACGGCTCGAAATCGTCACTGCAGTCCAGGGAGGCTGAAATGTCCACCGAACAAAGCCAGACCACACCAACGACCGTCACCAGCGGGAATTCAGCTGTCGAGGGCACCGCCGGGCAGCCCCTGGTGATCGACGGCTTCGAACTGCGCTCACGCCTCGTGATGGGCACCGGCGGCGCGCCGAGTTTCACATCGCTCGCCGACGCGCTGACCGCTTCGGGGACCGAGTTGACCACCGTCGCCATGCGCAGGTATTCGCCGGCTGCGGCCGGTTCGCTCTTCGAGTTGATCGATTCGCTCGGCATCCGCGTCCTGCCGAACACTGCCGGTTGCTACACCGCACATGAAGCGGTGTTGACCGCGCGGCTCGCCCGGGAGGCGCTGGAGACGGACTGGGTGAAGCTTGAGGTGATTGCCGATGAGGAAACCCTGCTGCCGGACCCGATCGAACTCGTTGCCGCGGCCGAACAGCTGGTGGCCGATGGTTTCACCGTGCTGGCGTACACCAATGACGATCCGGTGCTGGCAAAGCGCCTGGAAGGACTGGGCTGCGCGGCCGTGATGCCGCTCGGAGCACCTATCGGCACCGGGCTGGGCATCCTCAATCCGCACAATATCGAGCTGATCGTCTCACGGGCCGAGGTACCGATAATCCTGGACGCCGGAATCGGCACCGCGTCGGACGCCGCTCTCGCGATGGAACTGGGCTGCGACGGAGTCCTGCTGGCAACAGCCGTCACTCGGGCGCAGAATCCCGCCGCTATGGCTTCCGCATTCAATCACGCCGTTCAAGCTGGCTACCTGGCCCGCCATGCCGGCCGGATCCCGCGCCGGGAACACGCGCAGGCGTCATCGCAGATGACGGACCGGCCCGATCTTTAACCCGGGCTGGATCTCACCTACAGAACGGCCGGACTGGCCTCACCTTCAGGCTGACTGGGCTGGCTTCCTTCATCCGGCCAGGACCGACTTCACTCATCCGGCCAGGACCCCTTCCCCCAGCCGGCCGGGCTAGCTTCCCCTCGGTCCCGGCGAGGGCCACTTCCGTGAGCCGGGCCTGTCTAGTCCCCTCAGCCGACCGGAGCGACGAAGATGCAGAACGGGTGGCCAGCGGGGTCGGCGTAGACATACAGCGGCTCGTCCGGATCGTCGAAGCGGTCCCGCAGCAGACGCGCGCCAAGTTCCAGTGCCCGGCGGTGCTGGGCGGACAGCTTCTCGGCATCGGGTACCGACAGGTCCAGGTGCAGCATTTGCGGCCGTTCGCCGGTCGGCCAGGTGGGTTCGGGGAGCTCGTCGACCTGCTGGAATGCGAGCCCAACGCCATCGACGCCACGAAGGACAAGCCAGTCCTGTCCGCGGACATCCTCCACGCCTGCCGGCGGCGGCTCGTCACCTGTCCGGTATTTCAGGCCGAGCAGCTCACGGTAGAACTCGGCCAGCCGGCGGGCGTCGGTGCAATCCAGGACAACCGACCGCAGCAGCGGAAAACTATCGTTCATGGTGCTCTCCCTCGATCCTCGTGTGTCTAATCCGTTGTTTCTAAACTGTTCTCTTCTTTACTAAGCCATTTCTTCCTAAGCCTTTTCTTCCTGCGCCACTGTCCTGCGCTGAACGATCCGATTGAGGAAGTAGAGCGCAATACCGATGGCCAGCAGAATCGCGCCGCGAAGCCAGATCTCGGCTGCCTGCTGGGTCAGCAGGAGTACGCACGAGGCAATGGCCAAACACGGAATGACGACCGGCGCCCGAAAGTGCTTGTGTTCCACCCGGTCCTTACGAAGGACGAGAACTGCCAGGTTGGTGCTCAGGAAAACGAAAAGCAGTAGCAGCACTACCGTTTCGGCGAGCGCGGCGAGATCGCCCGTGAGCACCAGGACCATGGCAATCAGGGTTGTCGCAACGATAGCTACCCATGGAGTCCGGCGTTTCGGTAATACCCGGCCCAGCACGGAGGGAAGTAGGCCCTCCTCCGCCATCCCGAATGTCAGCCTGCTCGCCATGATCATGGTCAGCAGGGCGCCGTTTGCCACCGCGACGAGCGCGATCAGGCTGAAAAGCCATGCGGGTATGCCGAGCCCGGTCGCCTGGACGACCGCAAGCAGGGGGCCGCTGGAGGATGCGAGATCATCGGCGGGAAGAGCAGCGGCGGCTACGACCCCGATCAGCACGTAGACCAGTCCTGCGGTGAGCAGCGCGGCGAAGAGCGCCCGCGGATACACCCGCGCGGGATTGCGGATCTCTTCGGCGACGTTGGCGGAGACTTCGAATCCGACGAACGAATAGTAGGCGATCAGGGAGGCGGCCAGAACAGCAGTGGCAGGCTGGACACCGTCGGGGAACCTGGAAACCTGTTCCGGGTTGCCACCGCCGCCGAGCACGAAAACAGCAACCGCGACAACAACCAGGACCAGCCCCGAGAGCTCGATGATCGTCATCACGACGTTGCTGCGCAGCGACTCTTTGATCCCGCGGGCGTTGAGTGCGGCGACCAGCGCCAGGAAGACCAGCGCGGCGGGCACCCTGGGTACGTCGAGAAAGGTGCTGAGATAGTCCCCGCTGAAGGCCAGCGAGAGACCCGCCGCACTGGTTACTCCGGCCGCCAGCATGCAATAGCCGACCAGGAATGAGACGACCGGTTTCCGGTATGCACGCTGGGCGAAAACCGCGGCTCCCCCGGCCTTTGGATACTTACTCACCAGCTCCGCGTATGACGCCGCGGTGAGTAGCGCGAGCAATAGCGCAATCACGAGCGGCACCCAGATCGCTCCACCGACTTCGGCGGCTATCACGCCAACCAGGGCGTAAATGCCGGCGCCGAGCACGTCCCCGAGGATGAACAGATACAGCAGCTTGCCGGTGATGCCCTGGCGGAGTTTTGATTGCGCAGGATTGCCAAGTGTGGTTTCAGGTGTGCCCGATGCCAAGGTGTCTCTCACTTTGTCGTCGAATGAGCGCGGAGCCGGGCCCTGGCTTGACCCTGCCAAGGACTGTACCAGCAGCCGGTCGCCGGGTCGCTGATGCTCGTCCCTGGCACCCAGGCGCCGCACCTCGGCGCTGGTCTCGCCGGCTCAGCGGCCCCGCACCGCAGCCCGGCGCTGCTCCCCTGCCCGTCGCCAACTCAGCTGCCCGGCGCTGCATCCCGGCGCTATGCCTGGCTCAGACCTCGACTAGCTTTCGCCCGGCTCCGGGCAGGTGGCGAGCTCCGCGATCTCCGGCTTTCGGGGCCGAGGCGGAATCGCAAACAACGGCATGAACAGCTGACAGAGCGGTCCGATCGCCAGCACAAACACGACGGTCCCGACGCCGACGTCCCCGCCGAGCAGCCAGCCGGTCAGGAAGACGGCTGCCTCGATACCGGTTCGAACCACCCAGATCGGCCAACCGGTTCGCGCAACCAGTCCGGTCATCAATCCGTCCCGTGGACCCGGGCCGAAGTTTGCCCCGATGTACAGCCCGGTTGACGCCGCCAGCAGCAACAGCCCGCCGGCAAAGAACAGGATGCGCGGCACGAGCTGGCTCGGCTCGGGCAGCAACCAGAGCCCGAACTGAGCGCTTGTGCCGACCAACAGCACATTCGCGACCGTGCCGATGCCTGGCTTCTGCCTGATCGGGATCCACAGCAACAGGATGATCGCGCCAATGATGTTCGACACCCAGCCAAACGCAATTCCGGTCTGGCTGGCCGCGCCGTCACCGAGCACGTCCCACGGGGAGAGTCCGATTCCAGCGTGCACCATGAAGGCAAGCGCCATTCCGTAGCCGAAGAGGCCGACCAGCAGCTGGGAAATTCGTCGTGTCATTTGTCCAGCCTGTGCGTGATTGGACCCTGAATCAATAGCCAATTTCAGACGACTGGCCTTAGACTCGCCAGGTGGGCCGTTCTGGCTCCGCGGCCGAACCGAACCGAACCGAGGTCTTGAGATGCCTGCCCCGTTGACGTCGATCAGCGCACGCGCACTTGCCCGGCACCTTGACGACTGGCTGAGTCACAGCGGCCCGGCCTACATGCAACTCGCCGACAGAATCAGGCTGTTGCTGCTGGATGGCCGCCTTCCAGCCGGAACCCGGCTGCCCGCCGAACGAGACCTCGCCTCGCAATTGGGCAAGAGTAGAACTACGGTCACCTCGGCGTATCGCCACTTGCGGGAGCGTGACTACCTGCAGTCCCGGCAGGGTTCTGGATCAGTGACCTGCCTTCCCCGATCCGAGCCGCTATCGCCGGGCAGCAGCAAGGAACAGTCCGAGCTACTGGTCTTCACCACCGCCGCATCCTCGGCGGCCGGAGGACTGTACGAGGCGACGCAGGCCGCGCTGAACTGTTTCCCGAAATATCTCTCCGGCCCCGGTTACGATCTGGTCGGCATCGACGAGTTGCGCACGGCCATCGCGGAGCGATATCGCACCCGCGGCCTGCCTACCGCACCGGAACAGATCATGGTCACGCTCGGCGCCCAGCACGCGATCACCCTGCTGACCAAGGCGTTACTGGGATCAGGCGATACCGCACTCATCGAGGTGCCAAGCTACCCGCATGCCTTCGATTCACTGCGTGCCGCGACGCCCCGGGTGGTTACGACGACTGTGACATCCGAGGGATGGGACATCGACCAGCTGACCACCCAGCTGCGTCGACTGCGGCCCGCACTTGGCTACCTGATGCCGGACTTTCACAACCCCACATCGGCGAGCATGGCTGCCGTTGATCGCGAATACGTGCTGAAATGTGCGGCGCGTTCTGGAACGACGATCATCGCCGATGAGACGACGGCAGAACTGAACATCGACCGCACCGAAGTTCTTCTGCCGATGGCAGCGTACGGCAGCGCCGTGCTGGTCGGATCGGTGGGAAAGACAGTCTGGGGCGGGCTCCGGGTCGGTTGGATCCGCGCCGAACCGGAACTCATCGAGCGGTTGGTACAACTACGCCACACGCTCGACCTGGGCACGCCGATTCTTGACCAGCTGGTGGTGGCAGCGATGCTGGAACGCTTCGACGATATCCTCAGCGAACAATCGCTCAGGCTGAGGGCAAGCCGCGACCTGCTGGTCGAGGAAATCAGCCGGCGCTTCCCGGAGTGGCAGGCACCGACGGTGAACGGCGGTCTGGCGTTATGGCTCCAGCTTGGCAGCCCGACCAGCTCTGCCCTGACCCTGGCCGCAAGGGACCGCGGCCTGGCCCTGACCGCAGGACCGAGATTCGGGCTGGACAGCGCGTTCGAACGATTTCTGCGGCTGCCCTTTACCTACAACCAGTCGCAGACCCTCGAAGCGCTCGAGATACTGGAAGCCGCGTGGCTGGCAGTCAAGTCCCGGGGACCCACCGCCAGCCACGCGCGTTCCGGTGCCGCGGCCAGTAAGTTGCGCGACGTCATCTAGCTGCGCGTCGGCGGCTAGCTAAAGCGACGGCGGCTAGCTTGCGCAGCGGCATCAAACCTGTCCAACACTCCCGGTGCTGCATCCTCCTCAACCCACCACCAACCGTGGCCGCGTCGTCAGTCGAACTGCGGATCGGCGTCCCGGGTTCGCTTGAGCTCGTAGAAGCCGGGGGTCTGTGCGACCGCGACTACGCCGTCCCACAGTTTGCCCGCTGCCTCTCCCTTGGGCGCCGGGGTGACGACCGGTCCGAAGAACGCCGTGTCGCCGACCGCGACAACCGGCGTGCCGAAATCCTGGCCCACCCTGTCTATTCCGTCGGCATGTGAGGCACGCAGCTTCTGATCGAACTCGGTGCTCGACGCGTAGTCGATCAGCTCGGCTGGCAGCCCGACCTCCTCAAGTGCCTGGGAGACCGCAACAGTCAGATCCTTCTCGCCGCCGGGATGCACGCGTGTTCCAATTGCGGTGTAGAGCTTGCCGATAATGTCCTGGCCATGCTTTTCGGCTGCGGCGATCACAACGCGAACCGGTCCCCAGGCCCGATCCATCAGGGATCGGTAGTCCTCGGGGAGGTCGGCGTCCTCGTTAAGCACTGCCAGGCTCATTACGTGCCACCGAACCTCGATATCTCGTACCTTTTCGGTCTCAAGAATCCAGCGCGACGTCATCCAGGCCCACGGGCAGACCGGGTCGAACCAAAAATCCACTGTTTCCTTGACACCCGGTGCTGCAGCTGCTGCCGTCATCGTTCCTCCGTTGCGTGAGCTATGGATAGACGCAGAGCTGCGCCCCCGTTGTCGTCAACCAACATAGCTAATGAAAGAATTCCCCTAATTACCGAACTCGGTTGTCCGACGCTTGTATCCCCAGCAGTGGAGTAGCCCCCCGTGCCAGATATGAATCTCACTCGCGACGAGGCGGCCGAGCGCGCCGACCTCCTCGACGTTTCCTTCTACGATGTCGTGCTCGATATCGACCCGGAGGCGGACACCTTCCGCTCCGTCACGACGGTCCGCTTCACGGCGGCGCAGGGTGCATCGACGTTTATCGACGCCGTGACCGCGCGCGTACATCAGATTGAGCTCAACGGCCAGGAACTGGACGCCGCCGAGGTCGTGAGTGCTTCCCGGATTTCTCTTCCGGTGCTGAGCGACGACAACGTACTCGTCGTCGACGCAGACTTCTCCTTCATGAATACAGGCGAGGGCCTGCACAAGTTCGTCGATCCGGCCGACGGCGAGGTCTACCTGTACAGCCAGTTCGAGGTCGCCGACAGCCGCCGGGTATTCGCGGTGTTCGAACAGCCAGACCTTAAGGCCACCTTCTCGTTCGCCGTCACCGCACCGGCCAGCTGGCAGGTGATCTCGAACTCGCCGACGCCTTCGCCCGAGGCAGCTGGAACCGGAATCGACATCACGCCGCTGACGTTCGATAACAAGCTCTCGGCAGATGACGCCAAGGCGGATCGGCTCACCTGGCGGTTTGCGCCAACGCCGCCGATGTCGTCATATATCACCGCGATCATTGCCGGACCGTACGAATCGGTGCACTCGCAGCTGACCAGTTCCGACGGCCGGGTGATCCCGCTCGGCGTCTTTGCGCGGAAATCACTGGCAAGCTATCTCGATGCCGACAACATATTCCGGATTACCCGCCAGGGTTTCGAGTTCTATGAGAAGAACTTCGGCCTGCCGTACCCATTCGAGAAGTACGACCAGCTGTTCGTGCCTGAATTCAATGCCGGAGCCATGGAGAACGCCGGTGCCGTGACCTTCCTTGAGCAGTATGTGTTCCGGTCAAAGGTTCCAGATGCCACCGTCGAGCGCCGCACAGTCACGATCCTGCATGAGCTGGCGCATATGTGGTTCGGCGACCTGGTAACGATGAAGTGGTGGAACGACCTGTGGCTCAACGAGTCATTTGCCGAATACATGTCGACACTGGCCACCGCCGAAGCCACTGAGTGGAAGCAGGCCTGGACTACCTTCGCATCCCTGGAGAAGGCGTGGGCGTATCGGCAGGACCAGTTGCCGTCAACCCACCCGATCGTTGCCGATATTCGCGATCTGGAGGATGTCGAAGTCAACTTCGACGGGATCACCTACGCCAAGGGCGCCTCGGTGCTCAAACAGCTCGTCGCCTGGGTTGGGCAGGACGAGTTTCTGGCCGGAGTGCGCCAGTACTTCCAGAAGCATGCCTGGTCGAACACCCAGCTCTCCGATCTGCTTTCCGAACTCGAGCAGACCAGCGGGCGTGACCTGAGTGCGTGGTCGAAGGTGTGGCTCGAAGAGGCCGGCCTGACGTCCCTTCGGCCGGAAATAGTGGACGGCGCCGACGGGCTGATCGAGAGCCTGGAGATTGTGCAGGAGGCACCCGAACTGCACTCCGGTGAGCGCCCCTCAATGCGGCCGCACCGTCTCGCAGTCGGCTTCTATGACCTCGATCCGGAAACCCAAACCCTGCAGCGCACCGAGCGACTCGAGCTGGATGTCGCCGGCGAACGAACGAGCGTAACCGCTGCCGCCGGTTTGCGACGGCCGGCGCTGATCCTGCTCAATGATGATGACCTGGCGTACGCCAAGATCAGGCTTGATCCGGCGAGCTTCGCCACGGCCAGCGCACATCTCGGCCAGTTCGCCGATTCGCTGCCGCGCACGCTCATCTGGTCCGCGGCCTGGGATATGACCCGGGACGCCGAAACCGACGCGCACAGTTACGTTTCACTCGTGCTGGACAACATTTCGGCCGAGTCGGATTCAACCGTCGTGCTGGTGCTTCTGCGCCAGCTCGCGACCGCCGTCGAGTTGTACGCGAATCCCGAACAGGCACAAAGGCTCGGCGTGGAGGTCGGCGAAGAACTGGCCGAGCTGGCACACCGGGCCGGCCCCGGTTCGGATCAGCAGCTTCAGTTCGTGAAGGCTGCAGCGCGCCACGCTCGGACCGAGTCACAACTAACGTTCATCGGAAGCTTGTTCCACGGTGGCGCGACGATGGACGGGCTGGAGGTTGACACCGACCTGCGCTGGGATTTGCTGACCTCGCTGGTCACGGGTGGCAAGGCCGGCAACAAGGAGATCGAGGCCGAGCTCGGCCGGGACAACACCGCCTCGGGTCACCAGGCAGCCGCCCTGGCCCGGGCCGCGGTTCCAACAGCCGAGGCCAAGGAGAAGGCCTGGGCCGATGTTGTCGATCGTGACGACCTGCCAAATGCCGTGGCCGGATCGATCATCAGCGGCTTCAACCGGGTGCACGATTCCGAACTGCTCGAACCGTTCGCGGCCTGTTACTTCGATGTGGTGCGCCGGCTGTGGCAGGAACGCACGCATGAGATGGCTCAGCAGCTCGCCCTCGGGCTGTACCCAGCGCACAGTGTCCGGCAAGAAACAGTTGACGCCACGGACGCCTGGCTTGCGGACAATTCTGATGCGCCGGCCGGTCTGTTGCGTCTGGTCAGCGAAAGCAAGGACGGGCTGGTCAGGGCGCTGCGCGCCCAAGCGCGTGACGCCGCTCGGTAGCGTAGCGCGTGACGGCACTGCGCGCCCAAGCGCGTGACGCCGCTCGGTAGCGTTGAGGATTGGATCAGGCGGCTCCGCTCAGGCGGCGCCGCCTGATCCGAGGCGCATGATCGAGTAGCCTCGCCGGGCCGCCTGATCCGAGGCGCATGATCGAGTAGCCTGCGCCGGGTAGCCGGGTGGCCCAAAACCGGACAGTTCGCGCTGGAAATATTGGTCAGGCTGCCTACGCGAACCGGTCTAGGACGAAACCTCGGACAGCAGCCTGGCCAGGGTGATGACCCTGACAGTGTCGAAGAAGTTGTCCACCAGAACCGGGGCGACGCCGCCGTCCACCAGCGGAAGTTTCCAGCTCGGGTAGGCATCCGCGCTGGCTGGCTGATAGTTCGGCCGGCGCCCGCCGACCGCGTCGGCCACGGGCACGCCGACGAACTGGGCTTGTGTCCTGGTCAGATAGGCGTAGAGCGCCTGCAGAATCTCGCGTTCACTGGCGTCCTTCGACAACAGCCCCATGGCGATCAGTCGCTCGATCACCTTCCGGCGAACCCGCTCGTCGATGGCGCGCTCCTCCTCCAGGCTCGACGTCAGCAAGCCGAGTTGCTCACGGAGTTCCAGGTGTTCCCCGGCCAGGAAGCCCGAGGTCGGGGTGCTATCCGGGTCGCCGACCAGCGCGAGCGTGGCCTCCGGCCAGTCGCCAACGACCGGGAGACCCGATTCGCTTTCGTCCCAGAGAATCGTCGAGCCGATGAAGCCGCGATCGCGCAGTAGACCGCGCTGTTCGTCGCTGAGTCCGGCCTCGTTCCGGGTAAATACAACCGCGTCTGCGCGATGGGCTTCCAGCGCGATTATCCCGAGCACCGCCTCGGCATCGGCATCGACATACGTGCCGTCCGCCGGGTCGTTGCCTGCGGGGATCCACCACTGTCGAAACACCGAGTCGATCTGTGCCAGTGATAGCCCCTGCGCGCCACGCAGGGCCGCGCGGACAACGGCGCGGAACGGTTCATAGGCCAGGGCACGCAGCGCGTCGGGGTGCAGCGGGGACTGCGCGCTGTCCTCGCCTCTCGGAGCCTGCTGCGTCGGCGGCGAGCCGACGTGAATCTTGCGGGCCAGCAGATTTGGATTCGTCCACGCTTCGGCCCCCTCGGGATCATCCCCAAATGACAGTTCACGGACTATACCGATCGACAGGCCGGCAGCCCGGGCGGCGTCGCTCGCGGCAAGCAACTGCTGCTCGGCGATCCATTGCAGCCAGACGAAGAACTCCATCCGGGAGGCCGCACGCTGCTTGAACCTGCGGAGAGATTCCCGATCCTGATAATTTGCGTTCTTGCCTCTGACATAGCCTGGCCACTCGCTGGAGCGCGGACCGAGCTGCTCGGCCGCGGCGCACCAGAAGGCAAAGCTCTCAAGTGCTGTGCCACCCCGGGACCGGAAGTCTTCGAATTGCGCCTGCCGGGCGCCGGAACGCGGGTGGGAGAACACAACCTCGAGCGCGCTGCGCTTGGCCTCCCACACGGCATCCCGATCGATAACCTCGCCGGCCACGTTGTGCCGCGCCTGATCGTCGCTCTCCCAATCGATAAGGGCGCGAACGGCAGGCGGAAGGTAGGAAACCTCGTGAATGTCCTCCACTCGGATATAGAGCGGATCAAGATATCGCCGCGAGCTCGCCGCGAAGGGTGAGGGGTCCCGGTCGCTCAGGCCGCCCGCGTTGAACGCGTTCACCATCACAAAACTGGCGCCCTGGCGCCGGGCCGCGAGGTCGGCGAACTCCGCCAAATCCGCAAAGTCTCCAATTGCCCACGACTTGCTGGATCGAAGGCCATAGAGTTGCAGGAGATAGCCCCAGTGGCGGCCCTTGGCCCGTTCCGGCAGCGTGAGCCGCGCGGGAGTGACAATTAGTTCGGCCGAATAGACCTGAAGCCGGTCGTCGTCAGCGCTTTCCAGACTGGTGACATGCAGCCGGTGGTAGCCCAACTGTTGCCCGGACGGAATGGTCCACCGACTTTCAACCAGCTCAGTGCCGTCGACCGTGCGCTGGTCAACGTCGTCCTCGGCGAGTTCAAGTGCGCTGATAGTGCCGTCTTCGCGCTCGATCGACACCTCGATCGGCACGTCCTTTTGGCTCCGCACCGGAACTGTGAGCTCCGTATCGTCGCGAATCACAATCGCCGGCGGCAGGGGCGACTGCCATTGCCTGGTATCGACCGCCTCCAGCGATTCATGGATCGCGGCTTCACTCGACGTGTCGACATGTAATGCGGACAGCACCGACCGAAGCGTCTCGGGCGAAACCTCGACCTCGTCGCCATCGATGCTGCGATACGAGGTGGCTACGGAATATAAGGCGGCAAGATCGGACAGTTTCTTTTCCAGCACTACTGCATCGTGCCATATCTGCCCTACATACCCTTCGAACACGCCAGGACTGGCGTGTTCTCGTCCGGCGACAGCGATTCGCCATCCGGGCCCGCCGAACGGGTTCCCGGTAACGGTTGCTCTATAGCAGGTTCCCTATGGTGAGGAGATGACATCGTCTTCCAGTTCCGCTTATCCGTTAGCCGCCGCAACCAGCTACCCGCCTGCCAGGCGTGACGAGACCGTTGATATGTTGCACGGCACTGCCGTGGAAGACCCGTACCGATGGCTCGAAGCTGCCGAATCCTCAGACGCTCTCGACTGGCTCCGCTCGCAGGCCCAGCTGTTCGGCCAGGCTCGCCAGGACTATTCCTATTTGGCGGGGTTCCGGGCACGGGTGGCGCAGCTCTTCGGCGCCGGTGCGGTGGGCTCGCCGGTTTGGCGTGGAGACCGCTGCTTCTTCACCCGCCGGGCGGGTGATCAGAATCATGCCGTACTACTGGTCAGCGAGCCCGGGGATCTCGCGAGCGGGTCGGCCCGAATCGAACGCGTGCTCGTCGATCCGAACTCGCTCGATCCGGACGGGCTTGCCACACTCGATGCCTGGCAACCAAGCCAGGAAGGTGACCGGCTGACGTACCAAGTCAGCGTAGGAGGCACCGAGGAGAGCGTGCTGCACACGATTGAGGTTGCCAGTGGGGACCAACTCGACGAACCGATCGATCGTGCTCGCTACTCGCCGGTCGCCTGGCTACCCGGCGGGGACGCCTTCTTCTACGTCCGCCGGTTGGATCCCGACCTGCTCCCCGAAGACGAGAAGCAGTACCACCGACGGGTGTGGCTGCATCAGGTCGGGGACAACAGTGAAAACGACGAACTCATCTTCGGCAACGATCCTGAAGCCGACCCGCATAATTACTACGGTGTGGCGGTTTCCCGCGACGGACGCTGGCTTACGGTGGTGGCCGCGTCCGGTACGGCGCCGCGCACCGATGTCTGGATCGCCGCGTTGCCCGGCGAGCGCTGCGCGCCCGGCTCGAAGTCTGATTCCGCCGACGCCGCGACCGCGGACCGGTTGGTGTTCCGCGAGGTGATCGTCGGGGCTGACGCTAAGACCGCCATTCATATCGGCCGGGACGGCCGGATGTACGTGTTTACCGACCTGAACGCTCCCCGGGGCCGGATCGCGGTCGCCGACCCTCGTTCACCGGATCCCTCCAGCTGGAAAGACCTGGTTGCCGAGGACCCCGAGGCTGTGCTTGAGGAGTTCAGCATCCTCGACGGGCCCGAGCTGGACGTTCCGCTGCTTGTCGTTGCCACCTCGCGGCATGCAATCAGCCAGGTATCCGTGCATGAGCTGGCCGACGGCACCGAACTCGGCCAGATCGAGCTGCCCGGCACCGGCTCGGTCGGCGGCCTGACCGCAAAGCGCGAGGGTGGCCATGAGTTGTGGTTCGGCTACACCGATTTCACCTCCCGCACCCGGATCTACCGGTGGGATGCCGTCGACGGCACGACAAGTCTGTGGGCAAGCGCTCCCGGCGACTCCTCCAAGGCTGAGCCCGGCGACTCCTCCGAGGCTGAGCCCGGCGACTCCGACGCTGCGCGAGCGGCTATCCGCACAGTGCAGCGAACATATCGCAGCAAGGATGGCACCGAGGTGCGCCTGTTCGTGATCGCGTCGGCAGAGGCGTTCGATGCCGCTGGTCGTCCGCGGCACACCGCGCCGACGATTCTCTATGGTTACGGAGGTTTCGGGATTTCGATGACGCCCGGATTTTCGCCCACCGCTCTAGCCTGGGTTGAACGCGGCGGCGTCTACGCCATCGCCAGTTTGCGCGGCGGAGGCGAGGAGGGTGAGGCTTGGCGGCGAGCCGGCATGCTTGGCAATAAGCAGAACGTCTTCGATGATTTTCACGCCGCCGCCGAATTCCTGATCGATTCCGGATTCACCACGCCGGAACAGTTGGGCATCTTCGGTGGTTCGAACGGCGGGCTGCTGGTCGGTGCGGCTCTAACCCAGCGCCCCGAACTCTATTCGGCGGTCACTTGCTCCGCCCCACTTTTGGACATGTTGCGGTATCAGCATTATGGTCTTGGTGCGACGTGGATGTCGGAGTACGGCGACCCCGAGGTGGCAGAGGAGTTCGACTGGCTCCTGGCCTACTCTCCCTGTCACAACGTCCACGCTGGAAGCAGGTATCCGGCGGTACTGTTCACCGTGTTCGAGGGTGATACCCGCGTCGATCCATTCCACGCCAGAAAACTAACGGCACTGCTACAGCATGCAACCGCCTCGGACTCGCCTATCCTGTTGCGGTCGGAGGCGAAAGTTGGCCATGGTGCCCGTTCCGTCGAAAAGACCGTGGCACTCACGGCAGACCAGCTGGGCTTCTTCGCCCGGCAGTTAGGTTTAACGTAGATGAGTCCTACGCTGAGGTTTGACCAGATGGATCTGGACTTCTGGCTCGATAAACCGCTCAAGATCGCGGTGATCATCGTGCTAGCGGTCGTGTTGAACTTCATCATCCGGCTGATCGTCCGAAATTTTGCCGAGCACATTGCCCGCGGCGACGTCGCGCCACTCGAGGGCGAACGGAAGAAGCCGGGAATCCTGCGTGCCGCAGGCCAGACCCGCGACTGGCTCCTGCAGGAGTCCCCGATCGCTATGGCGAGGCGAGCGCAGCGAGCAAAAACGGTCGGCTCGGTACTCCGTTCGGTCACCACGATCGTGGTCAGCGTGATCGCCATCCTGATGGTGCTGACCGAACTCGGCTTCAATCTCGCGCCCGTGCTCACCGGTGCCGGCATCGTCGGCGTGGCCCTTGGTTTCGGAGCGCAAACGCTGGTCAAGGACTATCTGTCTGGCCTTTTTTTGGTGGCGGAGGACCAGTTCGGGATTGGCGATGTCGTCGACCTGGGTGAGGCAGGCGGCACTGTCGAGGCGGTGGGCTTACGCGTGACCCAGGTCCGTTCGGTCGACGGGACGCTATGGCATGTGCGCAATGGCGAGATCCTTCGAGTCGGCAACCAGTCACAGGGCTGGGCGCGGGCCGTGATGGATATCCCTATCCCCTACGATTCCGACGTCCGTCAGGTGAGCGATCTAGTGCTGCAATGCGCTAAGGACATGCTCGCAGAGGACGAGTGGAGCAATATCATCCTGGAGGAACCAGAGGTTTGGGGTGTTGAGGCCTTCACCGGCGAGTCGATCACGCTGCGCCTGGTGATCAAGACGAAGCCGCTTGAGCAGTGGGCTGTGGCCCGCGAAATGCGCGCCAGGCTTAAGCTGGCAATGGACCGGAACGGCATCCACATTCCGCTGCTGCAGCAAACCGTGATCCGCACCGGGAACCCCGGCGTCTTCGATCCCACCAATCCGCAGCACCACGACGAATCCAAGGATCACAAGGAACGCAATGACCGAGCCGAGTAACGCGCCGCCGAGACTGGACAACTATTACGACGCCATCGGTGGTCACGACACTTTCGTCCGGTTGGTCGATGTCTTCTACGAGGGCATCGCCAACGACGAACTGCTGCGACCGATGTATCCCGAGGAAGACCTGGGACCGGCGAAGCGCCGGATGCTGATGTTCCTTGAGCAGTACTGGGGCGGGCCGACCACGTACAGCGAGGAACGGGGCCACCCCCGGCTGCGGATGCGGCACCATCCGTTCCAGGTGACGCCGGAGGCGCGCGACCATTGGTTGCAGCATATGCGCGCCGCTGTCGATGCCATCGACCTGCCGCCGATCTACGAGTTCACTCTCTGGGACTACCTGACCCGCGCAGCACACGCCATGGTTAACTCCGCCGGGCCCAGCAGCGAGGCTGCCGGAACCGGCGCTTCACCGAATTAGGCCGATCGGCCGACTTGTTGGTCGCCCAGCCAGTCGCTGCCAGCTAGGCGCCTAGTCCGGCGCCGCCATCCGGGCAATAATGTGCCCTCGTGCCGACGTCAACCGGCGCCACGGACCTGCCGCATAGAGCGCGATTGGTTCCGAGCTGGTGAGGAATCCAAGCCCGGAAGCTGCAAATGCCGCCCCTCGTGGCAGCCGAGCGACTCCGGGAAGCTCCGCACCCCAGACCGCCTTGCGTACGGAGCCCACGACCTGGGCCCCTGCCTGATCCGGAAGGGCTTCAGCCACCTCACGCACGCCGCTTTCCGCCTCGGCGTGCAGCAAGCCGGTGTCGCCGACACCGATCATCGACCAGCCGGATCGGGGCGGCGATATTCCCGCCCAGGCAGCCCGAGCCCGATCCGGGGGAAGCGGAAGCCTGATGCCCGCGGGCTTCTCGCGATTGGTCGATGTCTCGTCGGCTCCACGGGCGAAACGGTCTGACATCGCGGCGAGTGACACCACGACATCGATATGCTGCGGCACCGCGAGTCGCAGCGTGCGCAGCCCAAGTACGGTCGGAGCACTGTCGCCGAGGCTTGCCGGATACAACGGCGCGACGTAGACCGCCAGAATCTCGCCGATCGCGACGAATCTCACCGCACCGTCGGCGTCCAGCCGCTTGGCCCGGGTCAGGTAGGTTTTCAGGTCCTGCCAGGTTTCGTGATCTTCGAGGCTCAGGTGATCCACGCCGTCGGCCACGACTAGCTCTGACGCCGAAACGGTACCGGTCCGGCGTCAAGACTGTGCAGAATCTCCCGCTCCTCGTTCGTCATCCTGCGTGGTTTGCCGCTCGAGCGATCCACGAAGACGACGCTGGTCTCGGCGAGCGCGTAGCTGACGCTGCCGTCCGGTTCACGCACCTCGTAGCCAAGGTCGAAACTCGCGCCTCCCAGGCGGCTGACCCACATGTCGATAGCGACCGGTGCTACACGGTACTCAAGCGGCGCCCGGTACTCGATGACATGCCGGGCGACGAGCGAGCTGGTGTCGAACCCCATCCGGGAAAACAGCTGGATGGCGGTGCCGTCGACCACCGACGAACCATCGGACGTCGCGGTCGGCGAGCCAAGCAGGCGCACCCGGGCTTCTTCGAGCAAGCGCAGGTATTGGACGTTGTTGACGTGGTTATAAGCGTCCATGTCGCCCCACCGAAGCTCAAGCAGGAGGCTCAGCTTGTCGGCTGCCTGATGCAGGGGCTCCGGCCCCGGAGTGTCCTCGCGCTGCGCGCTGGCACCAGCGGTTCCCTGTACTTCATTAACTGACATAGTGGCCATCTTCCCATCCCGCTCCCCTGGATACTCAGCGGGCCGGAGGGCAAACCATCGGGGGTCCGGCAGCACCGGCTACAGTCCAATGCAGACCCGTTTGGCTTCGGCCGGCTGTTAACAAAGTCCTGAGAGGAAAACGAATGCCTGAAAACCTTGATCCGGTCGATGATCTGCTTATGATCCTGGACCTGAAGCGACTGCCGATCGATCGTGAGGACTCGCACCACGATTTGTTCGAGGGCATCAGCCAATTCAAGCCGGACGGCCGGGTGTTCGGCGGCCAGGTCCTCGCGCAGTCGATCGTTGCCGCGACCCGTACCGTCGAAGCTGATCGCGGAATCCATTCCCTGCACGGCTACTTTTTGCGGGCCGGCGATATCCGCGAACCGATCACCTTCGGCGTCGAGCGGCTTCGGGATGGCGGGTCGTTCAGCGCCCGGCGCGTGCATGCCTTCCAGCACGGCAAGGCGATTCTGTCGCTGATCACGTCGTTCCAGACGGAGAGCGACGGCATCGACCACCAGGACACCATGCCGGAGGGGCTACCGGATCCGGAGTCGCTGCCGAGCGCCCAGGAACTGCTTGGGCATATCGACCACCCTTACGTGCAGAGCTGGATCAACCAGCGTCCGATGGACATCCGGCACGTCGATCCCTCGCTGTACGTGGGAGCCGGCGGCAAACAGGTCGCGGAGCAGACTGTCTGGATGCGGGCAACCAAACCGATTGACGCCGATCCGGGCCTGCACGCGGCGATTCTTGCCTATGCCAGCGACTACAGCTTGCTTGAGCCAATCCTGCGCCGGCACGGCGTGAAGTGGCTGACGCCTGGACTGAAAATCGCCAGCCTCGATCACGCCATGTGGTGGCACCGGCCGGTCGACGTCGGGCAATGGCTCGCCTACGTCCAGACGTCGCCCAGCGCCGGAGGAGGCCGCGGCCTGTCCACCGGCAGGATCTTCACGACCGACGGCACCCTGGTCGCCACCGTGGCACAGGAGGGAATGGTCCGCGTTCCGCTGCAGGACTGATTACCGCGTCTGATCGGCCGCGTGTCTGGGTTCCGGTTCGGCGTGCCTTGCGGGCAGTCGTGCCTGGCGGGCAGGCGTGCCTGGGTTCCGGTTCGGCATTCCTGGCGGGCTGGGCGGGTCGGCTACCAGCCGCTCGTGCCAGGCAGGCGGGCAACCAGCCGCTCAACCACCAGCCAGCCAGCCAGCATCTGGCCGGGCACCGTTAAAGTCATTTCGACTTTAACGGTGTAGAGTGACTTAGAGTTATTTCGGCTTTAAGCACTTGGGTGGTGGGCAGCGTGTATCCAGGCTCGGCAAATGTCAGCGAGCGGCGCTTCGAGGCGCCCTCACTTGCCATCTCCACGGTGATTTTCGCGCTTCGGCCGAATGACTCATCGGCGGCCGAGGCCGTCACGTCGGCGTCGGCGTCGGCCGAGTCGACCGCCCCGGGACACTCGACTGCCCCGCCTTCAGTTGCTTCAACCACCGAAGCACACTCCGCGGCCGAGTCAGCCACCCGGGCACACTCGCCAACTGCCCCGGCACATCCGGCGGTCGAGACACCGTCGACCGAGCTTCCATCCGTTGGCAGCCTCTGGCTACCGGTCGTCCGGCGGATCCGCGAGCCCTACAAGGGACTGCAGGCGCTGCCGGGAGGGCCGATCGCCTGGAATGAATCCCTTGGCGATGCCGCCGGACGCAATCTGCGTGAGACGACGAACCTGTCACCGAAGTATCTGGAGCAGCTTTACGCATTCGGAACCGTCGACCGGTCACCCGACCGCCGGGTGGTCTCGATCGTGTACTGGGCACTCGTCGATCCAAGCGAGGCGGACCAGAGTGTGGCAGCCGAGAATGTCACCTGGTTGCCGGCAGATCGTTTACCCAGGTTGGCATTCGACCACAACACGATCGTCGATTACGCGCTGTGGCGATTGCGGAACAAGGTTGAGTACAGCCAGATCGCCCACCACTTTCTCGGCGAGACGTTCACTCTGGCACAGCTTCGCGAGGTTCATGAAGCCGTGCTGGGCAGGAGCATCGACCCCGGCAACTTCCGTCGCCAGATACTGAGTTCAGGGACCGTGACAGCCACCGGCGAAAAGGTTGGCGGCACCCGTCACCGGCCCGCACACATCTATCGCTTCAATGACTCCATCGACAAGGACAGCGAGCGCCTGGCTCCGTAGCTGATTCGAAGACAACCGAATTTGACGACAAACCGAATTCGGCGACAACCGATCCGAAGAAGGTCGATCCAAACACCCAGCAGCACGCCAAACACACAGCAGCACGTCAACTCCACCAGCACGTCAGACACACCAGCAGCACGCCGAACCCAAGCACACCAAGTCGCATCGCAAGCGCCGCGCATCACATCGGAGAAATTTGTGACCTCTGTAGATACCACCATCAACCGGATAGCCAAGGGTGCCGCCGGCTCGACCTGCGATTCCGACCTCAGTAAGGGGCCGTGGGTTTTCGACCTGCGAGCGGCGCAAACCTACGGCCCGGGTGCATCGGTGGCTGATTCCATTCCGGCTTCCAGCCCTCGACAGGGCCAACTTCCGCAGGCGTACCAAACGGCCTCACCGGAAGAACTCGAGGAGAGAATCCTGCGGGCCAAGGCAGCTCTTGGCGACCGGGTCGTGGTGCTCGGGCACTTCTATCAACGTGACGAGGTCATCAGGTTCGCCGACTTCGTTGGCGATTCATTCCAGCTGGCACGCGCGGCGAAGGATCGCCCGGACGCCGAGGCTATTGTCTTTTGCGGAGTGCACTTCATGGCCGAGACCGCCGACCTGCTTTCCGGGTCGGATCAGTCGGTTATCCTGCCGAACCTCGCCGCCGGCTGTTCGATGGCGGACATGGCGAACATCGACCAGGTGGAGGACTGCTGGGACCAGCTGGTCGAGCAGTTGGGGACCGAGCCGGACGCCGACGGCCGGGTGCCGGTCATTCCGGTGACCTACATGAACTCGTCCGCGGCGCTCAAGGGGTTCTGCGGCCGGAACGGCGGCATCGTCTGCACATCCTCCAACGCCGCCACCGTGCTCGAATGGGCCTTCGAGCGTGCCCGGCGCGTGCTCTTCTTTCCCGACCAGCACCTCGGTCGCAATACCGCAAAGGCCATGGGCGTGCCGCTGGAACTCATGCCGTTGTGGAATCCCCGCAAGGAGCTGGGCGGCATGACCGAGCAGGAATGTGTCGATTCGCGGGTCATTCTCTGGCACGGGTTCTGCTCGGTGCATAAGCGATTCACCACGGCTCAGATTGAACAAGCGCGTGCGGAATACCCTGATGTGCGCGTTATCGTGCATCCGGAATGCCCGATGCCGGTTGTCGACGCCGCGGACGAATCCGGCTCGACGGACTACATCGCCAAGGCAATCGCTGCCGCCGAGCCGGGGAGCACATTTGCCATCGGCACCGAGATCAATCTGGTGCAGCGGCTGGCGAGCCAGAACCCGCAACACACCATATTCTGCCTGGACCCGGTGATCTGTCCTTGTTCGACGATGTATCGAATTCACCCGGGATACCTTGCCTGGGTGCTGGAACGCCTGGTGGCAGGGGAGGTTGTCAACCAGATCAACGTTGGCAATGACGTCGCCGAGCCGGCTCGCCTGGCTCTCGAACGGATGCTGGCAGCCAAGCCATGATTGTCGTCGTCGGCAGTGGAATCGCTGGGTTGAGTGCGGCCCTCAAGGCTCGTGCGCTCGGACCGGTCGCGCTAGTTACCAAGGGGACTTTGTCGTCCTCCAACAGTTGGTTCGCGCAGGGCGGGATCGCCGCCGCGCTCGATAAGTCGGACTCCCCTGAAGCCCATCTTGTCGACACATTGACCGCCGGCGGCGTTCTCACCGATCGCTCGGCAGCCAGCGCTCTCTGCCACGACGGCCCGGCACGGGTCCGGGAGCTGTTGGACCTGGGAGTGCCGTTCGACCGTGCGCCAGGACTGGAAGCCGCACATTCCCGCCCTCGCATCCTGCACGCGGGCGGCGATTCGACCGGACGGGCAATCCAGACCGCGCTGATCGATGCCATCACCGAAGCCGACATTGACGTCCGGGAGAACACCTTCCTCAGCAATCTGTGCTTGCGTGACGGAGTCGTCGTGGGCGTTGAACTACTCAACTCGCAGGGCGAGAAGCAGCGGATTAGCGCCGACAGCGTCATTCTCGCGACCGGCGGAGCCGGTCAGTTGTTTGAGCACACCACCAATCCGGCGGGTGCCACCGGCGATGGCGTAGCGGCCGCATGGCGCGCCGGAGCCGTGATCGGCGATGCCGAGTTCTACCAGTTCCACCCGACCTCGCTGGCAGTCCCCGATAACTTCCTCGTCTCCGAAGCGGTTCGGGGCGAAGGGGCGGTACTTGTCGATGAATCCGGCCACCGCTTCATGCACGACGTTCATCCGGATGCCGAGCTGGCTCCCCGCGATGTCGTCGCGCGGGGTATCGCGGCCGTGATGGATGAGCAGGGCGGCAGGCCGGTGTACCTGGATGCTACCCGGTTGGCTTCGCCACGCGGGAGTGTATCGTCCGGGCGCGGTTCGACCAGCTCAGAGTTCCTGCGAGCGCGATTCCCACGTATCGACGAGGTCTGCCGATTACATGGCCTGGATTGGTCGAAGGAACCGATCCCGGTCCGGCCTGCGGCTCACTACTGGATGGGTGGAGTGCGGACAGACCTCTGGGGCCGGAGCTCGCTGCCTGGGCTGTACGTGGTCGGCGAAGCAGCATGCACCGGCGTGCACGGAGCAAATCGACTGGCGTCCAACTCGCTGCTCGAGGGACTGGTTTTCGCACATCGCACGGTCGCCAACATCGCCGGTCGGAGCAAGCAGAATGTTGCGGTTCCGGGCGGAGCCGGTGATGGCGGACTGGAGCAGACGTGGCCACGATGGAATGCGTACCGGCTGGAGTCAGGTGCCGGGGCAGTTGATCGCGCCTCGTCACATGACGTGTCGTCACATGGCGCGTCGGTTCTTGGCGCGTCGGTTCTTGGCGCGACGTCACATGACGCGCCAGGTCATAGCGCGACGTCTCCTGACGCGCCAGGTCATAGCGCGTCGTCACCTGCCGCATCGGCAACCGTGCGTCGAAGCGAGATCCAAAGACTCATGTGGACGGCTGCCGGACTCTCGCGACGTCGCGGGCAATTGGACGTCGCCGTGAAGCAACTCGAAGCCTGGCACCGCGACGACAATGCCCCGCCAGCTACCGGTGCGCTATCGGTCGACGATCAGGTTACAACCGCAGAAACCAGGAACCTCAGCAGCCTCGCCATGCTAGTAGTCACAGCCGCTCGCGAGCGGGAAGATTCCATCGGCGCGCACTACCGGGCTGACTTCCCGCCGCCGTCAAGCGCGGTCGCTTCCCGACAGCATTTCGTTAAGGGGCCAACGTGCTGACTCCGGCCATCATTCGCGCGGTCGTTGCCGCCGCCCTCCTGGAAGACGCCCCGTGGGGCGACATCACCGGGGACACCCTGATCCCAGCCAACCTTCGGGCCCGCGCAGAACTGGTCGCCCGCGAGCCCGGCGTACTCAGCGGCGGCGAAGTGTTCTCAGCCGCGTTCGAGCAGACGGATCCGGAGATCGAGGTCGCCTTTCACTTCGCCGATGGCGACCGCTTCGTTGCCGGATCGGTAATCGCCACTGTTCGCGGTCCCGCCCGCGGTGTGCTGACGGCAGAACGGGTCGGACTAAACTTCGTTCAGCGGATGTCGGGTATCGCGACACTGACAGCGGATTATGTTTCACGCGTCCGGAACTCGGTAGCGGCGAACCTCCCGGCCGGAACGACGCCTCCTCGGCTCGTGGACACCAGGAAGACCACTCCTGGCCTTCGGGCTTTTGAACGGCACGCAGTTCGCTCCGGCGGCGGACATAACCACCGCAACTCACTGTCGGATGCCGTGATGGCAAAGGACAATCACCTGGCCATCCTGGCCGGGAACGACGCGGGATCTCTCACTGATGTGCTCACGGCGGCACGTGCAACCCTCGGCCACACCACGCACTTCGAGGTGGAGGTAGACCGGATCGATCAGATCGAGCCGGTGGTGAGCGCGGGGGTCGACACCATCATGCTGGACAATTTCGCCCTGGATGAGCTTCGTGAGGGTGTGCGGATCGTTGCCGGACGCGCCCTCGTCGAGGCGAGCGGAAACGTGAACCTCGATACGGTTGGCGAGATCGCCCTCACCGGTGTCGACATCATCTCGGTTGGCGCGCTGACGCATAGCGTCCGCTCGCTTGACCTCGGTCTCGATATCAGCGTGGAGGCCGGATGATCTACCTGGATTCAGCTGCAACAACACCTATCCGCCGCAAGGTGCTCGAGACGATGTGGCCCTATCTGACCGAGGAATTCGGGAATGCCTCGAGCCATCATGACAAGGGAGAGGCTGCGCGCAGGGCGCTCGACGAAGCTCGGGCCACGGTAGCAAAAGCGCTGGGGGCCCGCAGCAGCGATATTGTCTTCACTTCCGGCGGCACCGAGTCAGACAATTTGGCGATCAAAGGCATCGCCTTGGCGAAACCGCGGGGACGGCACATCGTCACGTCGGAAATTGAACATCCGGCGGTGCTTGAGAGCTGCGACTACCTACAGCGGCATCACGGTTTTCGCATCACGTATCTACCAGTTGACGGTTGTGGCGTTGTCGACGCTTCCGATGTAGAGGCTGCGCTCAGTGAGCACACCACTCTGGTCAGCGTCATGTACGCGAACAACGAGGTCGGCACCGTCCAGGACATCAGCGGCATCGCCGAAGTGACCGGACGGTTTCGGGTGCCGCTACACACCGACGCAGTGCAGGCAATGGGAGCACTCGACTGCAATGTGGCGAAACTCGGCGTTGACGCGTTAAGCATCTCCGGGCACAAGCTGGGCGCACCGAAGGGAGTCGGTGCGCTGTATGTGCGGGGGCGGTTCCCGTTGGAAGCCATTGTGCACGGCGGGGGCCAGGAGTTCGGACGTCGGTCCGGCACCGAGAACGTGGCCGGTGCGGTCGGTCTGGCGGCGGCCCTGTCCCTGCGACCATCGGTCGAAGAGTCCACGCAGCTTGCCCGGCGGGCGGAGTCCTTCATAGCCAAAGTACTCTCCGATGTTCCGAACGCTGTCCTGACCGGGCACCGCACCCGGCGACTCCCGGGCATTGCGTCGTTCTGCTTCCCGGGAACCAGCGGCGAATCGGTGCTCCTGCAGTTGGAAGAGTCCGGGATTACCTGCTCCTCGGGCTCGGCGTGCGCTGCCGGAAACGATGCCCCCTCCCCCGTGTTGACAGCAATGGGTATTTCGGCCGAGATCGCACAGACCGCTGTGCGCTTCAGCTTCGGCGTGGAAACCGGCGAAGACGAGCTGATCAGCGTGGCCGAGTCGGTGGTGGGAGCGGTCGCGAGCGTGCGGGGCCTGGCCACCAGATAGGCCGCTGTTTAAACCGGGTCGCAACCAACCTGCGCGCAGCTGAATTGAGATTCCGTGCGGACGTGCGCCTGGCTCCGTAGCGCCGTGAAGGCGACACGAACGATGTTGCGCCTTTAACCGACGTACCCCTATTCGCGTTTGTGCGGGCCCGGCGGGTCGTGGAAGTGGTTGCGGCGCGGGGTGCGGTTTGGGTCGATCCAGGCGGGCGGAATCACCCAGGGAATGCCATCGCGCATGGTGACCGTCCATTCTCCGCGGTGGATCACGCCGTGGTGATGCTCACAGAGCAGGGCGCCGTTATCGGTCGATGTCGGTCCGCCTTCGGAGTGAAAGTCGATGTGATGCGTGGCACACCAGCTAGCCGGCGCGGTACAACCGGGCATGATGCACCCATGGTCACGCGCGATGATCGCCCGGCGCTGGGCCGGAGTGAACAATCGCCGAGAGAGGCCGGTATCCAAAATCTGGCCTGTGCCTCCCAGCACGACCGGAATCAGCGCGGCGTCACACGCCAGCTGCCGAACTGTCGACACGGAAACGGGACCGGAGTGGGCAAGTAGCCCGTGGCCGCTGGTCTTGGCGTAAAGCGTGTCGTAGTCGATGGTGACCATGATGCTCGCGTTGGCACGCCCAGAGGTCACCGCACCGGCCTTTAATGCCGTTGCACAGCACGCGATCAGGCCATCGAGCAGCTTATGCTGATATGTCCGCTCGTCCGCGTCGCGGTCATCGTCCCGGACAGGTTTCCCAGATGTAGCAACGTCACAGCCGGCATCTTTCCCGTTGGCATGGCGCGGGCTGGTCGCGGGCCCGGCAGCGCTCAACAGGGTTTCATGCTGGAGCTGGCTCATCGCGCCCTTGAACGGCACCAGACCGTTGCGCCGGGGTGCGCCGAACCACAGGCCGTGTTCCAGCCTGGTTTCGATGTCGCTCGGCGGGCTGCCATCCGGGTCCAGGAACGCGACCCAACGGGCGCCGCAACGTGCCACGAATCCAGAATCGTAGCTGAGCGCCTGCTCCAGCAGATGCTCCTCGGCTTGCACCGCGACCTCGTCCGCAGTCCGCCCGTCCAACACGTCACTCTGAGCGGTGACGGACTTTTCACGGATCACGGACAACTTCTCCGCCAGCACGTGCGCGGCATCCACACCGATCAGCCCACCCGACAATGCCTCCGCCACCTGAGGGCACACCGGCGGGATCGGCTGCCCAGTCAACGACGACCCGGCCGTGACGGCCGCAGCGACATCCAGCCGGCGTTTCGCGTCCCCCGCGCTGATCCGCAGCCGGTCCCGCAACAGACACACCGTGGAACGTTCCCCACGCCGCTCGGCGATCTGCCGGGCCTCGACCTCCCCGGCCAGCCGAACCTGCAACCCAGCCACCCGACGCGCCAGTCCCTCGACCAGATCCGCGACCGCGAGCACCTCCCGATCAGCAGCCAGCCCTAACGCACCCGGACCCCGCCCCACCGCAACAGCAGCCGAAGCGGTCCCGGCAGCAGTGGCCGCGGCGTCCAACACGCACCGCGCGGACTCCAGCTCACCAAACAGCGCCCCGACCGACCCAGACCGATCAGCGCCACCAGAACCGCCCCTGAAACCTTCACCATCTTTCATAGTCCAGACACTAGCCGTCAGCACCGACAGAGACCGTGCATGTCAAGCAATGAAATACCGAACTGTTCTAAATATATTCGGTTGAATCCTCTCCTGCCCCCGCAAGATACCGACTCGAACAGTCATAGTCACCGACGGACGGCGGGCCCACCAAGCAACCTCACAGCCAGTCAGGCGGCATTCCCGACAGAAGGGCGGTCGCGGAGCACCTCGATCAGGGCATGAGTCAGCGGATGCCACGCTCGACTCCTGGGACCGGAGAGAACCAGGGTTCGCTGAACCGTCGGGGTAATCGGCCGCATGACGAGCGAGTCCGGGAGCATGCTCTCACCGAGGCTGGGCATAATCGAGACGCCAATTCCCTGCTGGACCATGCTCAACAGGGTTGCGAGCTCCCGCACCCGCTGCTGCGTCTCGAACGGTACGCCAGCAAGGGCATGGATGCGTTGCACGTGCGCCGCACATCCGCCGGTGCTGACGATGAACCCGTCTTCGTGAAGTTCATGCACCGGCACGACGTCCTGCCCGGCGAGCGGATGATCACGTCGCAGGACTGCGCGGAAGTCATCCTGGGCGACGATGAGCGAATCGGGCCCCGCATCAGCGGAGTCGATCAGAATTGCTGCGTCCACCATCCCGGATTCCAGCCACTCCCCCATTTCATCGTCATCTCCTTCAAAGATGCGCACGTCGACGTCCGGCAGCCGCGCCTTCCAGAGTTGCAGCAGACCGGGCACCAATCCCTGGCACACGGTCGGCACCGCGGCGAGGCGGACGGTACCGGCCAGATCGCCCCTGAACGCTCGCACGCTGCTCTGCAAAGAATCCAGGGTGGCCAGGGCGCTGCGGGCGTAGGGCATCACCACCTCACCGAGCGACGTTACCCGGATCTCGCCAGCACGATCGATGACGTGACCGCCAAGATCGCGTTCCAGGCCATGGATTGCATGCGAGATGGCGGACTGACTGATCCCTAGTTCGTCCCCGGCCGCCGAGAACGAGCGGCAATCCACAACCGCCAGAAACGCGCGCAATTGCGCGACGGACACTGCCATAACTTTTCCTCATTACTTGATGAACTAAACATGTTTGCCTCATGCGATCCGTCCCCTCAGAGTAGGAGGAAACGAAACGGAGATCAATGATGGAAGGCACCACAAAGCTGCCGATTCGCACCCCGATGCTTGTGGCTGCGTATCTGGCGCTCGCCCTGATCTGGGGATCCAGCTTCCTGTTCATAAAGGTCGCCGTGGGCGGCATGTCGCCGGCGCAGGTGGTGCTGGGTCGCCTCTTGCTGGGTGCTATCACCCTGTGCGCGCTGATGATGATCACGAGGAGAAAGTGGCCCCGCGAACCGAAGCTTTGGGGCCACCTGAGCATAGTTGCCCTGTTCGCTTGTGTGGTGCCGTTTCTGCTCTTCTCGTGGGCAAGCCAGTTCCTGCCCTCAGGCGTGTCGAGCATTCTGAACGCCACCACCCCGATCACGACCCTGGCTGTGTCTGCGTTGATGCTGCCTGCCGAACGCCTGAACCGGATACAGATTCTCGGCGTCTTCGTGGGAGCCATCGGCGTGGTGGTAGTTGTGGGGCCCTGGGATGTGCTGGGCGATCCATTGTTCGCCTCATCGCTCCCGGCACAGCTGGCGTGCCTCGTGGCGACGACGTGCTACGGGATCGCCTTTAGCTACCTGCGTCGATTCGTCGTTGGGGCGAACGGGCACGATGCGGTGACGGTCTCAGCCGTGCAGATCAGCATCGCGGCTGCGATGATGCTTCTCATCGCTCCATTTGCCGCGACAACGCCGCTTGCCCTCAATCTGCCTATCGTCCTGAGCATGATCGGCCTTGGCGCGGTGGGGACTGGAATCGCCTACATCTGGTTCACGGTGATCGTTGGCAGCTGGGGATCGACGGCGGCGTCCAGCGTCACCTATCTCACGCCGCTGGTGGGCGTCATCCTCGGAATCCTTGTACTTGCAGAAACCCTGCACTGGAATCAACCCGTTGGCGGAATCGCAATTGTGCTCGGCATCCTGGTCAGTCAGAGCAAGGGCACTGCCAAACGAAAGCGGCCCCGTCACCCGGTGAACCAGGTAACGGGGCCACAACGGACCGCAGAAGGCAGCGACGATCAGTCGCGGGTCAGTCGACGGTAGGTGACGCGGTGCGGGCGTGCCGCCTCGACGCCCATTCGCGCTACCTTGTTCTCCTCGTAGGAGTCGAAGTTGCCCTCGAACCAGTACCAGTTCGCCGGGTTCGCCTCGGTGCCTTCGTAGGCCAGAATATGGGTCGCAACCCGGTCGAGGAACCAGCGATCGTGAGAGACGACCACGGCACAACCCGGGAATTCCAGCAAGGCGTTTTCCAACGAACCCAGCGTCTCGACGTCCAGGTCGTTCGTCGGCTCATCCAACAGCAGCAGATTTCCACCCTGCTTCAGCGTGAGTGCAAGGTTCAGCCGGTTGCGCTCTCCACCGGAAAGTACGCCGGCCTTCTTCTGCTGGTCCGGGCCCTTGAAACCGAAGGCGGACACGTAGGCCCGAGACGGCATCTCGACGTTGCCGACCTGGATGTAGTCCAGCCCGTCAGAAACGACTTCCCACAGCGACTTGTTCGGGTCGATGCCGCCGCGGCTCTGGTCAACGTACGAGATCCGAACCGTTTCGCCGATCTTCAGATCGCCGCCGTCCAGATCTTCCATGCCGACGATCGTCTTGAACAGGGTGGTCTTTCCCACGCCGTTCGGTCCGACAACGCCGACAATGCCGTTTCGCGGCAGGGTGAAACTCAGATCGTTGATCAGGATGCGATCGTCAAAGCCCTTTCGTACATCGTTAGCTTCGATGACGATATCGCCGAGGCGTGGGCCTGGCGGAATCTGAATCTCCTCGAAGTCGAGTTTCCTGGTGCGTTCCGCCTCTGCCGCCATTTCCTCGTAGCGGGCAAGACGGGCCTTCGACTTCGTCTGACGTCCCTTCGCAGAGGAACGAACCCACTCAAGCTCGTCCTTCAGCCGCTTCTGCAGCTTCTGGTCACGCTTACCGGCAACCTGAAGACGCTCCGCCTTCTTTTCCAGGTACGTGGAGTAGTTGCCTTCATAGGGGTACAGGTGGCCGCGATCGACTTCCGCGATCCACTGCGCCACGTGGTCCAGGAAGTACCTATCGTGGGTGACCGCGAGGACTGCGCCGGGATACTGGGACAGGTGCTGCTCAAGCCACAGCACGCTCTCCGCGTCAAGATGGTTGGTCGGCTCATCGAGGAGCAGCAGGTCAGGCTTCTCCAGCAACAGCTTGCACAGAGCGACCCGACGGCGCTCTCCTCCGGAGAGGACTGTCACGTCAGCCTCCGGCGGCGGGCAGCGCAACGCATCCATAGCCTGTTCGAGCTGGGAATCGAGATCCCAGGCGTCGGCCGCGTCAATCGCTTCCTGTAGTTTGCCCATCTCGTCCATGAGCGCGTCGAAGTCGGCATCGGGCTCGGCCATCAACGCGGAGATCTCGTTGAACCGGTCGATCTTTCCCTTGATTTCGGCAACGCCTTCTTCGACATTGCCCAGAACGGTCTTTTCCTCGTTCAGCGGCGGCTCTTGCAGCAGGATGCCGACTGAATATCCAGGAGAAAGCCGCGCCTCGCCGTTCGATGGCTGGTCGAGGCCGGCCATGATCTTCAGGATCGAGGACTTACCCGCACCGTTGGGGCCGACGACGCCGATCTTTGCCCCGGGATAGAACGACATCGACACATCGTCGAGGATGACTTTGTCACCGTGCGCTTTGCGCGCCTTGTGCATCTGATAAATAAATTCGGCCATAGTGCCTTCAAGGCTACTGGCTTAGCGGCCGCACTGCGACTCGGCTCAATTGTCGAGCCAATTGATTGGCCCACTACTCGCCGGCCACCCCGGACCCCTCCGAATTCTCTGACGAGTCCGCGTCCGCACCGGATGTCGCAGCACTGTCCTTCTCGTCGTCGGACTTCGGCTCACCCGACTTCCGTTCGACCCCCTTGGGAAGATCGACCTCGCCGATCAGGCAACTGTCCAGGCTTTCGATCGGCTGCGCGAGTTCCGCCGAGACCTTTCCTTCACGAACCTCGCCGATAACACAACCGTCGGAGACGCGGATACCGAACATTTTCGACGGAACGTCGTGACCTAGCGGTGACTTGTCGATGGACGCTTCGAGCTGATCGTCCTTGAAACCGGCATCCTGCAGTGCATCGAAGAGCTGTTTCGATGTCGGCAGCGAACTCTTTCCGGCCAGCTTTTCAAGTGCGGACTTCGCCGTCTCCACATCCCCGGAATCACCCTCGCTCTGAGCGCCGCCGGTTGTCTGGCTTTGTTGCGGCGGAGCATCTTCCTGCGCGGGACCACTGCACCCGGTAATTCCGGCCGCACACACCGCGGCGATGGTGACGACGAGTCTCGCGCGAGTTACCTGATGCATTCCCTGGTGTCCTATCGAAAAATATCTGGCAGACGAGCCGTGCACGGCCGTAGGCTGATTTGTGCCTAAGTCTGTTCGCATTCCAAGAGTAATCGACGCGACGGTCCCACTCGGGATATCTGCGCAAGGCACGTATCCGGGATGAACCGGAGCCATGTAAGAGAGATGTAAGAACGAGCTGGCAACGTAGGTATTGAAACGAATTGATCCGTAAACCCTGGAAGTGCTTGTGCTACTGCGCCTTGTTTTGAACGAACTTCGCGAACATCGGCCCGCCATCGCCGTCATCGGCGCCCTGCAGCTGGTGCAGACGCTGGCGAACCTCTACCTCCCCACCCTGAACGCCGACATCATCGATAATGGCATCGTCAAGGGCGACACCGATTACATCCTTGGCGTCGGCGGAATCATGCTGGCCGCATCCGCGCTGCAGATCCTCTGTCTGATCACCGCAATCTCCTTCAGCGCACGCACGGCGATGGCGGTCGGCCGGCAGCTGCGACGCAAGGTGTTCACCAGTGTCCAGACCTTCTCTTCACGAGAAGTGGGCAACTTCGGTGCGCCGTCGCTGATCACTCGGTCGACCAATGACGTGCACCAGGTGCAGATGCTGGTCCTGATGTCGTTCACACTCCTCGTCGCCGCGCCCATCATGTGTATCGGCGGCATCGTCATGGCCCTGCAGCAGGACGTGGCGCTATCGGGCCTGCTTGTTTTCATCATTCCGCTGCTGGTCATCGTGGTCTTTCTGCTGGTCCGGCGGCTGGTTCCGCTGTTCCGGCTGGCTCAGAAACAGATCGACCGGGTCAACACCGTGTTGCGCGAGCAAATCATGGGCGTCACGGTGGTCCGGGCTTTTGTTCGCTCCGATCACGAAAAGGACCGCTTCGCGGGTGCAAACCAGGATCTGACCACGACGCAGCTGCGGACAGCAAGGCTACTGGCGTTGATGTTCCCCTCAATCATGTTCGTGGTGAGCATCGCAATGATCGCGGTGATGTGGTTCGGCGCGATCCGGATCGACTCCGGCGGTATGCAGATCGGTGCCCTGACCGCCTTCCTGGCCTACATCATGCAGATACTGATGGCGGTCATGATGGCGATGTTCATGTTCATGATGATTCCCCGGGCCGCGGTTTGCGCGGAACGAATCCAGGAGGTGCTCAGCACCGAATCCAGCGTCGTGCTCGATGACGATGCGGCGCCGGTCCGACTTCGCGGCGAGCTCGGCTTCCACAATGTCGAGTTCTCCTACCCTGGCGCCGAGCAGCCGGTACTCTCCGAGATCTCACTAACCGCCCGACCAGGCGAGACAACGGCCATCATCGGTTCAACCGGAGCCGGAAAGACCACGCTGCTAAGGCTGATCCCACGGCTAATGGACGCCACCAGCGGTGACATCACCATCGATGGGCTGTCGATCACAGACCTCAATTCAGTGTCGCTGCGGGCGAGCATCGGGTACGTTCCGCAGAAGGCCTACCTCTTCTCCGGGACGGTTGCCTCGAACCTGAGGTACGGGAACCCAGATGCAACGGACGCCGAGCTCTGGGATGCACTGCGAATCGCGCAGGGCGCGGATTTCGTCGAGAACTTCCCTGAGGGACTAAACGCGCCGATCAGCCAGGGAGGGACGAACGTGTCCGGCGGCCAGCGGCAGCGGCTTTCGATTGCGCGGGCACTGGTGCACAGGCCAACGCTGTACCTGTTCGACGATAGCTTCTCCGCTCTGGACTACAGCACGGACGTCAATCTCCGCAGCGCACTGCATACGGTGACCAACGACGCCACGGTCATCATCGTTGCCCAGCGGGTCAACACCATCCTCGATGCAGATCAAATCATCGTGCTCGATGAAGGCAGGATTGTGGGTCGGGGCAGTCATCATGAACTTCTCGAAACCTGCGAAACCTATCAGGAAATCGTGTCGTCACAGCTCACCGCGGAGGAGGCAGCATGAGCGATGTAACCGCGCCACGCAAGGCAGCTAACTTTGGCCCCAGTGTGCTGCGCATCCTGGCGTTGATGCGTCCGGACAGGGCACGAATGACCTTCGTCCTCTTTCTGGCAGCTCTCGGAGTCGCAGCTCAGGTCGTGGCGCCCAAGATTCTCGGGTCCGCGACCGACGTGATATTTGACGGCATCCTTGGAAAGTCAATGCCTGAAGGAGTATCGAAGGCGCAGGCCGTGGAAGGATTGCGCCAGCAGGGCCAGGGCAAGATCGCCGATGTGCTCGCCGGTTCCGGTGCGCAGCCGGGCGCCGGCATCGACTTCCACCAGCTGTCGATGGTGCTGCTGCTCGTCGGAGTTCTGTACGTCGCGGGCTTCTTCTTCAACTGGTCGCAGGGTTACATCACCGGCGGAGTGACGCAGCGGGGCATGTATCGGCTTCGGGAAGCTGTTCAGGCAAAACTGGATCGGTTGCCGTTGAAGTACTTCGACTCAACGTCACGCGGCGACGTCCTCAGCCGGGTCACCAACGACATCGACAATCTCGCGCAGACCCTGAACCAGACGCTGACGCAGTTGCTGATGTCGGTGCTGACCGTGGTTGGTGTGCTGGTGATGATGTTCTCCATTTCGCCTTTGCTGGCTCTGATCGCTCTCGTAACAATTCCGGTTGCCGCAGTCATCACCGCACTGATCGCCAAACGCTCGCAGAATCACTTCATGAACCAGTGGAAAGACACCGGTTTACTGAACGGGCACGTCGAGGAGATGTTCACCGGCCATGAGATCGTCAAGGTCTATGGCCAGCAGGACGCTGCGCTGGCAACCTTCGATGAGCAGAATGAACGGGTCTACCAGGCCTCGGCGCGGGCACAGTTCCTCTCCGGCGTGATGCAGCCGGCGATGCAGTTCGTCTCTAACCTGAACTACGTGGCAATCGCGGTCGTTGGCGGCCTGCGGGTCGCCTCGGGAGCGATATCCATCGGCGATGTCCAGGCGTTCATCCAGTACTCGCGGCAGTTCACCCAGCCCTTGGCGCAGATCGGCGGAATGATCAACATCCTGCAATCCGGAGTGGCGTCCGCCGAACGTGTCTTCGAAATCCTGGATGCCGAAGAAGAAGGCGCGGAACCCGTGCCAGGCGAACGTCCCGAGGTCGTCCGTGGCCGGGTGGAGTTCGATCATGTCAGCTTCCGGTACGAGGAAGAGACCCCGCTGATCGACGACCTGTCCCTTGTGGCTGAACCGGGACAGACGGTGGCGATCGTCGGCCCGACCGGCGCCGGCAAAACAACGCTGGTCAACCTGGTCATGCGCTTCTATGACATCAACGCCGGCCAGATCAGGCTCGATGGAGTCGACACGGCGAAGATGAACCGGGCCGAGCTGCGGCGAAACTTCGGCATGGTGCTGCAGGATGCCTGGCTGTTCGGCGGGACGATTCGGGAGAACCTCACCTACGGCGCGCCAAACGCCACGGAGCAGGAAATCATCGCCGCCGCCGAGGTGACGCATGTCGATCACTTCGTCCGTGCGCTGCCGGATGGCTACGACACGGTGCTCGACGAGAATGGCTCCAGTCTCAGCGTGGGCCAGCGTCAGCTGATGACCATCGCGCGCGCCTTCCTGGCGGATCCCTCGGTGCTGATTCTGGATGAGGCCACAAGCTCCGTCGATACCCGCACCGAGGTCCTGATCCGTCAGGCGATGGACCGATTGCGGCAGTCACGGACCAGCTTCGTTATCGCTCATCGACTGTCCACCATTCGCGATGCCGAAGTCATTGTCGTGATGCGCGATGGCAAGATTGTCGAGAAGGGCAACCACGACGAGCTGCTCGAGGCTAACGGCTTCTACGCGGAGCTATACAACAGCCAATTCGCGCAGGCGACCGTGTAGGACGGGGCCTGCGTAGTCGGAGAACCAAACGTCTCCGCAGGCTCTGATGCTGCTAGCCCGGGTCAGCCCGGCGTAGTCGGGGAACCCATGCGTCACCGCTGGCCTAAAACGGAGCATCACCACCACTACCGGAGGCGCCAGGCTTCGCTGTACCGGACCCGGCTCCGGCCCCGGACCCGGCTCCGGCCCCGGCTGCAGTCAGACTCGATTCCGCG
Source organism: Saxibacter everestensis (assembly GCF_025787225.1). Classification (NCBI taxonomy): domain Bacteria; kingdom Bacillati; phylum Actinomycetota; class Actinomycetes; order Micrococcales; family Brevibacteriaceae; genus Saxibacter; species Saxibacter everestensis. The sequence goes on from NZ_CP090958.1 coordinate 2,065,883, forward strand.
CCGTCCTTCGGCTCAGAGCCGTCATTCTCCTCGGCTCCAGCCTGCGCGGCCTGTGTACCGCCGAAGCCACCGTTGTCCGAACCGTTTTGCTCCTCGCCGCGCCCGCCGGTCTTCGCACCGGCGGTACGAGTGTAGGCGGATGTGCCGGTCGACAGGTCGTGCCCAACACTGTGCGCCATCAGGCACACATCTGTACCGGACTTCTCGCCGTTCGACCAACGGCGGATCTCGAGCCTTCCGTGCACTATCACCCGCTGTCCCTTCTCCACCGACATCGAGACGTTCTGCGCGAGCGACCTGAAAGCCTTCACCGTGTACCAGTTCGCCTCCGAAGTGACCCATTCCCTGGCATCTCGATCGAAGTAGCCGTCGTCCGAGGACAGCCGGAAACTCACGTACGGAACTCCATCCGCAGAAAGCCCACTGGACGGATCTGTGCCGACCCAACCGACGACGGTTAGTGTGTTTCGCATTTGCCTTCTCCTGCCTGTTGACCGTTTTCACTTAGTGAAGCCGGAGAATCTGCGGCACGGAGATCCCGAAGGAAATCTGTGGATAGAACTATCGAGGCCAGCCCCTGTGTCAACGAGTGAGCACCGGAGTGCCGGATGGACGCGAGTCGTCCCCGAGTCGGGACGTGGATCGTCCGGGTGACTGGAACGAGTGACGCGAGCTGGTGACGGAAACCGGGGATCCAGTGACATGAACCGGCGACAGGGACAGCCGACGGGACTAACGCCGCACGACCTCGGCCCGGTTCAACGCGAGCCCGCACTGCGGCAGCGAATCGCGAAGCGCTTGTTCGAGCATGCCCCCAAGCTCGCGATCGGTCCGTTCCCACGAGCCGCAGTTGCGAATCGTGGTCACAGACAGTTGCTCAACGGCAAGAGCGTGATTCGGCACTCGATAACTGGCCTTACGCGGGTCGCGGACCGTGAACGAAACAGTGATGTCATACGCGAGCCGGTTGCTTACGTCCGCTTCGTCTCGCCGATTCACCGTGACGCAAGGCAGGCGCAGCACCTGCTCACGCAGGTTCACCCTATGTGCGACCTTCTCCAGTATGGGCACGACCAGGTGCATCCCGGGAACGCAGACGCGATGAAATTTTCCCATCCGCTCCACGACGTACGAGTGATCGCCCGGTACGCGTACGACCGAGCGCCACAGAACAAGCACCGTGGCGACAGCAAGGACGACCAGCCAGGTCATGGCCTAGGCTCGAGCACCCTGGTCGCCGGTCGCGGCCGCGCCGGACGACCCGGCATATCCCGTTGCGGGCGCCACCACACCGGCGGCTGCCGGTCCAGCATTCGCTGCGCCAGAATCCGCAGGTCGTGGGCCTGATTGTCCGGAAGCGACTTGCTGGCCGGCAGGGTCCGTCTCCCCCTGGCGGACGCGGCCCTGGCCCCGAGAAGCGGCGGCCAGCGAATCGTGCGCGGCGCGATGCTGTTCAAGAACGGAGACGACGGGAGCCAGGAACGTTGTTCCTGCCACCCTGGTCACCGCCGCGCGCAAGGCGCTATCCGCCTTTGCTGCCGCGTTCTCCGCGCCGCGCCGCCGTGCGGATGCCGCACTAAGACAGACGACGACAGATCCGACGATTCCGGCAAGGAACAGAGTGGCCGGCACCAGGATCGAGTTGATGCCAGCGATCGGTCCGGGAATCTGCAACAAGCCGAACACTCCCCACGCCGCGAGCCACAGCCCCGCGAGGACGGTCAGCACAAAGAAGAACAGCTGCAGGCCCTTGACCACGCCCCACCAACCAGGTCGGGAGATGTCCAGATCTACTGCCATGACGGCGGTGTCCAACGATTCGTTCAGCGTGCCGCGGCTCGTCTTCTCGGCAGCGAACACCGCGTCTTTCCACGGTGGGGTCAGGCCCGCCGAGGCGCTGACACACAGGTCGTGCGTACTCAGATTGACCCGCGCTTGCTGTGCCTTCGTTGCCGACGGAACAGCCGCATGGATCAGCTCTGCCCGGGTCGACTCGCCGTGCGCCTTACCGAGCGGGTCCGGCCGCAATCGCTGCAGCGCACTCAGCGGAGTCCAGCCAGTGGCCCGGTATGCCCGACGGATGTAATCAGTTCTGACCGTATCGACAAGGGCCGGAACGCCCGCAGCGCTGACCATGGCTTCGATCAGCCCGCTGGAGTCCGCCAGCTGGCCGACATCACCTGCTGGCTCACCCAGTTCCTCGCGAATCCGGGTCGCCACGCTTTCCAGATCAGCCCTGACGCGGGCCGTCGATGCTTCACGCCCGGCCACCGCATCGGCCAACAGACTCCGGAGTTCCGGTATGCCCTCATGAGTCTGTGCCGAAGCCAGCGTGACGGTAGCGTCACCAAGCCCGTCGTCGGCAAGCAGCCGGTGCAGATCCCTCGCGCAGCTGTCTTGCTGCTCCGGTTGCAGCCGATCGATCTGGTTCAGCACGACGACCATCACATCGGAGTGCCGGGCGAGTGGCTTGAGATAGTGCTCGTGCAGCGCGTTGTCCGCGTACTTCTGCGGGTCGACAACCCAGATCAGCAGGTCGACGAGTTCGACCAGGCGATCGGATTCCCTGCGGTGCTCCAGCGCGGTGGAATCATGGTCGGGCAGGTCGAGCAGAATCAGCCCATGCAGCGGCTTTTCGTCGTCGGCATCCAGCGCGCTCTCGCGCCAGGTCCGGTTCTGCGCCGGTACCTCGAGCCATTCCAGGATCTCCGCGCCGCCCTCGCCCCAGACACATGCGCTCGGCTTCGCGGTTGTCGGGCGGCGCACGCCGACTGTCGCGATGTCCAGGCCGGAAATGGCATTGAACAGGCTCGACTTACCTGAACCCGTAGCGCCCGCGAGCGCGACCACCGTGTGGTGCAGCCCGAGTCCGATCCGGCCCCGGGTGCGTTCGATGACGGCGCGGGCGGCCGCACGTGTCTCGGGAGTGAGCCGGTCCGCAGGCAGCTCAAGGGAACCACTGATGGCGGCAATCAGCTCGCCGAACTCGGAGCTGACAACGCCATCCGGCGTTCCGGTCTTCGCTCCGCGGTTGTTTGCTCCGCCGGCCGGTGCGGCCTGGCCGGGCTTCGCCGTGGTCATAGTGCCTCCTGCAATTCACGGCCCGCATCCCGCAGTCGCCCACTCTTACGTTCTGAGGCGGCGTGAGGCTCAAGAACATTATCGAACGGCTTACGCTGACCCGCGATGACAGCTTCGATGCGCTGGCGGAGTCCCGCCCTGGCCCGGACGCTGAGTTCCCGCATCACCTGATCACCGAAGATCTCCTCAAGCAGACGCTGCGCGACCGCCACGGTTCCCGCCGGGTTCTCTGGCTCTTCTCCATTGGCACTGTCCGGCTCTCCCGTGCCGCTGAAGACGGCGAGCATCAGGACTACGCCCACGCCGTGAATCCCGAATGACAGAATGCGGGCTTTCGCGCGCGCTCCCTGCCCTTCCTCACGAACCAGAGTATTGACGTCATCGTGCCATTCCTGGAGGAGTGTCGTCACTTCCCGGTCAAAGCCGTCCGAAAGCGCTCCGATCGCAGGGTTACCAGCCAACAACGCCTCACCCTCGGGCCGCACGCGCCATCGTCGGATGGACGCGCTCAGGGCTTCCACCGCCTGTTCGCGGATCAACGCAGCTACTGCGCTCTTCATAGCCTCACCGAGCGGTCCAGCGCTGTCACGTTTTCCGCCGATTGCCGCGGTAATCCGGTCGCGTAGCCGGGAGACCGTTGGCTCGATGCCGCGGAAGAACTGGCCGGTGCCGACGAAATCCTGCCAGCGAGCCAGCACTTCACCCCGGAGCACACGCCCGTCGGCCAGCGAACGGTTCAGATTATGCTGCGCGGCGTCGAACTCTTCGTCCACATCTACCGCAAGCCGAAGCCGCGCCTCGTGCTGTGACGCCGCAGCAGCCGCAAGATCTTCCGCTGCGTCCGGAATGGTCGACAATGCCCCGTGCAGGGTCCGCCGGACGACCAGCGCGCGCGCTCGCGGATTGCTACCGAGATTCAGTACCCAGGACTTCACCGGGAACACCGCGGCCTCGGGCAGCAGTCCTTCCTGCAGGGACAGTTCGGGAATTGTGAAGAGCGGTGTGGATTCGAGGCCGGCGGCCACCAGAAGCTCCGAAAGATGATGCCGTACCTCGCGACTTGCCTCGGCCGGAACGCGATCCAGCACCATGGCCACCGTTGTACCGCGCCGGGCGGAAGCTTTCAGCAGATCCCATGGCACGGCATCCGCGTATCGGGAGGCTGTTGTCACAAAAATCCACAGGTCAGCGGCGGCGAGCAGTTGACCGGCCAGCGTGCGGTTCGCTTCGAGCACCGAATCGATGTCGGGAGCATCGAGTACGGCCAGCCCCGACGACAGCGCGACGTCCGAAATCAGGCGCACACCCGGCTGGCTGCCCTCGGAGCTGTTCTCACCATCGCTTGCCGATCGCAGTACCCGCGCCAGATTCGGCAAGATTCGGTCGTCGTCGAAGCTCGGGGCATCATCTGGATGGTGCACAAGTACGGGCGAGCGGGTAGTCGGACGTAGGACACCGGACGGCGAGACTTCCCGGCCGACCAGCGAATTGACCAGCGTTGATTTGCCTGCGCCGGTGGAGCCACCAACGACGGCGAGCAGTGGCGCATCGAGCTTGGTGACTCGCGGGATCAGATAATCGGCGAGTTGGTCCCGCAGCCTGCTGCGTCTGGTTCTGGCGGCCTGCGCATCCGCGGTGTCCAACGGGAATTTTGATTCCTCGATGCTCTCAAGCAGGTTTTGGAGCGCGCGCAACAGAGCGGCATCGTCTGCCGGGCTGGATTCTGCCGCTGGGGATTGCAGCTGCTCTGGAGCCTTCACAGTGTAAGACTGCCTAATTCGCCGCGCCTCACCAATTCGGCGCGCCGTAGGGCAGTAAAACGGGAGCTGATCAGGCCGTTTACCGCGGTCACGCGGCCGCTGCCGCGGGAGGGGTGCCTGTCCATGGTGTCCAGCTTAGTCATCAGCCGTTTTCGTACCGGGACATGGTGGGCGTTCCCGCCCGACCCGGCTGCAGGTTGGATCACGATTTCGTCGCCCGGCCGGTTCGACGGCGCACCCTGTCCTTCGCCTAAGATGGTTCAGTCGCCCCCGTAGCTCAATGGATAGAGCAACGGCCTTCTAATCCGTAGGTTGCGAGTTCGAGTCTCGCCGGGGGCACTTAATGTCCGAAGTTCCAACATGCAGCCAAATGGATGGCGTTGGGACTTCGGACTCTTGCGTTGCGGTGGCGCTGGTCGCGTGCCGGTCGCGGGCCTTGCCTGTAGTAAAGACCATCGATGGACAGGAAGGGCTACGGTGCGTGTCCAAGCCGCTGGCTCGCCTGAGACATGACCGCGTAGCAAGGGGTTCTGGTCTCGGTCACGCCATTCCACTCCACTCCACAGACGGGGACCCGGGACAAACTGGGCCCGTCCAGGATGAACAGCTTCCAGCTAGGTGGAGCGGCGGCCGATCCTAGGCCCCGCTCAGCCCCTGTAGCTCGGCGAGCAGTGCGAAGATCCGCTCGTCCATCTCCACCTGCGTCATGAAGATGCAGATCGTGCCGTCGGGCTCCACGAAGAAATCGGTGCCGAGTCCGCCGGACCAGCCGAACCGGCCACGGTGCGCACCATCCGTCACGACAGAGACGCCGTACCCCCACCCGGTGTTCTCCCAGAAGCCAGGGAAGAAGCTGTCTGACGTCTTTGCTGCGGCATCCACTTGGTCGCGGCGTAGGTCGTCCCGCAGGTCGGGGCCGATCAACCGGCCGTCGACCAACGCCCTCAGGAACGCGTGATAATCCGCGAGGGTCGAGACCAGCTCGGAGTGGCTGACGTCGAACGGCGCCGGCTCGACGTAGAAGCCCGCCCCAGCGGGCTCGGACTGCTCAAGGCCGTCGGCTCCATGCCGAAACGCTGCAGGCAGGCGATGCGCTTGCTCTAGCGGGACGATGAACCCGGTGTCGGGCATGCCCACGGGCTCGAACACCGTCGCGTCCAGCACATCCTGCGTGCTGCGATCAGTCACGCGCCCGAGCAGAATGCCCAGGAGGCCGAAAGAATGGTGGTAGCGCCAGGCCCCGCCGGGCTCGAAGGCGAGCGGCAAAGCAGCAAGTGCCTCGAGCCAGTCCTGCGCACCGCGATCCACGGGCTCGGCGCCTGCCTCCACCCCAGCGTCGATCATCGCCTGCCGCAGCGGGGAGTCGGTGGTCATGACCCCATAACCAGACTGGTTGGTGAGCAGATGGCGCACGGTAATCGGGCGGCGTGCAGGCCTCGTCTCCTCGAGCGGAGCGTCGGGACGGACGAGCACGCGCGACTCGGCCAGTTCCGGCAACCAATTGGCGACCGGATCATCCAGAGCGATCACGCCATCCTGCACCAGACGCAGCGCAGCTACGGCGGTGATCGACTTCGTCATCGATTGGATACGGAAGATCGCGTCGGTTCGTAACGGCTCCCCACCCGGCGCAGCGTGGCCGACCGCGACCGGTTCGCACTGCGCTCCGATCGTGGCGACGGCCCCGGGCATCGTTCCGGCCCCGACGTGACGGGCGAGGGTGTCGTGCAGGGCGTCGGACACGTGATGCTCCTTGTCGGAAGACGTTGCGTAGGCCGATGATACCCTCCGCCGTCACTCTGAACGGGCACCGACATTGGAGACAACGAACCGGCGGGCAACGTAATGGCGGCCCTTTCGATGAGAGCTACTCACCCGCGCAAATAAGATCCTGCACCGGTTGAACGGGGGACTATCGCTGCAGATGCGACGACTCCTGCCGAGGCCTGAACGGTCTGACCTGATTCGTACTCCGTCCGAAGGAAAGCGGTCAATCAGGGGTGTACGAGGTTGGAAGTTTCTCAACGGCTAGGGAAACCGGCCCCGAAAGTCCGAACGGATCACCCACGGCCCGGGCATCTCGATCCCGGCTTTGGCCGAGAAATCAACGGTCTCAGGTGTTGGCGTGAGTTTGGAACTTTGTCCGGCCACGAACACCCGGAACGGCACGTTCAGTGCCCCTGTGTGCGACGGCCGTTCCTGGCGGGAAACCTGTCAAGGTATGCCAACGTTTCGTCCGACCGTCAGAAGCACCTCTCTCGCCATCCAGCTGCCAGGCTAACAACCCGTACTCCCAATTGGCCAAGAATTCCCACTCACGGAAGTGGTTCACTCCTCCAGAGTAATATCGCCACTTATCGCGTAACTGGTGATACTGATCGGGCCCGGTCCATGTCACGAGCAACGGGCAGTCCTTACAGGCCTAGCAATATGACAGTTTGTGACGCTGCTCCAGAAACAGGCAGCGTCCCTCGACCTAGCGTTGCAGGCATGTCCAATGCAGATCGTTCGGGTTCAACCTTGCCCGAAAGCACCGCGACCAGTAACACCGAACCTGGAAGCGCCACGTCCGCTAACGCTGACCCCAGCCAGAAACTGACGCATAACGAGCTCGGCCAGGTGATCATCCGGTCCGCCCGGGATGTCTCCGCCGTGCTGAGCGAGCGCGGATCCCAGCAAAAGGGTGCGCTCGCCGTCATCATCCTGGCCCTCGGCGGCATCTTCATGGACGCTTATGACTTTTCCTCACTCGCTTTCGGCATCACTGCGGTCAAGGAAGAGTTCGGACTCAACGGCTTCATGACCGGCCTGGTGAATGCCTCGATCATGGTCGGGGCCGTCGTCGGTGCGATCGCCGGCGGGTATCTCGTCGATCGCTTCGGCCGCTACCGACTCTTCATGGCCGATATGGTGTTCTTCGTGGTGGCCGCACTGGGCTGCGCCGTGGCACCGGACGAATGGACATTGATCTTCTTCCGCTTCATCATGGGCATCGGCGTCGGACTCGACCTGCCGGTCGCGATGGCGTTCCTCGCGGAATTCTCCCGCTTGCGCGGCAAGGGCAATCGCTCCGAGCGGGTCAACGCCTGGTCGCCTGCCTGGTACGCCGCAACCGGAGTCGGCTACCTGGTCGTACTGACCTTCTTCCTCCTGCTGCCGCCGGCTGAGCAGGGAATCCTGTGGCGTCTCGTTGTCGGCTTCGGCGCTGTCCCCGCCATCATCGTGCTGCTCGTGCGCCGGAAGTACATGGCCGAGTCGCCGCAGTGGCTTGCCAATCAGGGTGACGTCCGCGGCGCCGTCGAGATCCTGCGAAACAAGTACGCAATTGACGCGGTCCTGGCCGAGAAGTCGCAACTGGACGCGGCGAAACCGCCAAAGACTTCGGCGCGCTCGTTCAGGATCCTGTTCTCGCCGAAGTACCGCCTGCGCACAACTGTCGCGCTGTGCGTCAGCGTGTTCTCCACCTTCGGCTACAACGCGGTCGCCTACGGCACTCCGCTGATTGTCACCGAACTCTTCCAGCAGGGACCGCTGACGACCATCCTGTCCTCGCTGGTGATCAACCTCGCCTTCGGCGTCGGCGGCGGACTGATCGGCATGTCGCTGGTGACTCGGCTGGGTTCGCGCAAGCTGGCCCTGATCGGTTTTGCAGTGCAGACCGCGTCGCTGCTCGCCCTAGCCATCCTGGGTATCCCGAGTGGCGCACTCGTCATCATTGCGGTGCTGATGCTGGCGCTGTTCATCTTCTTCCAGGCGTTCGGGCCGGGCGCGCAGCTGATGTCCTACGCGACGCTGAGCTACCCAACCTCACTTCGCGGCGTTGCCGTCGGCTTCAATCAGGGAGTACTCCGGTCGTTCTCGATCGTGTCGCTGATCGGATTCCCGATCCTGAGCGCCTCACTCGGCACCAACGTCTTCTGGGTGGTAGCCATCGCTCCCCTGCTGGGAACCCTCGCCGTGGCGATCATCCGCTGGGACCCCACCGGCAAGGATGTCGACGCCGAGGACTCCTACCTGGATGAGGCTAAGCAGCCGGCACAGAACAGCCGGGCCTGACAGCAGGTCCGAGAGCAGGTCCGAGAGCGCAACCGCCAAGGCGAGAGCGGGCCATAATTGGCAGGTTCTCTAGGGATTCTCGGGCCGGCGGGAATTCTCAGGCCGGCAGGGAATCTCTGGCCGGCGCACCCCGGCGCCTGGCCTCGCCTGGAATACTCGCACCATGGCGCGCAGGTACTGGAAGCAGGCGATCAAGTGACCAACGCAGCCAAGCACTGTGATCGCCATCCCGATGGCGAACACCGGACTGTTCACAAACTCGCGTGCCGATCCCGCCAGCAATAGCGGCGTGCCGACCAGCAGCAATGCGGTGCGAATCTTCCCGATTACGGTCACCGACAGTTCCGGCGATCCGCGAAAGAACACGGCCGAGCAGACGGTCAGCACCAGGTCCGGAACGAGGATCGCGGCCAGAATCCACCACGGTGCGATACCGGCGGCAACCAGAGAGACAATGACAACCACGAGCAACAGCCGGTCGGCAATCGGATCGATCATCTTGCCGAGCCGGGAGACCTGGTCGAACCGCCGGGCGATATACCCGTCGATCCAATCCGTTGCCGCCACGACTCCGATCACAATGAACGCGGCAATGTAATCGCTGGCACCAAAGATCAGCCAAATGAACAGTGGCAACCCCAAAAATCGGAGCAGCGTGATCACGTTGGGCCAGGTGAGTGCCGTATCGTGCACGACCTCTTTCTGCCCCTCGCGGGCCCCGGCATTGATCAGTTTCATGGCTGGTCAGCCCTGCTGACGTCCTATCGCGTCTTCCAACCGTTCCAGCTTTCCGGTCAGTTCGCCGGTGTGGCCCGGTCTGATATCGGCCTTCACAACAAGCGAGACCCGGCTACCGTAATGGCCGACCGCATCGGTCGCTGCCTTGATCACGGCGAACACCTCATCCCATTCACCTTCGATGGTGGTGAACATCGAGTCCGTGCGGTGCGGCAACCCGGAGGCTCGCACAATCGCCACTGCTTCGGCCACGGCGTCATGCACCGAACCGGAGGCATCCCCTGTTCCGCTGGGGGCAACGGAAAACGCAACTAGCATGCTTCAAGAGTGTCACATGCCGGCCGCCATCGCGCGCGAATTCCGGCGGCCGTTCCGCTCACCCCCGAAACGGTCCGGTATCTCCTTTACGTCGTCACTCATATCGGCCCCTGTTAAGCAGAAAGCGGACCGTCCCGCCGTCCCGCCGAGCAAGATGGGCGAGACGGCGTCCCTCCCATGGCGGGCGGCGCGGCCCGTCAGGGTGTGGTCGGGCATCTCGAGCGAGACACGAGCGCGAGATGAGCGAGGCGGGCCGCGCCTGCCGCCGAAGAGCGCAGCAGGCCGGCCGCCGTCCGAGCCCAGCCATCCGGCCGAAATTAGCCCTTCGGTACCCGCAGGATCAATGCGTCACCCTGTCCACCGCCGCCGCACAGCGCCGCGGCACCCACACCGCCGCCACGACGGGCCAGCTCAAGCGCCAGGTGAAGCGCAACGCGTGCTCCGGACGCCCCGATGGGATGCCCAATGGCGATCGCGCCGCCGTTGACGTTGACCTTCTCGGGATCCACGCCCAGCTTCTTCGTGCTGGACAGCCCAACCGACGCGAACGCCTCGTTGATCTCCACGACATCCAGATCCGCAACGCTGATCCCTTCCCGCTCCGCCGCGCGAGAGATCGCATCAGCCGGCTGATGCTGCAGCGAAGAATCCGGGCCAGCGACCGAACCATGCGCCCCGATCTCGGCAAGGATCGGCAAGCCTAGCTCCTCGGCTTTTTCCCGGGAGGTGACGATGACAGCCGCCGCGCCATCCGAGATCTGCGAGGCATTGCCGGGCGTGATGGCGCCGTCCTTGCGGAACGCGGGACGCAATTTGCTCAAGGTCTCGACCGTCGTGTCGGAACGCACTCCCTCGTCGGCGGTGACCTCGATATCGTCGCCACGACGCTGTGGAATCGTCACCGCAACCACTTCGTCGTCGAACACCCCGTTCTTCCACGCTTCGGCAGCCCGTTGATGCGAACGGGCCGCGAACTCGTCCTGCTCTTCCCTGCTGAACTCCTGGTCTCCCTTGTTGGCGTCTTCGGTGAGAGCGCCCATGGCCTGATCCGTGAAGGCATCCCACAGGCCGTCGTAGGCCATGTGGTCCCGCATCGTCACGTCGCCGTACTTGAAGCCGTCCCGGGACTTTTCCAGCAGGTGCGGTGCCTGAGTCATCGACTCCTGGCCGCCAGCCACCACGACCTCGTACTCTCCCGCGCGCACCAGCGTCGCGGCCAGTGCGATGGCATTGATGCCCGACAGGCATAACTTGTTGATCGAGATCGCCGGGACGGACATCGGCAAGCCGGCGGCTGCAGCGGCCTGGCGAGCCGGGCCCTGCCCGGTTCCCGCCGTCAGCACCTGCCCCATGATGACGTAATCGACTGCTTCCGGAGCCAGTCCTGCCTTCTCGAGCGCGCCCTTGATCGCCGCGCCACCCAAATCGCTGGCAGCCTTACTCTTCAATCCGCCCTGCAGTCGTCCGAACGGCGTCCGAGCGCCCGCCACAATAACTGGCTGGACCATTACTGACCTCCTTGTCATCTCACCTGTATGTACCAGACCGGGTGCCACGGTGACCGGACTAGGATGGCAACCGTCCAACGTCCAAGAAAACCTGACACAATAGCCTATAGAAGTCTCGACGCCCATCGCGTCCACAAACCACTGCTCAGGAGTCTAACGGTGCCAGCGCAAGAAGAATTCCGCACAGCCATGCGAGGCTACGAGAAGACCGAAGTCGACCACAAACTGCAACAACTCAGTGCCGAACTGGCCAACACGCAGAAGGCACTTCAGGACGCGCGCAAGCTGGTTGAGTCGGCCGACCGTGGCAAAATGCAGCTTTCCGGTGAGCTCTCCGAGTCGAAGCGACGACTTAAGGAACTGACCTCGGGCAGCGAGGAAGACAAGGCCGCGCCCGGCTCGCGAATCGACCACCTGCTGAAGATTGCAGAAGCACAGGCCCGGGAGACACTGACCCAGGCGACATCGGATGCCGAGACCATCCGGAACAACGCCCGGGCAGAGGTCGCCTCCCAGCGCTCGAAGAGCCAGGGCGCCGCCAACGAGTTGCTGAACTCGGCACGCTCGGAGGCCGACAGCATTCGGTCTTCGGCCGAGTTGCGTGCCAATGAGGCGATCAAGGGTGCGGAGCAGCGGGCACACGAACTGACCGCGACCGCCGAGCGCGAGGCAGCCGAACTTCGCTCAACCGTTGCTGGAGAGACCAAGGAACAACGCGCGGCACTCGGCCGCGAATTGGCCGAACTGAAGTCGACCGCCGAACGTGAAGCTGCCGAGATCCGGGCGACGGCCAAAAAGGATGCCGAGGCGATCCGGGTCGAGGCCGACCGGCTGCGGACTCAGGTGCGCGAGCAGGCCAACGATGCCGATGTCGAGATCGCTACCAAGCGTGAGGCATCCGAGGCAGAGCTCAAGGAAGCTCACGAGGCAGCCGTGCAGGAGACCCGCGCATTGGTTGCGGATGCGCAGCAGCGCGCCGCGGCAGCCAACCAGCAAGCGCAGGAAGCATCGGCCCGTGCCGAGGCAACCCGGAACGAGGCAGTGCAGAAGGCCGACGCCATTATCGAAGACGGACGCAAGCGTGCTCAGCAGTTGATTGCCGAGGCGCGCTCTTCGGCCGAAGCTTCAATCGAAGAGGCCAACACCCAGGCGAAGCGCGATGTCGCGGCGGCACAGGCCCAGGTGAACCTGCTGACCACCCAGCGCAAGACGATCACCGCCCAGCTCGACCAGTTGCGCGGAATGTTCGCCGCTCCGACCCAGCTGCTCGACGCGCTCGCCGGCAAGGACGCACCCGCGCAGCCCGCGGACGCACCGGCGCAGCCACGCTCGGCGCCTGACAGCCGATCGTCCGACGAGGCTGAATCTGAACTGGTCTCGGATGACTCGACGGTCATTGTCGACGCCGAAGGCACTGCAACGGTGGATGACGACGTGGCAGACGAGGGCGCCGACGGCGCGGCGAGTAAGAACGGCGACGACGTTTACGACTTCGAGTCGGACGACGAAGAGCTCGACGACGAGCTCGACGACGAGGAACGCGACGAAGAGCTCGACGACACGGACGAACCTGCGACGGCAAAAGCCCGCAGGTGATCCGGCAAGCGTGACTCCACTTTCCCCGCCGACGACACCCCTTCCCCGCTGACGACACGGAGCCTTGCTTGACGCTCGGACAATACACCGAACGGGCAGCCCACGGGCTGAAACTGGTGGGCCAGGGAATGAAGGCCATCTTCCTGCCACGGCCCGATTATCGTCCTCCGCAGGAACCGGAGGACGATGTCGTCCAGCTTGATGAGGCGGCGTTCGAACAGGAGCAATTCGCTGTCCCGGATGCCGCCCCGCAGCCGGTGCACCGGCCGAGACGCTTCGGCGCGCCGGGGCCGCCGTTCAATGTCGGCAACCCGCTGTACTTCGGCTTTGTCGGTGCGGTCGGCGTGCTGCTCGCCATCATGCTCTGGCAGCTGGTCGGGCGGCTCAGTGACGTCCTTTCCCTCATCGTCTGTGCGCTGTTTATCGCACTCGGCCTCGAACCGGTCGTCGCCTGGCTGGTGAAGAAGAAACTACCCCGGCCGGTGGCGATTCTGGCGGTTTTCGGAGTGCTGATCGCCGCCATCGCCGGTTTCATCTCATCGATTGTGCCCACGATTTCAAGTCAGACGTCTGACTTGCTGGCGGCCGCACCGCAGTACGTCAACGATGTGATGAACTCACGGTGGTTTATCGATCTCAACGAGCAGTTCGGCCTGATCAACGGCGCCACCGAGGAGTTGGAGCGCCGGCTCAGCGACTCCGAAACCATCACCGCGCTGCTCGGCGGCGTAGTCGGTGCCGGACGCGCTGTGTTCTCGGGTGCCTTCGGCATCTTCACCGTGCTAGTGCTCACGCTGTACTTCCTGGCCTCCCTGCCGTTGACCAAAGAATGGCTGTACCGGCTCGCTCCACGGAGTCGCCGGGAGCGCACCCGGTTGCTGGGCGACGAGATCATGAACAACATCGGTCGCTACGTGTCCGGACAGGTGCTGATCGCCTCGCTCAACGGGGTGTGCACGTACATCATGCTCTCGATCGTGGGAATTCCGTACGCAACCATCCTTGCCGTGGTGGCAGCGCTTTTCGGCCTGATCCCTCTTGTCGGTGCCACCATCGGCGCCGTCATCATCGTGATCATCTCGCTGTTCCAATCCTGGCAGAGCGCGCTGGTCGTGCTGATCTACTACGTGGCGTATCAGCAGCTCGAGAATTACGTGATCCAACCTCGGGTGATGTCCCGCGCGGTCTCCGTGCCGGGCGCAGTAGCGGTGATTGCTGCGCTCTGCGGTGGCGCGCTGGCCGGAGTGCTCGGTGCCATCACCGCGATTCCGGTCGCGGCAGCAGTCATGTTGCTGATTCGCGAAGTCCTGATTCCCCGTCAGGACCAGCTGTAGCCGGCCAACCCGGGCAGCGTACGCTGCCCGAAGTAGGGTAAAGGCCATGCGCGTTTTACACCTTGCCATCGCCGATGATTGGGAGGCCGCGGTCCCGTTCGGCGAGTACCAGGTCTCCACCCGAAACACCAGCGTCGATGACGCCGGATTCCTCCACGCCTCGACCGCCTCACAGCTGCCCAAGATCGCACGCTACCTCTATGCGGACGTTACCGTACCCCTCGTGGTCCTCGTCATCGACCTGCCCTCGGTGGAGGCAGCCGGCATCGAGGTGCGCTGGGAGCCGGCAGACCTGGCCGCGGACCAGCCGGATGCGGAGAGGTTCCCGCGCATCTACGCCGCGCTGCCCACGGATGACGACACGGTGGTTGCCGTCCTGCCTGCGTCATTTTCCGGACGCACGTTCGTGATGCCGGACCTTGACGGCCTCGACGTCGTCGAAACTCCCCCTGGGTAGCCCCGCCAGGGCGCCAGCTACCGCGTCCTCCGACTCTCCCCCGGCATAGCTTCCGGCGGATCAGTCTCTCCGGGCATAGACTCTCGCGAATCACGAACCCGCGAACCGGTTCCGGCGCTATCGCCGCCGGGTCGGCGCCCGGCGGCCGCGAGCCTGCCAGCAGGAGTTATGCCAGTGCCGACGACCCGCCAGAGCGTGCTCGGCGCCGAGGATGCTGTCCGATTGCCAGGCAACCGTGTGCGCGACGCCCGGCCCAATCTCCTGATCGCAGCCGGGACAACGGTACGTCTTCGACGTCCGGTCGCCCCGGACCCGCTGAACTGTCCATTCGCCGTCACCAGCCGTTACGGAGCGCGGCATTGCCGCCAGCGTCTCTTCCAGGTCGCGCGGCTCAGGGCGAGGGCGCTGGTACTTTGACGCTCGGCGTGAGCTGCTGGACCGTGGCATTCCTCTATTGTGGCCCACCGCCGGCGCACCGGTGAAAAGAAGGCCAATGACCCGCTACAGTGGTCTACCGTGCGCCTAGTTATTGCTCGCTGCTCAGTCGATTACGCAGGTCGGCTCAGCGCCCACCTGCCCCTTGCCACCCGATTGCTGATGTTGAAGGCTGACGGCAGTTTGCTGGTTCATTCCGACGGAGGCTCCTACAAGCCGCTGAACTGGATGAGCCCGCCCTGCACCTTCAAGGAGGTCGAACCCGCGCCCACCGAGGTATCGGCCGGCGTCCAGCAGCTATGGCGGGTGACCCACGCCAAGTCCGACGATCAGCTGGTGGTCTCGATCTATGACATCCTGCACGAATCGAACCATGAGCTTGGCGTTGACCCGGGCCTGGTCAAGGACGGCGTAGAAGCACACCTGCAAAAGCTGCTGGCCGAACACATTGAAACGCTTGGCGAAGGTCACAGCCTGGTTCGACGTGAGTACATGACCGCTATCGGCCCGGTCGACATCCTGGCGAAGGGTCCGGATGGCGGCTCTGTCGCCATCGAGATCAAGAGGCGTGGCGAGATCGACGGCGTCGAGCAGCTCACGCGCTATCTTGAATTGATGAACCGCGACCCGCTGCTGGCCCCGGTGCGTGGTGTCTACGCGGCCCAGGAGATCAAACCGCAGGCCCGGGTCCTCGCTGAGGATCGCGGCATCCGGTGCGTAATCCTCGATTACGATGCGATGCGCGGACTCGACGACCCCGGGTCGCGCCTCTTCTAGGCTACGGGCAGGCACTCGCGAACTGCGCTGACACCGCGGCGTCCGCTCCGGCAAACGGTATGCTGGCTCACAATGAACAAGCATGCGAAATCCCCGGACGTGCCCGCTGTCGACACGGTACTGATCGGACGGGTCGTGACAGATGGTTACAGCATCGAAGACGCGCTGGTAGCCATTGCGCAGGGCGCGTTGATCTACGCCGGTCCGCGAGCCGAGGCGCCGGTCGAGGATCACTGGCCTGCTTCGGAGCGGTTGCCGGAGTCTGCCGTATTGCTGCCCGGCCTGATCGACCTGCACTGCCACGGCGGCGCCGGCTTCGACTTCGCGTCCGGCTCCGTCGAGGATGCGCGAGCGGCCGCGGCCTTCCATCGTCGCTCGGGTACGACGACATTGCTTGGCAGCCTGGTGACCGCTGCTCCTGAGGATCTTGTTGCACGTACTCGCCTGCTGGCTCAGCTCGCCGAGGACGACGAGATCGCCGGGATCCACTGGGAGGGTCCTTTCCTCTCGCCGCAGCGTGCTGGGGCCCAGGATCCGCAGTACCTGCTTGATCCCGATCTGGAGCTTGTCCAGTCACTGATCACGGCGTCAGGCGGCTACGGCGCCAGCATGACGCTGGCACCTGAGCTTCCAGGTGCCAGTGAGCTGATCGATCTGCTGACCATCTCCAGCATCGTGCCGTCCATCGGGCACACGGACGCCGATGCCTCCACGACCCGAGCCGCGCTCACGCAGGCGGCGGCGGAGCTGACCGGGTCATCCGGCGTTATCGACCAGCGGCCCACCGCCACCCACCTTTTCAACGCTATGCGCCCCCTGCACCATCGCGATCCCGGTCCGATCGCGGCCAGCCTCGAGGCTGCCGGCGAAAGCAACGCCGTTGTCGAGCTGATCGCCGACAACGTGCATCTTTCGCCGGACACCGTGAAGATGGTGTTTTCGACCGTAGGTGCGTCATGCATAGCGCTGGTCACCGATGCGATGGCCGCCGCGGGATGTGCCGACGGTAATTATCAGCTCGGGCCGGCAAAGGTCGTCGTCACGCACGGTGTCGCGCGGCTCGCCGATGGCGACAGCATCGCCGGCGGCACCTCGACACTGCTCGACGTCGTCCGGTGCACGGTGGCAGCGGGGGTGCCGATTGAGGATGCCGTGCTGGCCGCCACCTACACGCCGGCCAGTGTGCTCGGCCTGGCCGATTCGATCGGCTCGCTGCGCGAGGGGCACCAGGCCGACATCCTGGTCTGTGACGAGGGCCTCAACCTGCACCGGGTGATGCGATCCGGCGAGTGGTTGACCGACTAACAGTTTTCACCCTTCTGCTAGCTCTCACCGAAGTCCGCGAACTCGATGCCAGCCCGCGATCACGCGCGTTCCTGCCTGAAGTTCCCGATTCTCATCAACGGCCAGCCGCCGGCTCGTCGACTCCAGCCACTGGCCCAATCACGTGTCCGGTCCGGTCCTGACCGGCATCGCCGCTAGCTGCGGTTGAAGGTCATCCCCGGCCCAGAAACGGCATATTGGTGGCCATCAGCGTCATGAACTGCACGTTGACGTCCAGCGGCAGTTCGGCGGTGTTGATAACTGCCCGGGCGACATGCGAAACGTCGAACATCGGTTCTGCCTTCTTCTGCCCGTCGGCCTGCATGACACCGGTGCCGAAGTCTGCCGTGAGTTCAGTGGCGGCGTTACCGATATCGATCTGCGAACACGCGATGCCATGTGGCCTCCCGTCCAGGGATATCGACTTGGTCAGCCCGGTGATCGCATGCTTCGTCGTGGTGTAGGCAACTGAGCCCGGGCGCGGCGAGTGCGCAGAAATCGAACCGTTATTGATGATCCTGCCCCCTTTCGGCGACTGCGCACGCATTAACCTGAATGCCTCCCGCGCGCACAGGAACATTCCGGTGAGATTCACGTCGACCGCGGCACGCCACTCAGCCGGGCTGAGGTCTGCCACCGAACCCCCGTGCTGAAAGGTGCCGGCGTTGTTGAACAGAACATCAACCCGGCCGAAATGGTCGACGGCCGCGCCGAACGCCGCCTCAACCTGACCTTCTTCGGTCACGTCCGTCGGGCAGACGATCGCCTGCTCCTGATCGGCAACCTCGGCTGTTTCGCGCAGCGCCTGCTCCCGCCGACCGAGCAGGACGACGCCATGGCCGGTCCGGATTGCGTGCTGCGCCGTCGCCCGCCCGATCCCCGAGCCGGCCCCGGTAATCACTATCACTTTGCCTTTTGCCTGGTTCATCATTTGTACTCGTAGAACCCTTCGCCGGATTTGCGGCCGAGCTTTCCGGCCGTGACCATTCGGCGCATCAGTTCCGGCGCGACGAACTTCGGGTCGCGAGTGTCCTGATAGATGTTGTCGCTGGCGTGCAGCAATACGTCCACGCCGGTCAGGTCGGCAGTGGCCAGTGGCCCCATCGCATGTCCGAAGCCGAGCCGGCATGCCGTGTCCAGATCCTCGGCGCTCATCACACCCGATTCAACCAGCCCGACTGCCTCGTTCACCAGCGCAATGATCAGTCGTGACGTCACGAAGCCTGCGACATCCCGGTTGACCACCACGACTGACTTTCCAAGGTCCTCGGCGAAGGCCCTCCCCCGGGCAACTGTTTCGTCGCTGGTGTTGAGGCCGCGGATCAGCTCGACCAGCTTCATCATCGGCACCGGCGAGAAGAAGTGGAGTCCGAGCACGGATTCCGGACGCTGGGTGTGCGCCGCGATTGTGGTGATCGGGATTGCCGTCGTATTCGAGGCAAGCACCGCGTGTGCCGGCGCCAGCCGATCGAGTTCACCGAAGACCTGAGACTTCACCTCGATGCTTTCGAACACCGCCTCGACGACGATATCCGCTTGCGCGACGACGTCCAGCGACTCCGAGGTGTCCAGACGTGACATGGCCGCATCGACATCGTCCGCGGTAATCCGGTCCTTGGCCGCGAATTTGCCCAGCGAGTCTGCGACAGTATCGCGGGCCCGAGCCAAGGCGGCGGAGTTCACATCCTGAACAGTGACGGTCCATCCGGCAAGCGCAGCCTCCTGCGCTATGCCGGAACCCATCAGTCCGGCACCTATCACAACAACACGACGTGAGTCCGCCACGGTAATCTCCTTCAGGTTTGTCTATTCTGCCGTTCAGCCTAGCCGCGGGGGTCGCCACCTGCGTACACACCCTGCTGCAAGACCCGGCCTTGCTCCGCTGAGGCAACCGGGGAAATGCGCAGTGCGTCGGCGGCCTACCACTGGTCGATCCAGACACTGGCGATCCGCACCGGTTGAGAGCAGACTTAAGTTCATGGCGTCTGCATTCGAATCAGATGTGCTCACCCTGCCGGTCGCTTTCGAGCCGCTCGGCGCGCTGTTGCTGCTCGGTGCCGCAATCCTATTGCTGCGTTGGACCTTCTCCGGCGGCAAGTCGCTCATTGCCAAGCCTCCGCGCAGCGGGAAGCCGGACGATTACGGACTCCTGACGCCCATCTGCGATCCGGACACCGCAGACGAAGCCCGGCAGGCCCAGCACGCGCTGGCCCGGGCCGGAATCGTGGCTACCGTGACGAACACGACCGAGGGCACCAGGGTGATGGTGTTCGCCGAAGATGCCCAGCGAGCCAGGGACGTTCTGCACCTGACCTGACGGCCAAGCTATTCGTGCAGTACGACGTCCACCGGGTCCGGGACCTCGACGCGTTCAACCGTGGCGCCGAGGTTGAGCAATTGCTCAACCAGATGCTCGTAGCCTCTGTCGATATGATCGACGCCGCTGACCTCGGTGACGCCTTCGGCCACCAGGCCGGCGATCACGAGCGCGGCGCCGGCGCGGATGTCACTCGCCTCCACCGGGGCGCCGGAGAGCTTGGTCACGCCGCTGATCAGGGCGTGGTGTCCGTCCACACGCACCTTCGCGCCAAGCCGGGCCAGTTCCCGGACAAAGCGCCACCGAGCCTCGAACAGGTTCTCGGTCAGCATGCCGCTTCCCTCGGCTATCGAATTCAGCGCTATCACGAAGGGCTGCAGATCCGTCGGGAAACCCGGATACGGCAGAGTGGAGACCCGGATCCCAACCGGACGCTTGGGCCCGCGCACCCTAAGGCTGGCTTCAGCAGTTTCGACCGTCGCGCCGGCAAGTTCCAGCTTCTCGATCACGACGTCGAGATGCGAGGGATTTACACCGTCGATTCGGACGTCCCCTCCGGTCATCGTTGCCGCGAAGGCCCACGAACCGGCTACGATCCGGTCCCCGACCACCTCGTGGTCGACCGGGTGCAACGAAGCGGCCCCCTCGACCGTGAGCCTGGAGGTGCCGATGCCGTCTATCCGGGCACCCATAGCGACCAGCATTTCGCAAATGTTGACGATCTCCGGCTCCCGGGCAACATTGTCGATCACTGTGGTGCCGGAAGCGAGGGTAGCGGCCATAACCAGGTTCTCGGTGGCTCCAACCGACGGGAAGTCGAGCCGGATATCCGCACCGGTAAGGCCGTCCGGGGCGGAGGCGACGAAGTAGCCGTGGCTCAGACGCACCGTAGCGCCCAGCATCTCGAGGCCGGACTGGTGCAGGTCAAGGCCGCGCGAACCGATGGCATCGCCGCCGGGAAGCGCAACTTCGGCGGAGCCGCATCGGGCTGTCAACGGGCCGAGAACGCAGATCGAGGCGCGCATCGCCCGCACGAGCTCGTAGTCGGCACGGACACCGGGCGAGCGAGGCACATCGATCGCCACAACACCCTGCTCGCGGTCATGCGTCACCGAACAGCCCAACCGCCGCAACAGCTCGTTCATGATCCGGACATCGACGATATCGGGTACGTTCGAGATCGTGCTCCGGCCCTCGGCGAGCAGCGTCGCGGCCATCAACTTGAGCACGCTGTTCTTGGCGCCGCGCACCCGGACCGAGCCGGAAAGACTGGCTCCCCCGGTAACTCTGACTAGTTCCATGCAAACACGCCGCCTTTAAGTAAAGTGGCCCATCCGGTCGTTGTGTCCCGGAGGGGCTGATTCGAGCCAGGAAGCGTACCCGGCATATGCATCAGGGCCCATCGCAAGCCGGAAAACGCCGTCCTGCACTTCGCGGCACTGGACTATCAATGCGCCAGGCAATACAGCGAACTGTTCACCGTCGGTCGGCACGTCACGAGTGACTATTTCGAGCTGCTGACGATGCCACTGATGCTGGGCCACCCGTCGAAGCGCAAAGACCGGATACCATTCCAGGCACCGGTCCGCATACACCGCGACGCCCAAACGCCAACGTGGGCGATGACCAGGAATCTGGCCATCGCCCACGAATAACGAGCAATCGAAGCTGCCGTAAAAGCGGCTGAGGTAGCGGCGCCGCGCGATGAACACGCCAATCACGATAAGGACGACAGCAACCAGCGCTATCAGCGCTATCGACGTTGGCGACAAGTAATGCAACTTCCGTATTGCTAGGAATTCACCGGTGCTGATAGTTCAGCACGATCGGCCACAATTGTCACCCGGTTGTTTTCAACCGAAAGGAAGCCTCCCTCGGCCTGGGCGGTGATCTGCTCACCAGAGGTCAGCAGAATGCGCACCTCACCCTCGGCGAGCACGCCCAGCAGCGGTTCGTGTCGCGGCAGAATACCGATTTCGCCCTCTGCTGTCCGCGCGACGACCCGCGCCGCCTGCCCCGACCACACCGAGTGGTCGGCGGCGACGACGTCAACCTGAAGTTCAGCTGTGCTGGCCATGGACTTAGGACTCCTTCTGGATCCGGGCCCATTCGCGCTCGACATCTTCGAGGCCACCCACGTTGAAGAAAGCCTGCTCGGACACGTGGTCCAGCTCGCCCTTCACGATCTTCTGGAAGCCTTCGATGGTGTCCGCCAGCGGAACAGTCGAACCCGGGACGTTGGTGAACTTTTCCGCCATGTAGGTGTTCTGCGACAGGAACTGCTGGATCCGCCGCGCGCGGTTAACAACCAGGCGGTCCTCTTCGGAGAGCTCATCGAGACCGAGGATCGCGATGATGTCCTGAAGCTCCTTGTTCTTCTGCAGAATAGCCTTCACCGCGACGGCCACCTCGTAGTGCTCCTTGCCCACGTACAGCGGGTCCAGGATGCGCGACGATGAGGCCAGCGGGTCGATCGCGGGGTACAGACCCCGCGAGGCGATTTCACGGGACAGCTCTGTCGTTGCGTCGAGGTGAGCGAACGTTGTCGCCGGAGCCGGGTCGGTGTAGTCATCGGCAGGAACGTAAATCGCCTGCAGCGACGTAATCGAGTGGCCACGGGTCGAGGTGATCCGCTCCTGCAGAACGCCCATCTCATCGGCGAGGTTCGGCTGGTAACCCACGGCCGAAGGCATCCGGCCGAGCAGTGTCGACACCTCAGAACCTGCCTGGGTGAACCGGAAGATGTTGTCGATGAAGAGCAGCACGTCCTGCTTCTGCACATCGCGGAAATACTCCGCCATGGTCAGCGCCGACAGCGCGACACGCAAACGCGTGCCTGGTGGCTCGTCCATCTGGCCGAAGACCAGTGCGGTCGAGTCGATAACGCCTGATTCGGTCATCTCCGCGATAAGGTCGTTACCCTCACGGGTACGCTCACCTACCCCGGCGAACACCGACACACCGTCGTGGTTGTTGGCCACGCGATAGATCATTTCCTGAATCAGAACTGTCTTGCCGACACCGGCACCACCGAACAGTCCGATCTTTCCACCCTGCACGTACGGGGTCAGCAAGTCGATCGACTTGATGCCGGTTTCGAACATCTGGGTCTTGGACTCCAGCTGATCGAATGAAGGCGCCTTGCGGTGGATCGGCCAGCGCTCGGAAACTTCGAGCCGCTCGCCCTCCTTGAGGTTCAGCGGGTCACCGACTGTGTTGAAGACCTTGCCCTTGGTGACATCGCCGACCGGGACGGAGATCGCCGCTCCGGTGTCCTGCACTTCCTGACCGCGGACAAGTCCGTCTGTCGGCTGAAGCGAAATCGCGCGAACGATGCCGTCACCGAGGTGCAGCGCAACCTCAAGCGTCAGCACCCTGGTGCCCTCTGACAGGGTCACCTCGGTCTTCAGCGCGTTGTACATCTCCGGGATGGAGTCGAGCGGGAACTCAACGTCGACGACCGGACCGGTCACCCGGGCGATGCGTCCGACGGATGCAGCCCCGCCAGTGGCAGTCTTTTCAGTTTCTGTAGCAGTCATAATAGTTTCTACTCTTGTCTATGGGGCTGGATTTACTCGGAAGCACTGGCTGCGGCGAGGGCCTCGACGCCACCAACGATCTCGGTGATTTCCTGGGTAATTTCGGCCTGACGGGCTGTGTTCGCCAACCGCGTGTACGACTTGATCAGATCATCGGCGTTATCCGCCGCGGTCTTCATCGCGCGCTGGCGAGCGGCCTGCTCGGAAGCGGAACACTGCAGAAGCGCGTTGTAGATCCGGGATTCGATGTAGCGAGGAAGCAGCGTATCGAGAACCGTCTCCGGCCCCGGCTCGAATTCGTAGAGCGGGAAGACCTCGTTATCGTCCGGCGCCTCCTCCGCGTCGACAATCTCCAACGGGAGCAGGCGGACCAACTCGGGAGTCTGCGTCACTGTATTCACATAACGGGTGAACACGATGTGGATCTCGTCCAGACCGCCGTCCTCGTAGCTGGTCTCGAAGTCCGCAAGCAGTCGCTCGCCGATCTCGCGAGCATGCTCCGGACGGGGAGCCTCGGTGAAACCGGTCCATTCTGCAGCTACCGGCCGGTCGCGGAAGGCATAGTAACGAGCCGCCTTCCGACCCACGGAATAGGTCGCCACCTCCTTGCCCTGGCTGCGCAGCAGCTCGGTCAGAGATTCGGCTTCACGGATCACGTTCGCCGAGTAGGCCCCGGCAAATCCGCGGTCGGCGCTCAGCACCAACACGCCCGCCCGGCGCACCTGCTCCGGCTCGGCAGTCAGCGTGTGCTGGACGTTCGACTGCGTGGCTACAGCCGACACAGCCCTGGTAATTGCGCCGGAATATGGCCCCGATGCGCGTACCTTGTCCTGTGCCTTCTGAATCCGAGACGCAGCAATCAGCTCCATCGCCTTGAAGATCTTCCGCAACGACTGCGTCGCACGGATCTTCTGGCGATAGACCCTTTGCTGTGCTCCCATAACTAACTTCTCCCTCTTGGCTCGTTCGTCATCTACGTCCTAGGCGCCGCATCGCTCAACTAGCCGCGCTTCTGACGAACGATCTTCTCCTGGCCAACCTCTTCGGCTTCGGCAGCCTCCTGCTCCTCGGAGCCGAGGTGTCCGCCTTCTGACGTCTGGAATCCGGCCTTGAAGTCCGCCAGGGCGGCCTCGATCGCGGAGATCGTGTCGTCCTCGAGCTTCTTGGTCTCACGGATCGTGGTCAGCACCTCGGTGTGACGCGAGAGGTGGTCCAGGAGTTCCGACTCGAAGCGAAGGACATCGGCGACCGGAACATCATCAAGATGTCCGTTGGTGCCGGCCCATACCGAGACGGTCTGGTTTTCGAACGGGTATGGCTGGTACTGGCCCTGCTTCAGCAGCTCGGTCAGTCGTGCACCCCGGGCGAGCTGACGCTTCGACGCGGAGTCCAGGTCCGAGGCGAACATGGCGAATGCCTCGAGGTCGCGGTACTGAGCCAGGCTCAGTTTCAGCGTTCCGGATACACCCTTCATAGCCTTGGTCTGCGCGGCGCCACCAACACGGGACACGGACACACCGACGTCAACGGCCGGACGCTGGTTCGCGTTGAACAGGTCGGACTGCAGGAAGATCTGACCGTCGGTGATCGAGATGACGTTGGTCGGAATGAAGGCACCGACGTCGTTGGCCTTGGTCTCGATGATCGGCAGGCCGGTCATCGACCCCGCGCCGAGCTCATCGGAGAGCTTCGCGCAACGCTCCAGCAGGCGGGAGTGCAGGTAGAAGACATCGCCGGGGTATGCCTCGCGGCCCGGCGGGCGACGCAGCAGCAGTGAGACGGCGCGGTATGCCTCGGCCTGCTTGGACAGGTCGTCGAACACAATCAGGACGTGCTTGCCCTCGTACATCCAGTGCTGGCCGATGGCCGAGCCGGCGTACGGAGCGAGGTACTTGAAGCCGGCCGGGTCCGAGGCGGGCGAAGCGACGATCGTTGTGTATTCCAGCGCGCCGGCTTCCTCGAGCGAACGACGCACCGAGGCGATCGTCGAACCCTTCTGGCCGATGGCGACGTAAATGCAGCGAACCTGCTGCTTCGGGTCGCCGGACTCCCAGTTGGCCTTCTGGTTGATGATGGTGTCTACCGCGATGGCCGTCTTTCCGGTCTTGCGGTCGCCGATGATCAGCTGGCGCTGGCCCCGGCCGATCGGGATCATGGCGTCGATCGCCTTCATACCGGTCTGCAGCGGCTCACGAACCTCCTGGCGATCCATCACGCCGGCTGCCTGAAGTTCGAGCTCGCGGCGTCCGGAGGTCTCGATCTCGCCGAGGCCGTCAATCGGAGCACCCAGCGGGTCGACGACACGACCGAGGTAGCCTTCGCCGACGGGGACTGAAAGAACCTCACCTGTGCGGTGGACTTCCTGGCCCTCTTCGATTCCGGCGAACTCACCGAGAACAACGACACCGATCTCGCGCTCATCCAGGTTCAGTGCCAGGCCGAGCGTGCCGTCTTCGAAACGCAACAGCTCATTGGCCATGGTGCCTGGCAGGCCGGATACGTGCGCGATGCCGTCACCGGCGTCAAGAACCTTGCCGACCTCTGTGCGTGATCCGGCTTCCGGGGTGTACGACTCGACGAACTTGCCCAGCGCGTCGCGGATTTCCTCCGGACGAATTGTCAGTTCCGTCATCTGGTGTCCCTGCTTCCCTTTGTCTTCTTGGCGACTATCAAATCCACAGCCGCGTAAAAATTAACTACGTGTTTGGTGTCTAGCTCGCGAGCCGGCGGCGCACGTCATCAAGCCTGGTGGCGACCGAGCCGTCTACGACCTCGTCACCCACCTGTACTTTCAGCCCGCCGACGATCTCAGGATTTATCTGAATGTTCAGCACGAGCTCACGCCCATACGTCCTGCTTAGTGCGGCGCCGAGACGCTCGACCTGCTCGGGCGCAAGAGGCTTTGCCACCGTTACGGTCGCAATCTCCCGTGCCCTGCGACTGGCCAGAATCTCGCCGTAGCTTTCGAGCACCGCCGCGGTCGTCTTTCCGCGGGGGTGAACCGCGGCTTGGCCGATCATGGCCACTGCCTCGACGGCTACCCTGTCGCCGAGCAAATCCTCGACGAGGCGCGCCTTGGCCTGGTTTGGTGCGTCCGGGTTGTTCAGCGCCCGCTGCAGGTCATGATTGCCGGCAAGAATCCGAGAGAAACGGAACAGTTGATCCTCGACCTCGTCCATTCGCCGTTCGTTCTGCGCCGAACCGGCCAGGGAAATAACTCCCAGACGCTCCGCGGCATCGACCAGATCGCCTGACCTGGACCACTGGGACTCGATCAGTCCGCCAACCACATCCAGTGTGGTGTCGGAAACGTGCGAGCCGAGAATCGACTTCAGCAGCTGTTGCTTATCCCCAACCGAGCGCGATGGCTCGGTGAGGGCTTTGCGCAGCGGCGAGGAGGAGCCCAGCACACCAACAACCTGAAGTAGTTGCTGGCCGAGTGGCAGGGCGCCGTCCGCAGCAATGAGCGGCTCGAGACGCTCGACGGCCTGAGCAAAGGACTGTCTACTCGCCCCGCGCATTAGTTCCCCTTCGTCGCGGCAGTTGCCTGTACAGGCTGCTCTGCCTCAAGTTCGGCGATGAACCGGTCGACAACGTTCGAGGCACGGGCATCGTCGGACAGGGTCTCCCCCACGATGCGCGCGGCCAGGTCGGTCGCCAGGTTGCCCACTTCACTGCGCAGCGACACCAACGCCTGCTGGCGGTCTGCTTCCAGCTGGGTATGCGCGGTTGCCGTGATCCGAGCTGCCTCCGAAGCGGCCTGCTCTTTCATTTCGGCAAGAATCTGCGCGCCTTCGGCACGAGCTTCTTCCCGGATGCGAGCGGCTTCCGCGCGTCCTTCGGCCAACTGCTGCTGGTATTCGTCCAGGGCGGCTGCTGCTTCGGCCTGTGCCTTCTCAGCCTTTTCGATTCCGCCCTGAATTGCTTCGGAGCGAGCGTCGAGGGTCTTCTTGAAGTTCGGCAGCACCTTCTTCCAGAAAACCAGGAAGATGATGACGAAGCAGACTGCGCTCCAGACGATGTCATAGACGGCAGGAAGCAGCGGGTTAACGTCTTCTGCCGCAAGAATCAATGGAGTCATAGTGTGCGTCCTACTGGGTCAGGAAGAACGGGGTGGCGATACCGATCAGGGCAAGTGCCTCAATAAGCGCAATACCGAGGAACATGTTTCCGCGCAGCTGGCCGGCAAGCTCCGGCTGGCGAGCGGTTCCCTCGATGGTCTTACCGATGACGATTCCTACACCGATACCCGGACCGATCGCGGCGAGGCCGTAACCGACTGTCGAGAGCGAGCCGGATACTTCAGCGAGAATTTCCACTTAAGTGGTTTCCTTCCTAATGGCGGATCAGGCCATTTACCTGATCACGTCGTTCTTATGGTGCGGTCATACGAAAAACTTTTGGGATTCGGCTTAGTGCTCTGCCTCGGTGGCCTGGTTGATGTAAACCGAGGCAAGCAGCGCGAAGATGTAGGCCTGCAGCACGGCGATCAGGATCTCAAGCAGGGTGACGAAGAATCCGCCGAGGAAGGTAATGAAGCCGAAGGCCTTGAAGCCGAGCGAAGCGTCGAAGAAGAAGAACCAGGTGGCCCCGAAAGCCAACACCAGCAGCAGGTGACCGACCAGCATGTTTGCCAGCAATCGGATGGTCAGCGTGAACGGCTGGATCACGAACTTGGTCAGGAACTCGATCGGAATCAGCAGCACGTGCATTGCAGGCGGCGCGCCGGGCAGAATCAGCGCTGTCTTGAGGTACCCGCCAAGGCCCTGGCTCTTGATCCCGGCCGCGTGGTAAGTGACGTAGACGATCAGCGCGAGCAGCAGCGGCACACCGACCACCGAGGTTCCGGCAATATTCAGGAACGGGATAACTCCGGTGATGTTCATTGCCACGACCATGAAGAAGATCGTGGTGATCAGCGGGAGGAACTTCGCGGCCTTTTCCTTGCCCATGGTTTCCTCGGCGATGGACACCCGGACGAAGTCCATTGCCATTTCGGCGAGCGACTGGCCGCGACTTGGCACAAGCTTGAGCCTGCTGGCCGCGATCCAGAAGATGGCGCAGATCACGATGGTCGAAATTACCCGGAGCATCATGATCCGGTTGAACTCAAAGGGAGTGCCCTCGAGCAGGAAAGCCTTGGGGAAGAACTCTTCGATCGTTGGGGCGTGGAATCCGCCTTCGCTGGCTGCGCTGACAATTGATCCGGCCGCAGTGAGGACTTCCACGTTCAGTTTGCACTCCCAAGGTCGGGTCTAAGGTTCATCCTTGGACCGGGCCAGACATGTCGAATGATTGCAGCAAAGAAACTGCGAAGAAAATCTGTGGCGATCACACTTCGTTTCCGCCGGTTTTACTCTACCAAGCGTAGTAGAGCCAACCAAATTCCGGGGGTGGCATTCTCCGCCTGCCCCAGCCGGTCTGTCAATCGCACTGCCATCCCCGGTCACATGTGCGTGGCGTCCGGATCGACGTAGGAAATCCGCGCCCGCTGCACAACGACCGCGTCGATGATGGCGTTACCGATCACCGCGACGGCCAGGGTGAGGAACAGCGTGCCGCCGTGGATGCCGTCGACCTTGCTCAGCTGACTGGCCAGGATGAGGAAGAGCACGGCCTTGAACAGGAACCCTGCCATCAGCGCGCCGGCCAGCCCGGTGAGGGACAATGTGCGGCCGACATACATGGTCAGTGCGGTGATTCCGAGGAAAACGGCAGCCATGCCGGCACCGATCAGCGCGCCGGCGACCCCGGGGGCACCGGCAACGAAGTAGCCGACAACGGCACCGACGACCGCGATCGCGGCGGCGAAACTCACGCCATAGACCAGCAGCAGTTTCCAAACCCTTCGCCATTGCAGCTCGACGGCGGTCGGCTTCCGGTCACGGGCCGGCCGGAACGGGTCCGGCGCTCCGGAGGGCCCGGGTCCGCCTGGCGGGTTACTCATTCAACTCTCCTGGTGCTGTCGTAGTTTGCGGCGCAGTGGCGAAAAGGTCAGTACGAGCGTAATGATTGCCAGACCCAACGAGAGTGGGACGACGATCCGCCAACTGACCATCAGGAATGCAACGCAGCCAAACGCCACGATTGCTACCCAGAGGTACATGATCAGCACGGCCCGCGCGTGGGTGTGCCCCAGGCCGAGCATCCGGTGATGCAGGTGCTTTGCGTCCGCACTGAACGGCGATTTCCCAGCGCGCAGCCGCCGGATCACAGCCAGGGCCAAGTCTGTCAGCGGCAGTATCAACACCGCAACCGGCAGCAGCACCGGAAGAAACGTCGGAATGACCCGCTCCTGCGAGATAAGCGCGGGGTCAACCTGTCCGGTGACCCGGATCGCCGAACCCGCCAGCAGCAAGCCGATCAGCATCGAGCCCGAGTCACCCATGAAAATATGCGCGGGATTGAAATTGTGCGGCAGAAAACCGATACAGGCGCCGACCAGCGAGGCGATGATCAACGACGCCAGGTTGGCGTAGGTGTTCTGGTTCGCGTCGATCGCCAGGTAATAGGTGTAGAGGAAGAATGCACTGCCGCCGATTGCCACCACCCCGGCTGCCAGGCCGTCGAGCCCGTCCACGAAGTTGATCGCGTTGATCGTGAGCACGACAACGAAAATCGTCAGAAACATCGAGGTGCGCGATGAGGCGATAAACAGCCCGTTGACCGGCAACGACACCAGCGATACACCGTTAATCGCCATGAACCCCGCGGCAAGTACCTGACCAGCGAGCTTGGTGATCCAGTTGAGGTCCCAGATGTCGTCGACAACGCCGAGCACGCAGAGCAGTACCGCGGCGCCAAGCACGCCGAGCACGAGGTTGCTGTCGGAGAAGATCGGCTGCAGGAACGGCATCTGGCTTGCGACCGCGAAAGCAACGAGCACACCGCACAGCATCGCCACGCCGCCGAGCCTTGGGGTCGGCACCTTGTGCACGTCCCGATCCCGTAACGGGGCGAAGACCAGCTTCCGCTCCGCCAGGCGACGCACCATGGGCGTCATCAGGTAGGCCACCGCGGCGGCCACAAGCATGATCAGCAGATAGCCGCGCACCTAGGCTCGCTCATTACCGTCGTTGTCGAGTTCCGCGTCATCGGCGAGCGGCGGGTCTGAATCCGGCACCACCTCGTCGAACAGGGCGGTTGTGTCATCCTGGTCTTCGGCCGCGGCAGCCGTATCGGATGGCGCAGCGTCGGGTTCTGCCACAGCCCTGGCCGGATTACCGTCGACGTCCAGCAGTTCCGGGACGACAACCCGCAGCGCATCAAGCGTGATCGCGCCCTGACGCACCACTCGCAGAGGAGTTACGGTGGCGTCGACAATCGTCGAGGGCGCCGCACTTCCCGAAGCGCCTGACTCCAGGTACAACTGGACGGATTCGCCGAGTTGGTCCCTGGCCTCGTCGGCGGTGGCGGCGGCGGGCTTCCCGGTCTTGTTGGCACTGGAGACCGCGAGCGGACCCGTGCGCCGCAAGATGGCGAGCGCTGTATCGTCGGCCGGCATCCGAATCGCCACCGTGCCATGGGTGTCGCCCAGGTCCCAGTCGAGGGATGGCTGCGCCTGACAGATTATGGTCAGAGCGCCCGGCCAGAATTCAGTGGCCAGGCGGCGACCCGCGTCCGGAACGTCGCTTGCCAGCCCGTCCAGGGTTTCAACCCGCGGGATCAGCACTGGAGGAGGCATGTCCCTCCCCCGGCCCTTCGCTGAAAGCAGCGCCGCGACGGCATCTGCCGAGAAGGCATCTGCGCCGACACCGTAGACGGTATCGGTCGGCAGCACAATCAGCTCACCGCGTTCGATCGTTCGGGCTGCCTCGTCGAGGATCAAATCCTGCAGATCGTCGTTACGGCAATCGTAAAACTTGCTCACGATCAACTAGTCTCTCACTTCCTCAGTCCGGCGCAGTTCCCTGACGCTTAATTCTCCTGGCGGCGGTCACCCGATCGCGACCGGTCAGATCCCGGTGTGTCTCGATCCCAGCCCAGATTTCCTGGCTCTGCAACATATAACGGACCGTCGCGCCCTGCTCCTCGGAGTGCTCCATTGCGAAATAGCCGTCATCGACGAGCAATGCGCCGGCTCGCTGAGCGATTGCCGCCGGTATCCGCAGCCCGTCGGCGCTTCCGCCGTAGAGCGCCATGTCCGGGTCATGGTCGCGCACCTCCGGATCCACCGGCGTCGCGCCGTGCGGAATGTAGGGCGGATTGCTGACAACCACATCGATACCGGCCTCGTGTCCAGCCAGTGCAGTCGCGGCATCGGCCCGGACCAGTTCGACTTTACTGCCGGTCTCGGCGAGCCGATCCCGGTACGCCGCCAGGTTCTGCTCGGACCAGGCGAAAGCCTCTTTTGACAGCTCAACGCCGAAAACCTGGCTGCCCGGGGCCTCCAGGGCCAGGGACAGCGTCATAGCGGCCGATCCGGCGCAGAGGTCCGCGGCCGCTACCGCCCTGGCATCATCCGCACCGACGCCGGCAGAAGGGCTGGCGCAGGTCCGCCGCTGGTGGGCGCGCCGAAGTGCCGAGATTCCGAGGCCCGCGAGCAGTTCCGTCTCGGGGCGCGGCACGAAGACCCCTGGACCCACCCTGACCTCAACGTGCCGGAAGTAGGCGATCCCGGTCAGGTGCTGCAGCGGAACCCGCTCGGCCCGAAGCCGGATCAGCTCGTCAAATCTGCTCAGTTGTTCCGGGCCGAACGCTTCGTCGCCGAGCGCCAGCCGGGTGTGCAGCTGAGCGACGGTCAGGCCGAGTACGTGCGCGGCGAGCGACCTCGCATCGGATGACGAGGCGTCGATTCCTGCCGCCGCCAGTTCGGCGGCGGCGTGATTAAGCTGAGCTCGAATCATGGCATGACTTTCGCTTCACGTGCGCTGGGAGCGGGCGGGACGGACGACTATTCAGCCAAAGCGTCATCGAGGCGGGATTCCTGGTCGGCGATCAGGCACGACTGGACGACAGGCTCCAGGTCGCCGGTCAGAACCTGATCCAGGTTGTACGCCTTGTATCCCGTGCGGTGGTCCACGATCCGGTTCTCCGGGAAGTTGTAGGTCCGGATCCGCTCCGAGCGGTCGACTGTTCGGACCTGCGACTTGCGGACCAACGATGCGGCCGCATCCGCCTCTTCCTGTTGCCGTGCCAGCAGCCGGGCGCGCAGGATACGCATTGCCTGCTCCCGGTTCTGCAACTGGGACTTCTCATTCTGGCAGCTGGCCACAATTCCGGTCGGGATATGCGTTATTCGCACCGCGGAGTCGGTCGTGTTCACTGACTGCCCACCCGGGCCGGAGGAACGGTAGACGTCAATCCGGATCTCGTTGGCCGCGATGTCGACCTCCTCCGGCACGTCGACCTCGGGGAAAACCAGAACGCCGGCAGCGGAGGTGTGGATCCGTCCCTGTGACTCGGTGACCGGAACCCGCTGGACCCGGTGCACGCCACCCTCGAACTTCATCCTCGCCCAGACTCCGTTGGCGGGATCGTTGCTGGTGCTCTTCAGTGCTACCTGAATATCCTTGTAGCCGCCGAGAACACTCTCGGTTGAATCAATCACCTCGGACTTCCAGCCCCGTGATTCGGCGTACTTCAGATACATCTTCAGCAGATCACCGGCGAACAGCGCTGACTCGTCGCCGCCCTCCCCCGCCTTGATCTCCAGGATTGTGTCTCTGCCATCGTCAGGATCCCGCGGCACCAGCAGCTGACGAAGCTTTGCGGCAGACTCGTCGAGGGCAGGCTCAAGTTCCTTCACCTCGGAGATGAACGACGGATCCTCGGCAGCGAACTCCCTGGCAGCCTGGAGGTCGTCGGAAAGCGCGTGCCACTCGTTGTAACCTTCAACAATTCGTTCCAGCTCGGCGTACCGGCGACCGAGCTTTTTCGCCATCCCGGCATTTGCGTGCACCGCGGGATCGGCCAACTGCTCCTGCAGCTGCCGATGCTCATCGATGAGCGCGCGCACCGAATCGAAGTTCTGGTTCACCGCTTCAGCCATGTATCTGTCATCTACTTCCGTATGGATCCGTGCGGGTACGAGACTCTTGCACCGATAGTCGTCAAATAATGAGGGAACGACAAATCCCCGCCCGGAACGACCCGCGCAGTGCTGCGTGGGTCGTTCCGGGCGGGGATAGCCTAGCTAGTCGTCCGCGGCCGAGCCGGGCAACGGAGTCGTCTTCTGGACCTGCATCAGGAACTCGACATTGGAGCTGGTTTCCTTGATCTTGCCCAGAAGCAGTTCCACCGCCTGCTGCTGCTCGAGGCCCGAGAGCACCCGACGCAGCTTCCACATGATCTTGGTCTCTTCGGCGCTCATCAAGTTTTCTTCCCGGCGGGTACTCGAAGCGTTGACGTCGACGGCGGGGTAGATCCGCTTTTCGGCCAGCGCCCGGGAAAGGCGCAACTCCATGTTGCCGGTTCCCTTGAACTCTTCGAAGATCACCTCGTCCATCTTCGAACCGGTTTCAACCAGTGCGGTCGCCATGATGGTGAGCGAGCCGCCGCCCTCGATGTTGCGGGCGGCACCGAAGAAGCGTTTCGGCGGGTACAGCGCGTTCGCGTCCACACCACCGGACAGGATTCGGCCCGAGGCGGGCTGCGCCAGGTTGTAGGCGCGTCCCAGCCGGGTCATGTTGTCCAACAGGACGACTACGTCAGTGCCCATTTCCACCAGCCGCTTGGCCCGTTCGATCGCCAGCTCGGCAATCGTTGTGTGGTCCTCGGCAGGCCGGTCGAAGGTGGAGGCGATGACCTCGCCCTTCACCGCGCGCTGCATATCGGTGACCTCTTCCGGACGCTCGTCGACCAACACGACCATGAGGTGGACCTCAGGGTTGTTAGTCGAAATCGCGTTGGCGATCTGCTGCATGATCATCGTCTTACCCGCCTTCGGCGGCGACACGATCAGGCCGCGCTGGCCCTTGCCGATCGGTGCCACCAGGTCGATGATCCTGGTGGAAACGATCTTCGATTCGGTCTCCAGCCGCAGTCGTTCCTGCGGGTAGAGCGGCGTAAGCTTGCCGAATTCGACGCGGCGCTTCGCATCCTCGACTGGCAAACCGTTCACCGAGTCGAGCCTGACAAGTGCGTTGAACTTCTGGCGCTGATTGCCGCCGTCGTTCTCGACCGGCTGCTTTACCGCGCCAACGAGGGCGTCGCCCTTGCGCAGGCCGTTCTTCTTGATCTGGCCCATGGAGACATACACGTCATTCGGTCCGGGAAGGTACCCGGACGTGCGAACGAAGGCATAGCTGTCATGCACGTCGAGGATACCGGCCACCGGCAGCAGGATGTCGTCTTCGCGGATCTCGACATCTTCATAGTTGTCCGGGCCGCGGTTTCCGCGACGCTTGCGGTCACGAACCCTTGAGCGGCCTCGGCGGTTGCCGCGGTCGTCATCGTCGCGGCGGTTGCTGTTCTCATCGCGACGGCCATTGCGGCGGTTGCCGCGATCTCCGCGGTCGTTACGGTCGCCCGAATCGCCGTCGCCGTCGTCATCGCGGCGGTTGCTGTTCTCATCGCGACGGTTGCTGTTCTCATCGCGACGGTCGTTGTTCTCGTCCCGGCGATTGCCCCGGTCGTTACGCCCGCCACGGTCCTTGCGGTTACCGCGGTCACGATCATTCGACTCGCTGTCGCCGTCATCGTCCCGGCGGTTGCTCCGCTCGTTACGGTCAGTACGCTCATCGCGGCGCTCGCTACGGTCAGTGCGCTCATTACGGTCGTCACGACGGTTGCGATCCGAGCGGTCCTTGCGGTTGCCGCGCTCGGCCTGGCCATCATCGGCTGTGCGCTCGGATGATCGCGACTCGGCGACTTCCTCGCTGGCTGCCGGGGCGTTGTCGCCCTCGGTTGCATTGCCACGGGAGCTCTGGCGTCCCCGTCCGCGGCCACGGCCACGTTCACTACCGGCCGCGTCCTGTCCCGAAGACCGATCGGCCTGAACCTCGGTTGCGGGGCTTCCTGCGTCCGGAGCTGCTGCTTCGGCTGGTGCTGGCGAGGCGACCGGAGCTGCTGCTTCCGCCGGTGCCGTCGCGGTTCGGGCCTCGCGGCGCTTGGCCGGTGCTCCCTGGGACTTTGCGGTTGAGCGCTCGCCGTTGCTCGGGGCCTGCTTGCCCTTGATCGCCTCGATGAGGTCACTCTTGCGCATTTTGCCGGTGCCCTTGAGGCCCAGCTCGGATGCCATGGCCTGCAGCTGCGGCAAGCGCAGTGCGGTGAGGCTTCCGGATCGGCTCGGCCCGCTGGAAACGGGCTGCTGAACCTCGGCGGTGATTTCGGTCACGAAGGATCCTTCCCCTCGTATGCGGTTGTCGTTTATTAACGAATACAACCGGGATGGACAACCCGGGGTGTTTCGGGTCGTAGCAGATAAATTGGCTGAAATTTACGTAGTCCTCGCCCTCGACCTGGGCTACATGAGAGCGGTCGAAGGCCGAGAATACGAGATGTGCATCGGCGTCCCGGGTCGTAATACTTAGCGGGGTTTTGCGTGCGTGCCTGACGCCACTCAGTTGCTGACTTCTTACCGAGGGAATCGACACACCGTGCCTGATCCTTTGCCATGAGGCGATGTCGAAGGACTTTGCCTTGGGCACCTAGCCGTTGACGTTACTTGCCAGGAATCAGGCCGGTCGATGCACCTCCACTGTAACACTTACCCCGGGTTCCGTGCGCGACCCCGCTACTGCAGGGCCGAGGTAAGCCGGCACAAGTTGTCGACGTAGCGCTGCCACAGCGGACGTTGAACCCAGTTTTCGAGGTGTAGCTGGCGACTGTCGCGCCGGTACTGGTCCTCGATCTTCCGTACTTCAGCGACAAACTCCGGAGCGCAGACCATAAGTGAGATCTCCAGATTCAGCGAGAACGAACGCATGTCCATGTTCGAGGAGCCGACCACGGCGACATCGTCGTCAATCGTGACGAGCTTCGAGTGCAGCACGTAAGGCGACTTGTACAGGAAGATCTGCACACCGGCGCGGAGCAGCATTTCGTAGTAGGACCGCTGGGCGTGATAGACCAGCCACTGATCGCTGGTCTCCCCCATGAAGATCTGCACGTCAAGACCGCGTTGCGCAGCGGTTGTGATGGCGTAAAGCATCGACTCATCCGGAACGAAGTATGGGCTGGTAATGACCACTCGTTCTCGGGCGCTGTAGAGCAGCGCATTGAAGAGCCGCAGGTTGTTCTCACCCTCGAACCCGGGTCCGCTCGGCACGATCTGGCATTGCAGGCCATCGTCGAGGTCGGATGGTTCCAGCACGTTAATCACGTCGGTCAGCAGTTCGTTGGTCTCGCCGTACCAATCGCTGACGAACAGCGCGTTGATCTGGTCCACAACCGGCCCGGTGGTACGGACCATAAGGTCCTTCCACTGCAGTCCGCGTCGCAGGTTGACCTTCTTGTTGTAGCTGCGGTCGATGATGTTCTGCGAGCCGGTGAATCCTACCGAACCGTCGATCACCAGGAGCTTTCGGTGATTGCGAAGGTCCGGACGCTGATAGTAGCCGCGCCAGGGCCGGATCGGCAGCATCCGGTACCACTCGATGTTCATCGCATCGAGCCGGTTCACCGTTCGCCGGTAGCCGACGCTCCGCGCGCTGCCGATGTGATCGAGCAACAGCCGGATCTTGACGCCCCGGTTCGCCGCGCTTTCCAGCGCCTCAATAAACGGCGTGGTGGTGCTGTCGAGGGCGAATATGTAGAACTCGACGTGCACATAGTCCTTTGCCCGGGTGATCGCATCGGTCATCGCATCCAGGGAATGCTGGTAACCGTCGAGCAGCTCGACGGCGTTGCCGCCGATCAGCGGCAGAGCGCCCAGTCGGCGGTTCAGGATTGCGGCCGAGCGCACCCAGCCCGGCAAAGTCGCCAGGTCCCCGAGCTGCTTCATGCCCTTGGTGTTACCCACGATCACCGAGTCGATGTAGTCCTGTTTCTCCCGGCGCTTCTTCGGCAGCTTCGGGCTGCCGATTGCCAGGTACAGCAAGATCCCGATGTAAGGGATGAAGAAAATTGCCAGCAGCCAGCCCAGTGCGGCCGATGGCCTCCGGTTCCGGGGCACAATTCCGATTGCCACCACGCGGATCGCGATGTCGATCGCGATCAGGGCGGCGGTGACAACTGTCGGAATGCCGGAGATGGAAACAGAAGGGAACAGCACACTCGAACTATATCTATCAGCCTGCCAGGCAGCGTGCGCCCGCGTCCGCAAGCCGGAGCGAACGAACCGTCGTCCGCGGGACCGAGGGTTCACCGCCGGTGGCACTCCACCGTTCGTCCAGCAAGCCGAGAACACGCTGCACCCGATCGGCCAGCTCCGGCTCTGCGCTCATCACCAGGACGGTCGGGCCGGCGCCGGAAACCACGGCCGCCAGGTTCTCCGCCCGCAGGGCGTCGACGAGTTCGAGGGAATACCGCATGGCGGGACGGCGGAACTCCTGATGCAGAAAGTCCTCGGTGCCGGCCAGCAATAGCCGGGGATCGGAAGCGAGTGCGTGAACCAGCAGCGCGGTGCGGGCGGAATTGCTGGCCGCCACACGATGGCTGACAGTTTCGGGAATCAGCCCCCGGGCCGCCTCGGTTGAAAGCCGCATAGCGGGGATGACGACGACGAAGCCAATGTCCGGACTCACCGTCAGTGGCGCCGCGTGAGCGGCACCATCGTCGTCAAGCCAGCTGACCGTCGCGCCGCCTCGGAGCGCGGGCGCGGCGTTGTCGGGATGCCCCTCGAGTTCGGTCGCCAGGGCCAACTGGGCATCGGCATCCAGACCGGCTTCCCCGGCCGATTCCAACAGGGCGCTGGCCGCGGCTATACCGGAGACAACTGCTGCGGCGGATGAGCCGAGGCCCCGGGAGTGCGGGATCAGGTTGCTGCAACGAAGCTTCAGCGCAATATCGCCTCCCCCCTCGACGCCGGCCCGGCTCAACGCGATCCGAAGGGTTTTCAGCACCAGATGGGTCTCATCATCCGGCAACGTCCCGGCGCCTTCGCCTGAGACGACGATCAGCGACGTCGAGCCGGGTTCAAGCACCTCGACATGCAGTTCGTCCCGTAGGTCGAGCGCTATGCCCAGTGAGTCGTAGCCGGGGCCGAGGTTGGCCGAGGTTGCCGGAACCGACACCGAAATTCTGGTGCCGGGGGTAAAAACCGCGTTCACTGGGTCAGGCCTCGAGACCGAGTTCGTGCGCCGCGCTCATTGCGTCGACCGGAACCTTGACCGGCACGGCCTCCGTTCCGTCGGCGTTGCGAAGTGCCCACTGCGGATCCTTCAGACCATGCCCGGTCACGGTGACGACGACCTTTGCGCCTCTGGGAAGTTCGCCACGTTCGTGGCGACCGAACAGGCCAGCCACACCTGCCGCCGAGGCAGGCTCGACGAAGATGCCGTCGCGCGAAGACAGCATCCGGTGCGCGATCAGGATCTCGTCGTCGCTGACCGCCCCGATGAATCCGCCTGACTCATCCCTGGCGGCGATCGCCTGACTCCAGGAAGCAGGGTTACCGATCCGGATGGCCGTGGCAATGGTGTCGGGTTCGGTAATCGGGTGCCCGGCGACGAGTGGCGCGGCCCCCGCGGCCTGGAAGCCCCACATCGCCGGGGTCTTCGTCGACCTGCCGGCCGCGGCATATTCCCGGTAGCCCCGCCAGTAGGCCGTCAGGTTACCGGCGTTACCCACCGGCAGGCAGTGAATATCCGGCGCATCGCCGAGAACGTCGACAACCTCGAACGCCCCGGTCTTCTGACCCTCGATCCGGTCCGGGTTGACCGAATTCACCAGGTGCACCGGGTACGATTCGGCTAGTTTGCGGGCCAAAGTCAGGCAGTCGTCGAAGTTTCCGTCCACAGCCAGAAGCTTGGCGCCGTGGGCCACCGCCTGACTGAGCTTGCCCATCGCGATATTGCCATCGGGCACCAGCACCGCACAGGTAATCCCGGCGGCCGTCGCATAGGCGGCCGCTGAGGCGGATGTGTTTCCGGTCGAGGCGCAGATCACGGCCTTGGCGCCATGTTCGACCGCCTTGGAGATCGCCATGGTCATGCCGCGGTCCTTGAACGATCCGGTGGGGTTCATCCCCTCCACTTTCACGTAGACCTCGGCCTCCAATATCCGGGAGAGGTGTTTGGCGTGCACCAAAGGGGTGCCGCCTTCACCAAGGGTGACGACCGGAGTGCTGTCGGACACATCCAGAAAGTCAGCGTATTCATTGATCACGCCGCGCCAGGGGGTCGCCATGTCTATTGCAGTCCTTCCACTCGCAGCGTGCTTGCCACCGCGTTGACAACGTCGAGTTTTTCAAGCGATTTCACTGTCGCCGCCAGTGCCGACTCCGCACCGAGGTGCGTAGCGATGATCAGCTCGGCGCGCTCTGCGCCGTCGTTGCCGGCGCCATCGACCGGTGCGAGCTTTTGCCGCACGGTCTCGATCGAGACACCGTGCGAGGCGAAGACCTCGGTGACCTTCGAGAGCACGCCGGGACGATCAACCACATCGAGGGTTATGTGATAGCGGGTGCGGATCTGGTCGATGGGCAGCAGCGGCAGGGCCCCGTTCGATGGTTCGCTCTGTCCGCGGCCGCCCAGCACACGGCGGCGGGCCACCGAGATGATGTCGCCGAGAACCGCCGAGGAGGTTGGCGCGCCGCCGGCACCCTGGCCGTAGAACATCAGCTCTCCGGCTGCTTCGGACTCCACGAAGACGGCGTTGAAGGCGCCATGCACGCTGGCCAGCGGATGCTCGTGTGGCACCAGGGCCGGGTACACCCGGGCGGATACTCCGTCGGAGCCATCGGCCTGTTCCAGCCGTTCGCAGATGGCCAGCAGCTTCACTGCGTAGCCTTCCGCCTTCGCCCGGGCGACATCCGCGGCGGTGACCGCCGTGATGCCCTCGACGTAGACGTCGCTCAGGCTGACCGGCGTGTGGAACGCCAGGTTCGCCAGGATGGCCGCCTTCGCGGCGGCGTCATGCCCGCCGACGTCGGCGGTGGGATCGGCTTCTGCGTAGCCAAGCTCCTGTGCCTTCTTCACTGCGTCGTCGAATTCCCAGCCCTCGGAATCCATTTTGTCGAGCACGTAGTTGGTGGTGCCGTTGACGATGCCGAGAATGCGCTGCACTTTGTCGCCGGCAAGCGATTCGCCGACCGGCCGCACAATCGGAATGGCGCCGGCGACCGCGGCCTCGTACTCCAGCCGGACCCCGGCCTGAACCGCCGCAGCCAAAAGGTCGGCGCCATGTTCTGCGAGCAGCGCCTTGTTGGCCGTCACAACCGAGGCGCCGTGACTGATAGCTTTCAGGATCAGGCTGCGGGCAGGTTCGATCCCGCCCATCAACTCGACGACGATATCGGCGCGCCCCACCAGCCCCTCAGCATCGTCGGTGATCAGCGCCGGGTCGATGCCCGCACGCGTCCGGTCGGTGTCACGGACCGCGATACCGGTCAGCTCGAGTCGCGCGCCGATTCGTTCGGCGTAAGCTTCGGCGTGCGTCGTGAGCCGCTGTGCGACCTCGGTTCCGACGACGCCGCATCCGAGCAATGCCACCCTTAAGGGTTCAGCCACCAGGCTTCCTCTCTGTTCTGTAATCCGTGGTTATTCTCATCAGTGC
Source organism: Saxibacter everestensis (assembly GCF_025787225.1). NCBI lineage: Bacteria > Bacillati > Actinomycetota > Actinomycetes > Micrococcales > Brevibacteriaceae > Saxibacter > Saxibacter everestensis. The sequence goes on from NZ_CP090958.1 coordinate 2,106,720, forward strand.
GTCTTCTCCGGTCAGCCGGCCTGGCCGCCATCATCATCCAGGTCAAAGGCGAGCAGGTCGTCGATGGTTTCCCGCCGCATGATCAGCCGGGCCGCGCCGTCACGGACAGCGACCACACCCGGCCTGGGCACGTGGTTGTAGTTGCTGGCCAGCGAGCGGCAATACGCTCCCGTGCCCGGAACGGCCACCAGATCCCCCTCGGCCAGGTCGGAGGGCAGGTACTCGTCGCGGACGACGATATCGCCGCTTTCACAGTGCTTCCCGACTACCCGGGAAAGCACCGGGTGACCAGCCGGGGCCCGGGATGCCACTGTGCAGGAATAGTCGGCGCTGTACAGCGCGGCACGCACATTGTCGCTCATGCCGCCGTCCACCGAAACGTAGCGCCGGTAGCCATGTCCGGTCTCGACATCCTTGATCGTGCCGACCCGGTAAAGGGTGAACATGCTGGGCCCGGCGATCGCACGGCCTGGCTCGATCGAGATGCGCGGCGGCACCATGTTGAGCGATTCACACACCCGGGCGATCACGCTCGCCAGGGTGGTGGCCATGTCCTCGGGTGACTGCGGGTCATCCTGCGAGGTGTAGGAGATGCCGAAGCCGCCACCCAGATCGAGCTCCTCGAGCGGTGCACGTTCGACGCCGAACTCGGCCTGCAGATCGGCACGCAGGCCGAGAATCCGGCTTGCCGCCACCTCGAAGCCCGACATGTCGAATATCTGCGATCCGATATGGCTGTGCAATCCAAGCAGCCGCAGCGACGGTTGGTCGAGCACCCGGCGTGCTGCTTCCGCAGCCTGGCCGGAGGTCAGCGAGAGTCCGAATTTCTGGTCCTCGTGCGCGGTGGCAATGTAGTCATGGGTGTGGGCCTCAACACCCACAGTCACCCGCAGTAGCACGGGTGCCACCGTACCGAGTTCGACCGCCACCTTGCTGATCCGCTCGATCTCATCCAGGCTGTCGACGATGATCCGGCCGACACCGTACTCGATTGCCTGACGGATTTCGGCGGTCGACTTGTTGTTGCCGTGCAGCCCGATCAGTTCGCCGGGGATGCCAGCCCGCTGGGCGACGGCGAGTTCCCCTCCGGAACAGGTGTCCAGCCGCAGACCTTCGTCCGCGACCCATCGGGCAACCTGGGTACTGAGGAATGCCTTGCCGGCGTAATAGACGTCGACGCCTCCGCAGAGGCCGGCAAAGGCGTCGTCGAACGCTGACTTGAAGCCACGGGCTCGGGCCCGGAAGTCGTCTTCGTCGAGCAGGTAGCTTGGCGTGCCGAACCGGGTGGCCAGTTCGGTGACCGGCATGCCGGCCACGGTCAGCACGCCGTCGCTACGGCGCGCGACGTTGGCGGACCAAATGCCCGGCACGAGCGCGTTGACGTCGTCGGGCACGGGAAGCCAGGCAGGGCCGGCACCGGAGTGCAACGCCCCGGCAACATGGTTGATCACAACTACATCCGATCCGGCGCGCTGACGCCGAGCAGGCCGAGGCCGGTGGCAAGGACGGTGCGGGTGGCGTCGTTGAGCCACAGCCGGGTCCGGTGGGTATCGCTGACCACCTCATCGCCGAAGGGAGTGACCCGGCGCGCGTCGTACCACTTGTGAAACAGGCCGGCGAGCGCCTCGAGGTACCGGGCAACCCGGTGCGGTTCACGCAGTTCGGCGGCCTGCGCCACAACGCGCGGGAAATCGCCGAGCTGAGCCAGCAGCACAGCCTCGGTTTCGTGGTCGAGCTGTGCGGGATCGAACCCGTCCTCGCGCTTCACTTGCGCGAGCGCCGCATTACGACTCACCCCCGCGCTGCGAGCGTGAGCGTATTGCACGTAGTACACCGGGTTCTCGTTGTTGCGCTTGGTCAGCACGTCCAGGTCGATGTCGATGGTCTGGTCCGCCGAGGACCGGCTCAGCGAGTACCGGGCGGCATCGATGCCGACGGCGTCAACGAGGTCTTCCAGCGTTATCACCGTGCCGGCGCGCTTGCTCATCCGGACCGGCACGCCGTCCCGCACCAGGTTGACCATCTGCCCGATGACCACCTCAACCGAGGCGGGATCGTCACCGAAGGCGGCCGCGGCAGCCCGGAGCCGGTGTACATAACCGTGGTGGTCCGCGCCCAGCATGAAGATGCAGAGATTGAATCCGCGGGACCGTTTGTCACGCAGGTAGGCGAGGTCACCCGAGATATAGGCGGGCTTGCCGTCCGACTTGATCACGACCCGGTCTTTGTCATCGCCGAACTCGGTGGAACGCAGCCACCAGGCGCCGTCGGAGAAATACATCAGGTCGGAGGTCTTCAGCTCCTCGACGACGCCCTGTACCGCACCGGATTCGTGCAGCGTGTTCTCGTGGAAATACACGTCGAAGTCAACGCCGAACTCGTGCAGGCTGGCCTTGATCTCATCGAACATCCGGCGCACGCCGAGCGCACGGAAAAGCTCTTGCGCAGTTTCGTCATCCGCCTCGAGCACATCTGGACGCTCGGCGACAACTGCCTTGGCGATATCGCTGATGTACAGACCGCCATAGCCGTCCTCCGGCGCCGGCAACCCTTTCGCCGAGGCGAGCAGCGAGCGCGCGAAGCGGTCGATCTGGGCGCCGTGATCGTTGAAGTAGTACTCCCGGGTGACCTGCGCGCCGCTTGCCTGCAACACGCGGGCAAGGGAGTCGCCGACCGCTGCCCAGCGGGTGCCACCGAGGTGAATCGGTCCGGTGGGGTTCGCCGAAACGAACTCGAGGTTCACATTGAGCCCGGCCAGTGTTTCGTTCTGGCCGAACGCTCCCCCGGCTTCCACGATGGAACGGGCAAGCTCGCCGGCCGCCGCAGCTCCTACAGTGATGTTCAGGAAGCCCGGGCCAGCGATATCGACCCGTTCCACCCCTGCGTTCTCCCGTAGCCGACGGGCAACGATCTCGGCGAAATCACGGGGCGGCATTCCGGCCTTCTTGGCAAGCTGAAGCGCGACGTTGGTCGCCCAGTCACCGTGCTCGCGATTCTTCGGCCGCTCCACGGTCAACTTCTCCGGGATATCCGCGGCGAATTCGCCGGCTTCAGATGCGGTCGTCAGTGCAGCGCGAATGGCTGTTACAAGTTCTTCGGGAGTCACCTGTCTAGCCTACTTAGTTCCGTCAACGCTTTTTGCAGCACGTCCGGGCGATGAGACACAGGTCTCAGCAAAATTCGGATCTCCCACCAGCTTTCCGGTGTATTCGGGCCAGCGTGTTCACGCGGATGGCACGTGGATGGGCGAGCGCGTTGCGGCGCCGGTCGCGTGCATCGATGTTGCGGCGAGGGATGGCGAGCCACGCCGAACCGCTGCAGTCCCGGTCCGAAGACGGCGCAGGTTGCCAACCCATCCCGGACGCAGGTTGCCAGCCCGGGATAGGCAATTCTTGCCCTGTAGGCTCGTAAGCATGACCACGATTGCACTTGTTCGCCATGGCCAGACCGACTGGAACGCCACGGACCGACTGCAGGGCAGCTCGGACATTCCGCTGAACGAGTTCGGCAGGGAGCAGGCGCGGCAGACGGTCCGCAAGCTTACCGGCGCTCAGTGGGATGGAATCGTTTCCTCGCCGCTGTCCCGCGCGGCCGAGACCGCCGACATCCTCGCTGCCGGCCTGCACACCGAGGTTTACGAGCGGATGCCGGAGCTCATCGAGCGCAGCTATGGCGAGGCGGAAGGCCTGACCCTGCAGGAGGCCAAGAACCGCTGGCCGGGTGGCGGCCTCTTCCCGGGCCAGGAATCCGAAGAAGAGGTGACCGCACGCGGAATGAAGGCCATCGACGTGCTTGCCGGGAGGCATCCCGGCCAGCAGGTGGTCGCAGTGGGGCACGGCACCTGGATTCGTGTTGTCCTATCCACGATCCTGGGCACCCCGGTGGACCACATCCTGAACACCGCGCTGAGCGAGATCAACAACGACAGTGGACGCTGGGCGGCGACAATCGTCAACAACGAGCCGGTGCTCCCCGCGCACTCCTAGTCAGGAGCAGGCAGAGCCCGCCTAGTTCTAGTCCGGCAGAGCCCTCCTAGTCAGGAGCAGGCAGAGCCCGCCTAGTTCTAGTCCGGCAGAGTCCGTCTAGTCCGGCAGAGCCCGCCCACGAAGAACGCTAACCGTATGCAGGATCGCACCCTGAATTCTCGCGTGGTTTTACACAGTGTCCGCGTCCTCGCCGGGCGCCAGCACAACGTTCGCGTCCCTCTCTGGGCTGCCCTCTCGCCGGTCTGACCCGTCTATGTCGTCAGCCCTTGGCCCGCCGGTGCCAGGTGTCCTCGACGAAGAGCGGCCGGCACGCGTACCAGCCGCCGATCAGCAGCAGGATCAGCATTGCGACCAGGAAGATGAACGACAGTCCCCACCCGCCGGTTGCGTCGTGGAACAGGCCGAATGTCAGCGGCCCCAGGCATGCGATCGCGTATCCGACGCCCTGCACGAACCCGGACAGCGACGTCGAGCCGATCGGCGTCCGGCTGCGGACGTTGATCATCGTCAGTCCCATCGGGAACGTTGAGGGCCCCAGGCCGATCAGGCAGATCCAGACAACGGTGCCCGTGGTCGGCGCGAGATACAGCCCGGTGTAGCCGGCGAGGAAACAGAAGACGCTGGCCAGAACATAGCCAAAGGGCTTGCGGGCCCGGGTCGCCACACTCGGCATCGCCAGGCCGGACACCAGGCCCAGCCCGGCGAAAAGCGAGAGCATAGTGCCTGCGAATGCCTCACTGGATCCAGCGCCGATCAGGATCTCCGGGATCCAGGTGAACATCGCGTAGGTGTTGAGCGATGTGGTCGCGAACATCAAGGTGAGTCCCAGGCCTACGGACGAGCGCCACACTCGGCCCTTCTGATCGGCTGTTGCGAGCTCAGGAGCCTCGTCCACGCCTGCCGAACCGACCGATCCAGCCGCGGAATCCTCGGCGGATCCGGCGGTCGGTTTTTGCCGGCGGCGAGTAATCAGCACGCCGATCCACGGCAACGCAGCCAGGAATGCCAGCACCGACCAGCTGGCGACCGAGAATCGCCAGTCGGCGCCGTCGGCGATCGGAATTGCAAGTAGCGGCGGCACGAAGGTTCCGGTCTGCAGGACGACCAGGTACATCGTGCTCAAGGTGCCCACCCGGTCCGGGAAGTAGCGCTTTACCAACGGCGGGATCACGACGTTGCCGATCCCCATTCCGGCCAGTGCGACAATCGACCAGATCAGGAAACCAAGCGATTCACCAACGAAAGAACGCGCCAGCTGGCCCGCGCCGGCCAAAAGCATGCCAAGCAGCGCGAGGCGCTCCAGGCCCACCCGGTGCGCTATGAATGGGGTGAAATAACCAAAGACCGCAAACGCCGCAGGCGGAAGCAAGCCGAGCACTCCGATGAACGCGGTGTCGAAGTGCAGGTCCGCGCCAATCGGCCCGAACAGCGGGCTCGGAGCGGTGACCGCGGTCCGCAGGTTGAAGGCGGCAAGCAGAATGCCTACCAGGATGAGCGTCCGACCTCGCCACAGTGGTCGCTTGCTCATTGTCGACATAACTTCACATGCTTTCTCTTCCGCGGCGACGTCCGGCTGCTGCAACAGCAACCTCGGCACAATTTCCTATAGGTCCACGATGTAGCTTATCGAGGATCAACCGCCGCTCGGCGCAGTTTCGCTGCGACATCGGACACACTGCTAGCTACTCATCCGGGCGTTTCTCGCGCTGCTCCGGGCGTTTCTCGCGCTGGGCGTCAGCAAGCCGAGCCAGCCGCGAACGGGCCGCCTGCTCACTCGGACCCTGGTCACCCAGTGCCCTGCCGACCACGCCGAGCACGATCCGGGTGGCGGAGATGACCGGCAGCCGGATCGAGCCGCGCCCACCGATCCGGACGTTGGGGACTTCCAGGCCCAGCAGCTCACGGTATTTCGGTTCCAGCGAAGCTACCGCCCCGCCGAACAGCACTCGGTAGCCCGGCCTGAGCATCAGCGCCAATGGTGGACGGCGCAGGAAGCCAATCGTCTCGCGCACGGTATCGGTTGCACACAGCACGCCTGAGTCGTAGAAGGCGTTCAGCTGCCGCTGCAGTTCGGCCGCGGACCGTGGGGGCTCCGGCACGCCCATCAGATCGCCGGCGATCGCCCATTCCCGCACATAGTCGTCCTCATCACCCGGGAAGCGTTTGCCCCAGATCCGGTGCGTCGCGAGAAACGAGTCAGTGAAGGCCAAATGGACCCAGCTCAGCAGCTCGGGGTCGTTCGCGGAGTAGGCGACCTCCCGGCCCTTGGCGTCCAGGTAGCTGCCGCGCACCCGTTCGTGCAGCTTCCGCACCCATGCGGTGCCTTCACTGGCTGCCTTGGTGTCGCCATAGGTAACCGTGAAGATCCAGCGAATCGTTCCGGCCAGGCGGCCGAGCGGATCATCGCGAAAATTCGACCAATCACGCACTCCGGCCATCGCACCCGGATGCAATGCCTGCATCAGCAGCGCACGGATACCTGCCACGATTGTCGCCATCTCCCGGTGCACGGTCCACACGGCCGAATCGGATCGGAAGTAACCGGCATCATCGCCATCGGCCAGCCGGAGTTCCCACTCCGGCACCTCCCGGGCCTGCCCCGCGAACGTCATCCGCAGACGATCCTGAAACGGGTGCGGCACCGAAAACCTGATCATTCCAACAGTGTCGCAGTTCGACGGGGCGAACATACAGATCTGCAACGAAAAAGCAGCCCCACCTGATGGTGAAGCTGCTCCTCGTTCTGGTGCCCGCGACAGGATTCGAACCTACGACCTTCTGCTCCGGAGGCAGACGCTCTATCCACTGAGCTACGCGGGCCAGCGGACTAGACTCTACCAGTTCTCAACCCGAGTCCTGTAACCGAGTCCTGATCCGCGGCACTGTTGGACCTAGTCGCGACCGCCGCCCGGGGTGTACTCCCAATGCCAGGGCTCATACTTACTGGTTTTCGCCCAATCCGGGTTTTCCCAGCCATACTCGGCGCCGTGCTGGACCAGCCAGTTGTACTGGACGCCGCTTGCGGTCGCGGCACCGCCGCCGAAGTCGATCGCGAGGCCAAGACCGTGCTGGCTCTTACCTGGCGTAGCGGCCAGGCCCGGCTTCCGGGAGGCGACCGAAACCTGCGATTCGTACGAACGGTAGGTGTCGGTCAGAACCATGTCGTCGCCTGTTTCCGCCTTGAATGCGGCGTTCATCTTCGCGAAGCTGACCGCGGCGTCGGCACGCAACTTGTGATCGGCGATGCCGACCTTGCAAAGCACCGAATCCGGGAGCTTGCCGTTCTCGAAGCTGCCCGCCGGCTTCTTGCCATCGCAGCCTGGCAACACTGTCCGGGTGATCGAACGACTCGCGGCGTCGGCCTTCGAGCGCTTTTCGACACCGCTCGCTGCGTTTTCCTTCTGACGGGAGGTATCGCTGTTGCCACTGACGATGTCCTCGGGAACCGTCTCCGGTGTGCCGTTCACCGCCTCGGCACTCAGTACCGTGGAAGCGTCCTGCTGGGCGATGGTCGGCGTTTCGGCCTGGGCGTCAGGCGAGGAAAACGCTCCGGAGACCAGGAAAACGGCCAACGCACTACCGGCGACTGTCAATCCGGTGAGCGAACTCAGAGCGACAGCCTTGCCGCGGGCCGACTTCCGCCGACGCGAGTCGGCTAGGCCACGATCGGAGACTTGCCTGGCCGGAATGGGACCGGCCCCAGCCGAAGATTCTGACGGGTTGGCTACCGATGTCGAAAGAGTCGCGGTGTCCTCGGAACCGGCCAACGTGTGCGCCTCACCGTTAATGGTCTTTCCGCGCTGCGCCAGCAACGGGGAAACCACCTTGCGCTGCGCTCTGGTGGCGGCGCGCTTAACGGGGCTTTGGGAAGCGAGACGTTGGTCACGGCGACGAATCGGACTCGATTCGGCACGGTGCGAACCCACAGATATTCTCCCTCGGTTGGAAACAATCACGCCACCGAGGGCGCATTGAAACACTGGACTGCTTTAGGACTCATCGGCACCGAACGCTAAGCGACCGGAACCATTTGATAACAACAGCATAACGGCCACCACCGGGGCGGACGCAAGTCCGAAACTGAATTTGACTCAGAATCCGCGGATTCAAGCGGAAGTTGCCTTCGAAACCGAGGCCGTTATCAACCGGTGACCAAGTCACTATACGCTCTCGGGCGACTAGCCCAGCCGTGCCACGCCGCAGCACCTCACGGTACTTCGGGCGTCCGACCGCTGAGTAATTCCGGCCGCCGCTACGCAGGTCCGACTGGTCTGCGGAACACGACTCTCGTACTCAGGCGGACTGGCCGCCGGTCTCGGCCGATTCAGTCGTCGGTCAATGCTGACAGCTTTTTCCATTTCTTCCAACTCAGCGCCCAGTCATAGATGTCCGTGCGCTCGTCAGCGAGTCTGACCTTGGTTCCGCTCACCTCGACCGGATCACCGTACATCGCCATCTTGAAGTACTTCTTCGCGTTCGCCGTGGACAGGTTAATACAACCGTGCGAGACATTTGCGCTGCCCTGGGACCCCGTCGTGTTCGGATTGGCATGAATGAACTCGCCATTGTTGTTGATCCGAACCGCCCAGCGCTCCATCAGCGAGTAGTTGTACCGCTCGGAGGTCATCCGCTTCTTTTCCCACTTCTCGGTTACCACGTGGGTTCCGGAGCGGGTGTTACGGTCGGTTTCACTGTCCGAGCCATAGGACGCCGGTAACGTTGCCACGGTCTCGCCATCGCGAATCACCACTATCTTGTGGCTTTTGGCGTCGGCCTTGACGATTTGCTCCCGGCCGATCTGGAAGTCCAGCGTGATGTCCTTGACGCCGTACACTCCGCCGCCCTGGTCCGCTTGGCTCAGCGGGAGATCGACGTGCACATCATGAAATGAGGGCCAGTAGTCCTTCGGCCGGAAATGCAGCTGTGACTTGCCCGATTGCTCAGGAAGCCACGCCCAGGAGCCTTCGATTTCCTTGAACTCGCTGTCGTCGGCATCCTCGTCCTTCACCGTGACCTTTAACAACTTCTCGACATCAGGACGTGCCTTTTCCGCAACTTCGCCGGCGAAAGAGACTGTGATGGGCACGGCCACGCCGTAGGTTGCGTCATCGCTCAGGTTGACCGTGGCTCGGCGGGTCTTCTCCGCCCTGGGTGTTTCGACCTTGCCACTGGCCTCGCCGCCCGCGGGACCGTAGGCCGTCCAGGTCCAATCAGCAGCCGGCGGCAGCTTGTTATCGGATGTCCACGCTTTCCCATCGTCGCTGAGCCGGCCGGGGACCTTGTCCCCGTCGCCATCGGTCACCGCGACGGACTTCAGCCGGCCCGACTCGACGTCCAGGGTGAGCGGTTCGCCGTAGGCCAGGGCGCCGTCTGAACTGCCGTCCAGCACCCGGATCTTTTCCGGCGCAACACTGGTCGTGGTTTCGCTTTGGAGGGCCGCGCCGGAGGGCTCTTGGCCGCTGTCGCATCCGGTGCCGAGCAGCACGGCGACAACGAGCAGCATCGCGCTGACTGTCTGACGAGTGGCTTTGGTCACGGTATCCGATTATGCCACCGCGACGCGGGTTGGGATGCATCCAACCTCTGTGCAAGACCGCGAACGTCCTCCAGGCGAGTTCCTGCCAGAAGTTCGTGATCCTCACCGACCGGCAATTCACAGACCGGCAACTCGCCGACCGGCATTTCGCCGGTAGAGCCCTAGGTGAGCCGAGCGCGCTCCCGCTGCATTGCGTCGTGCACCTCGCCCACGAGTTCCTCGAGCACGTCTTCCAGGAAGACCACGCCGTGCGTCGTGCCCTCGGCGTCCAGAACCCGGGCGACATGTGAGCCGCTGCGTTGCATTGTCGCCAGAGCGTCTTCCACCTCATCGGTGAGTGCGACATTGACCAGGGCCCTGAAGCGTTTTTCCGGCACCGGTTCACGGTGGGTGTACGCCTCGTCGTCGGCGTACAGCACATCCTTCAGGTGCAGATAGCCGACCAGGTCCCCGTCATCGTCCTCAAGCAGGAACCGGCTGAACCCGGTCTGCCCGACCAGGCGCTCGACCTCTTCCGGCGTGCACCCCACGGCGATGGTGACCAGCTTGTCCTTGGTGACCATGACGTCGCCGGCGGAGTACTCGGAGAATTCCAGGGCGCCGGACAGCAGACCCATCTCGTCGGTGAGCTTTCCCTCTTTCATCGACTCGCTGACGATCGACTGGACTTCCTCGACGGTGAAGGTCGAGTTCACTTCATCCTTCGTGTCCACCCTGAACAGCTTCAGCAGGCCATTTGCCGCGGCGTTGAGTGGAACGATGACGAACCTGAAGACCCTGCCGATCATGACGAGCGGCGGTGCGAGCAGCAACGCCGCCCGATCCGAGACTGCGAGCGAAATGTTCTTCGGGATCATTTCACCGACCACAACGTGCAGATAGGTGACAATGACGAGTGCCAGCGCGAATGCGATAACGTCAACGGCCGCTTCCGGGATGCCGAGCAGTGCCAGCGGGCCCTGGAACAGGTGGTGGATTGCCGGCTCCGAGACATTGAGGATCAGCAACGAGCACACGGTGATCCCGAGTTGGCACACCGCGAGCATCAGCGAGACGTGCTCCATAGCCCACAATGTGGTCTTCGCGGCGCGCGACCCCGCCTTCGCCTGGGGTTCGATCTGGCTGCGGCGTGCGGCGACAACGGCGAACTCAGCAGCGACGAAAAACGCGTTCGCCGCGAGCAGGATCACCAGCCAGACAATGCCCATGAAATCGCTCACTTGTGCACCCTCCCCTCGATCGGCGGATCAGCATGCACGACGGCTGCCCTGATTTCGGCCACTGCCGCACCCGTATGGTCGTGGCCAGGTTGCCCGCGGTCGTGGCCAGGTTGCGCGCGATCGTGGCCGGGTTGCGCGTTCCGGTTAACAGTGTTGTCCGAGGCGCTGGCATTCCTGGCGGGCACGTAGCGGACCCGGTCGACTCGACGCCCGTGCATCCTTTCTACGACCAGGTGCCCGTGGTCCAGCTGGGCCACGTCACCGACCGCAGGCACACGGCCGAGGTGGGCCATCAGGAATCCACCGACCGTTTCGTAGGAGCTGTCATCCGGGATATGCGAGTCAAGCCGTGAGTTCGCCTCGTCCGGCCGGGTCAGACCGGGCAGTATCCACGAACCATCCCGGGTTCGGCGCACAGTCGACCTGGCGCGGTCATGTTCGTCCGCGACCTCTCCGACGAGTTCCTCGACAACGTCCTCCAGGGTGACTACACCTGCCGTGCCGCCGAACTCGTCGATGACGACCGCCATCTGCAGGCCGCGACCGCGCAGTTCGAGCAGCAGCGGATCGAGCCTAACTGTCTCCGGCAATTGCACTGCCTCGCTCATCAGGCCACCGGCGTAGGCGTCGTGCCGGTTCTCGTGCGGAACGGAAACCGCCTGCTTGACGTGCACGACGCCGACGATGTCGTCGCGAGACTCACCGATTACCGGAAAACGCGAATAACCGGTGCGCCGGGCGATGACCACGATCTCTGCCGCGGTGGTGTCCTTGTTGACGGTGGTGATCCGGGTGCGAGGCGTCATCACATCCGCTGCCGTGCGCTGCGAAAACGCCAGCGACCTGGTCAGCAACACCGCGGTCTGCACATCCAGGGTGCCCGCCTCGGCCGAGCGCCGCACGAGAGCGACAAGTTCCTCCGGCGCCCGGCCGGAGGAGTTCTCTTCCTGCGGTTCCAGCCCCATGGCACGCAGCGCCCGGTTGGCGGTGCCGTTGAGCAAGGCGATCATCGGCCCGAAGACGAAACTGAAGCCCAGCTGGAATGGCGCGACGAAGCGGCCGGTGGCCAATGGCAGTGAAATAGCGAGGTTCTTGGGTACCAGTTCACCGATCAGCATCGAGAACAGCGTCGCCGCGAACATCGCGATGGACACGCCGACCGGCGCAATGGCCGCCTCGGGGACGTTAAGGGCAGCGAGCGGACCAGCCAGCAACTTAGCGAGCGACGGCTCCATCAGGTAGCCGGTCAACAGGGTGGTGAGGGTGATTCCCACCTGCGCGGCGGACAGCTGTGTTGAAAGCGACCGTACGCCCTTGAGTAGTTGCTTTGACCCGCGTTCAGACCGCTCGACGGACTCCTCGACTGTATGCCGGTCGAGGGTGATCAGGGCAAACTCCGCTGCCACGAACAGGCCTGTGCCCACCGTCAGGAGTAGGGCCAGGCCTAAAAGTAACCATTCCATTAGCGGGCGCCGCTCGGCGCGGTCAAGGATTCCGGATCAGAATCGGATGCGCAGCGGCGCGAAGTCGCGGAAACGCGACTAGGAAAGGAAGATTCCCGCCGGCTGGAGGCGGGAGATGGACAAGGGCGGCCGGCACAATGCCGGCCGGGACTTGAACTGGTCATGTCAGTAACTCTAGCAACCAGCCGCCCCCCGGCCAACCCGCCGGCATCGGACCTACCAACCCGACGGCAGCGGGCGACCTTCCTCGTATCCAGCGGCCGACTGAACGCCGACGAGCGCCTTCTGAGCGAACTCCTTCAAAGAACGCGCGCCGGCGTAGGTGCATGAGCTGCGGACGCCGGAAATGATCTGGTCGACCAGGTCCTCCACGCCGGGCCGGGCCGGGTCGAGCATCATCCGCGAGGACGAGATTCCCTCCTCGAACAATCCTTTTCGAGCCCGGTCAAAAGCACTCTCGGTGCGGGTGCGCGCGGCTACCGCTCGGGCTGACGCCATGCCGAAGCTCTCCTTGTAGGCGCGACCGTCTGAATCGAGCTTCAAGTCGCCCGGGCTTTCGTACGTTCCGGCGAACCACGAGCCGATCATCACCTGCGAGGCGCCTGCCGCCAGGGCAAGCGCGACGTCGCGCGGATACCGAACGCCACCGTCGGCCCAGACGTGTGCGCCCAGCTCCCTGGCGGCGGCCGAGCACTCCAGCACCGCCGAGAACTGCGGCCGGCCGACAGCCGTCATCATTCTTGTCGTGCACATCGCTCCAGGGCCGACGCCGACCTTGACTACGTCGGCGCCAGCAGCGACCAGATCGCGCACGCCATCGGCGCTGACCACGTTGCCGGCGACAACCGGCACGTCGATGTCGAGCGAACGCACCGCCGCCAGGGCATCGAGCATCTTCGCCTGGTGCCCGTGTGCGGTGTCCACAACGAGAGCGTCGGCGCCGGCCTCGACCAGGGCGGTCGCCTTCGCCTGCACATCACCGTTGATGCCCACCGCAGCCGCGATCCGCAGCGAGCCAGCGGCATCGAGCGCCGGCTGGTAAATCGTGGAACGGAGCGCTCCAGCACGACTCAGCACGCCCTCGAGAACGCCATCGCGGACGACCGGAGCGAAGGGAACCCTGGCAGAGTCCAGGGTGTTGAACGCCTGACGCAGGGCGGCGGTCACATCATCCGCTCCCCCGGCGCGGTTCTGGTCGTCGGCCCCGGCGCTGCCTGGCGCCGAGACGCCGTCGAACAGTGCTGCGTCAATGGTCACCGGCGATGCGGTCATCACTTCGGACAGCGAGGTGAACTGATCGACACCGGCACAGTCCGACCTGGTGACGACGCCGACAACCCGGCGGTCGTCATCGACCACGACAACGCCGTTGTGCGCTCGCTTGGGCATCAGGTGCAGCGCGTCCAGCACGGTGTCGCCCGGACGTAGGCGCACCGGAGTCTCGAAGACTGCGTGCCGTGCCTTCACCCAGCTGATCACCTCGGCCACGACATCCAGCGGCACGTCCTGCGGAAGCACCGAAAGCCCGCCGCGACGGGCCATGGTCTCGGCCATCCGTCGACCGGAGACTGCCGTCATGTTTGACACCACTAGGGGGATGGTGGTCCCCGTGCCGTCCGTGCTGGCGAGATCAACGTCGAATCGGGAGGTCACATCCGAGCTGGAAGGGATCAAAAATACGTCGGAATAGGTCAGATCTGTTGCCGGCGTGGCAGTGATGAATCGCATAAAGACAAACTTAGCGCCCCTGTCGCCCGCGCATCGGGCAAGGCACTAGTCTTGACCATGAGTCCATAACAAGCTTGCGACGATGGAAGAGGGCGATTTTCGCCGTGTCCGATCAAACGGTCCACCCCGGCATGGGTGACTTCGGTGCCAATGAGTGGCTCGTAGACGAAATGTACGAGCGGTTCAAAGAAGACAAAAACTCGGTTGACGAGGCCTGGTGGGAGTTCTTCGAGGACTACACTCCCGAGGAATCAGCCACGAACGGGACGCCGGATCGGAGCAGCGGTTCCACGGCGAAGCCCGTGACTGCCGAGACCGCGGCGAAGGCCGAAGCCAAGCCTGAGGCCAAGCCGGCCGCGAAGACCGAAGTCAAGCCTGAGACCAAGCCGGCCGCGCCGAAGGCTGAGGAGAAGCCGAAGGCAGAGACCGAAGCCAAGCCCGCAGAGGCCAAGCCGGCCGCGAGGACCGACGCCAAGCCCGCAGCGGCCAAGCCGGCCAAGGCAGAAGCTGCCGACGAGGCACCGGACAAGATCACTCCGCTTCGCGGGCCGGCCAAGTTGCTGGCGAGCAACATGGACTCCAGCCTTGAGGTTCCAACAGCCACCAGCGTTCGCGCTGTGCCCGCAAAGCTGCTGATCGACAACCGGATCGTGATCAATAGCCATCTGCGTCGTTCACAGGGCGGCAAGGTCTCATTCACCCACCTGATCGGGTTCGCCGTGATCAGGGCGCTGAGCAAGTTCCCTTCGCAGAACGTGTACTACGACATCATCGATGGCAAGCCCAGCATGGTGGCACCGGCACACGTGAATTTCGGTCTCGCGATCGACATCCCGAAGAAGGACGGCACCCGCGCCCTCCTGGTCCCCAATGTGAAGAAGGCCGAGGAACTGGATTTCGCCCAGTTCTGGGGAGCCTACGAGGACCTGGTCAAGAAGGCGCGTAACGGACAGCTGACCGCGGGCGACTTCGCCGGCACCACTGTGTCGCTGACCAACCCCGGCGGCATCGGCACCGTGCACTCGGTGCCGCGCCTCACCAAGAAGCAAGGCTGCATCGTCGGCGTCGGCGCACTCGACTACCCCGCCGAGTTCCAGGGCGCCAGCCTCGAAACCGTCACCCGGCTCGGCATCTCCAAGGTGCTCACACTTACCTCGACCTACGACCACCGGGTGATCCAGGGTGCCGGTTCGGGTGAGTTCCTGCGCCTCGTGCACGAGTTCCTGCTCGGCGGCGACGGCTTCTACGACGAGATCTTCCGCTCGCTCCGGCTGCCGTACGAACCAGTGCGCTGGGTCAACGACATTCACGTCGACCCCGAAGATGAGATCAACAAGACCGCGCGGGTCCAGGAACTCATCGACTCCTACCGCACCCGCGGGCACCTGATGGCGGACACCGATCCACTGGAGTACCGGCAGCGGCGCCATCCCGACCTCGACGTGCAGACGCACGGGCTCACCCTCTGGGACCTCGACCGGGAATTCCCCACCGGTGGATTCGCAAATCAGCCTCAGATGTCGCTGCGCAAGATCCTCGGCGTGCTGCGCGATTCGTACTGCCGGACCACCGGCATCGAGTACATGCATATCTCAGATCCGGTGCAACGCAAGTGGTTCCAGAACCGGGTCGAGAAGCCGTTCGACAAGCCCAGCCGCGACGAGCAGATGCATATTCTCGGCCGGCTCAACGCCGCGGAGGCGTTTGAGACGTTCCTGCAGACCAAGTACGTCGGCCAGAAGCGTTTCAGCCTGGAAGGCGGCGAATCCACGATCGCGCTGCTCGACCAGGTGTTGGCCAACGCCGCGGACGCAGGCCTCCCCGAGGTCACCATCGGAATGGCGCACCGCGGCCGGCTGAATGTGCTTGCCAATATCGCCGGCAAGTCATACGGCCAGATCTTCCGCGAATTCGAAGGCACCCAGGATCCGCGCAGCGTCCAGGGTTCCGGCGATGTGAAGTACCACCTGGGCACCGAGGGTTCCTACACCTCTGCGGCCGGCAACTCGATGAAGGTTTACGTTGCGGCCAACCCATCGCACCTTGAGACCGTCGATCCTGTGCTCGAAGGCATTGCCCGGGCCAAGCAGGACCGTATCGACCTGGGTGGCGCGGCCTTCCCTGTGCTGCCAGTGCTGGTGCACGGCGATGCCGCATTCGCCGGCCAGGGTGTCGTCACCGAGACGTTGAACCTCTCAGAGCTTCGCGGCTACCGGACCGGTGGCACGATCCATGTCGTGATCAACAACCAGGTAGGTTTCACCACCAGCCCGAGCTCCTCGCGCTCCTCGTTCTACTCCACAGATGCCGCGAAGATCATCAATGCGCCGATCATCCACGTGAACGGCGACGACCCGGAGGCTGTCGTCCGTGCCGCGCGGCTCGCCTTCGAGTACCGCCAGGAATTCGCCAAGGACGTTGTCATCGATCTGGTCTGCTACCGTCGGCGCGGCCATAACGAGGGCGACGACCCATCGATGACCCAACCGATGATGTACGAGCTGATCGACGCCAAGCGCAGTGTCCGCAAGCTGTACACCCGTGCGTTGATCGGCCGAGGCGATATCAGCGAGGCCGAGGCCGAAGAGGCGCTCAAGGACTACCAGGCCAGGCTTGAGGCAGCATTCGCCGAAACACACGATGCTCAGACATCTTCGGTGCCGATCGTCAGCGATGACGATGCTCCGGTATCCGGACTGGAACGCCCCGAGGCCCAGCGCGGCGAAGACGACCAGCCACAGTCAGTGGAAACTGCCGTCGACAGTTCGGTTATCGAGCGCATCGGCAAGGCACATGTCAGCCCTCCGGAGGGCTTCACGGTGCACAAGAAGCTGAAGTCACTGCTGGAAAAGCGCGACCTGATGTCGCGTCAGGGTTCGATCGACTGGGGATACGGCGAGTTGCTTGCTTTCGGCTCGCTTTTGGTCGAAGGCGTTCCGGTCCGGCTAACCGGCCAGGACTCACGTCGTGGCACGTTCGTGCAGCGCCACTCGGTGCTGATCGATCACGGGAACGGCAACGAGTGGACGCCGCTATCGAACCTCTCCGACGACCAGGCCCGGTTCTGGGTCTACGACTCGTCGCTGTCGGAGTACGCCGCCATGGGCTTCGAATACGGATACTCGGTGGAACGTCCCGACGCGCTCGTACTGTGGGAGGCCCAGTTCGGTGATTTCGGTCCGGGCGCCCAGTCGATCATCGACGAGTTCATTTCCTCTGCGGAGCAGAAGTGGCAACAGAACTCGTCGGTTGTCCTGCTGCTCCCGCACGGGTACGAGGGCCAGGGCCCGGATCATTCATCGGCCCGGATCGAGCGTTACCTGCAACTGTGCGCCGAGAACAACATGACAGTCGCCCAGCCGTCGACGCCGGCATCGCACTTCCATCTGCTGCGCCGGCAGGCATACTCCCGGCCGCGCCGCCCGCTGATCGTCTTCACGCCGAAGTGGATGCTGCGCCTGAAGGCGGCGTCCTCGCCGGTGGAGGACTTCACGACCGGTGGATTCCAGCCCGTCATCCCGGACACCAGCGTTGAGCCTCAGAACGTCGATCGGGTCCTCCTGGTCTCCGGAAAGCTCTACTGGCAGCTGTTGGAGGCCCGTGAGAAGGCTGGCGATACCAGGACGGCGCTGGTCAGGTTCGAGCAGCTGTATCCGTTGTGCGGGGAATCGATCGCCAAGGCGCTCGACGTTTACGGGGACGCGGAACTGGTCTGGGTGCAGGACGAGCCGGAGAACCAGGGGCCGTGGCCATCGATCGCGCTCGGCCTGCCGAAGTACCTTGGCGGGCGCAGTCTGCGCGTGGTGTCGCGGCGTGCTTCGGCCTCACCGGCGACCGGACTGAAGAAGGTCCACGACATGGAGCAGGCCGCCTTGATCAAAACTGCTTTCGAGCGTTAAACCTCGATGAGCAGCACAGGACGTTCAACAGGAATTCTTAACGTAGTGGCCGTCGGCGACGAACTTGTCGCCGGGCTCGGCGATGCCCGCGGCCAGGGCTGGGTAGGTCGCGTCGCCGCTCGCACACTGAGCGAGGGGCACAACCTACGGATGTTCGGACTCGGCGTGCCGAGCGAGGGCACCGCGGCGCTGTCGTCCCGCTGGTACGGCGAGGCCTCGCGGCGCTATGCCACGAGCGCTGACAACCGGCTGATCATCGGGCTGGGCTGCGCTGATCTCGGCGAGGGTCTTTCACTCGCCCGGTCTCGGCTCAACCTGGCGAATCTGCTGGACGAGGCGCTGTCCAAAGAGGTCTCCACCTTCGTTGTTGGCCCCACTCCGACGGTTCACGACGAGGCGAATCGGCGGATCCAGGAACTGTCCGCCGGCTTCGCCGATGTGGCAAGCAGGCGCGGCGTCAACTACGTGGACACGTTCACCCCGCTGCTGAACCACGAGCAGTGGCGCACGGATGTCGGCGCGAGCGATATCGGGTTGCCCGCGCAGGCCGGCTACGGTCTGCTGGCCTGGCTGGTGCTGAACCGCGGCTGGTACAGCTGGCTCGGCCTGCCCTCGCCGGCGTAGCACCGGCGGAGACCGGCGGGCGGCTCGCGCAGGAGCACCCGGCTATGGCACGATACGACAGGGAAAACAAAGGAGAAATATATGAGTAAGCGAGCACGCAAGCGCCGCGCCCGTAAGGGCGGCGCCGCAAACCACGGCAAGAAGCCAAACACTTAAAGAGCAATGCCCGGGTCGCATCAAGCGACCCGGGCATTACTGTTTCCGGCACTACCGTACTGTTTCCGGCACTGCTGTTCCGACGCAGAAGCAGAAGCATCCAGCGATTCCGGGTGCTTGAATGCTTAGAGTCGACCGGTATCCGAGGTTTCGATCACAATGCGCTCCCGGATCCGTTCCCGAAGGCTGGCGGGGGCGCTTTCGCTGCACGAGCGCCTGACCAGATCCTTGAGCATCGACTCGATGCTCAGCTCCGACTCGCATGGCGAGCACTCCTGCAGGTGCGCCTTGATTTCGGCGATCTCCGCCTGGCCAAGCTCACCATCAAGGTAATCGTAGAGCCTGCGCAGATTCTGCCGCCGGCTCTCCTCGCAACATCCCTTGGACGCTGGTGGCGCCTCTTCCGATAAACGTTCTTCCGTGCTCACTTTTCCTCACCTGCGTTTGTCATTCCACGCTCCCGCGCGTAGTCCACAAGCATTTCGCGCAGCTGCCGACGTCCGCGATGCAATCGGGACATGACGGTGCCGATGGGCGTGTCCATGATGTCGGAAATTTCCTTGTACGAAAAACCCTCGACGTCGGCGTAGTAGACAGCCATCCGGAAGTCTTCCGGCAGGGAGTTCAACGCCTCTTTCACGTCCGAATCGGGAAGGTGGTCCAGCGCCTCGACCTCGGCCGATCTTCCGCCTGCCGAAGTGTGGGAATCGGCTCGGGCAATCTGCCAGTCCTCGATGTCCTCGCTATGCGATTCCAGCGGTTGGCGCTGCTTCTTCCGGTACGTGTTGATGTACGTGTTCGTCAGGATTCGATACAGCCAGGCCTTGAGGTTGGTGCCTGGTCGATACTGGTGAAACGCCGCATATGCCTTTGCGAACGCCTCCTGAACCAAGTCCTCCGCGTCGGCAGGGTTGCGTGTCATCCGAAGCGCGGCGGCATACAGCGGATTGAGGTATTCGAGTGCATCCCGCTCAAAACGAGCCGAGCGCTCACTATCAGTTTCACCCTCGGTCGCCCGGGTTAAGTCGTCAGTCATCACGGGCAATGCTACCCGTCCCTCGGAGCCTTTATACCTCTTTGCGCGCGCAGTCGGTTCAGCTGCTGTTACGGTCAAGCGATTGACCCCTCTTTCGCACGTTTCGCCTTGCACGTCGGGCGTGCATTCCATTGGATTCAACTAACCCGGAGCGCGCGGTATTCCATTGCCCTGCCCGCTGTGGTCTCCGACGGCGACCGTTATGCTCGGATAAGACCAACTTTGGAGGCAAAATGAGTACTGTCCGTCGACTAGCCCGCCCCCTGCTGTCCATCGCTTTCATCAGCAATGGCGTCCACCGGGTTCGTAAGCCAGAGCAGAGCGCGGCGTCGTTGGCTCCTCTTGTGGGCAAAGTCAATGACAACGTCGATTTTGCACTCGACGCGACTACTGTCGCGCGTGCCACCGGCGCAGCCCAGATTGGTGCAGGATTGCTTCTGGCCACCGGAAGATTGCCTCGGTTCTCGTCATCGGCATTGGTGGCGACGCTCGTGATCGATACCGCCGGCGAAAAGTTCTGGAAGGTCAAGGATCCGACCGAACGCAAGGCCGGGCAGCAGCGCTTCCTCACCGGGTTGTCTCTGCTTGGCGGCGCACTATTGGCTTCCGTCGACACGGACGGCAAGCCCGGCGTGGCCTGGCGCGCTCAGCATGCCGCAGATTCGACCAAGAAGTACGTTGGCCGCGGCGCCAGCCGCACCGCCAAGGCGGCTGGGCGGACCTCAAAGGCCGCGCGGCGTGAAGCCAAGCGGGCCAAACGTGGCGCTGACCGCTTCGCGAAACAGGCTGTGGATGCCGTCACCAGCTAGCTCATTGCCCGTCCAATCGAGACCGGCCGTCTGGCCCGCTCCGCGACGCGAATCGGCGCTCGATGCCCGGGTGAGCATTCCGGGTTCGAAATCTCTGACGAACCGGTTCCTCGTCCTCGCGGCACTTGCAGACGAGCCGTCCCGGCTCAGGTCGCCGCTGCATTCGCGTGACACCGAGTTGATGGCCGCTGCGTTAAGCGCGCTGGGAGCCACCGTTACCAAAACAACCGCCAGCGGCGATTTCGGCTCGGACTGGCTGGTCCAGCCGCTCCCCCGCGTCGGCGCCCCGGGACCGCTTCAGGTGGACTGCGGGCTGGCCGGCACAGTTATGCGGTTCATTCCACCGGTTGCTGCGCTCTGCTCGCAGTCGGTCGTGCTCGATGGCGACGCCGGCGCCCGCATCCGGCCAATGAGAACCACAATCGATGCCCTGCGCGCTCTCGGGGTGCAGATCGACGACGGCGGCCGGGGCCTGCTCCCTTTCACGGTTAACGCAACCGGTCAGGTTCGCGGTGGCAACCTGACCATCGACGCCTCGGCCTCGAGTCAGTTCGTTTCGGGCTTGCTGCTTGCCGGTGGCCGGTTCGACCTCGGGCTCGACCTGCGTCACGCCGGCCCGGTCCTTCCCGGCCGGGCGCATATCCGAATGACGATCGAGGTACTGCGGGACGCGGGGCTTCTTGTCGATGATTCCGAGCCGGACCGATGGCAAATCGAACCCGGAGTTCCGCGCGGGCTCGACGTCACGGTCGAACCGGATCTCTCAAACGCCGCGCCATTCGCAGCGGCCGCGCTGGTCAGCGGTGGTTCGGTGCAGATCAGGGACTGGCCGACCTGGACAACCCAGGCGGGTGACTCGATGCGCTGGCTGATCGACGCCTTCGGTGGTTCATCGTCACTCGACCGGAGTGGCTTGACGGTCCACGGCACGGGCGAACTGTCCGGGGTGGACGTGGACCTCGGCGAGGTCGGCGAGCTGACCCCGGTCGTCGCTGCCGTTGCCGCACTTGCCGACGGGCCGTCAAGGATTCGGGGCGTGGCGCACCTGCGCGGCCATGAGACCGACCGACTGAAGGCGCTGACGACCGAGATCAACCGGCTTGGCGGCTCAGCGGAGGAAACCGCGGACGGTCTGCTGATCCGGCCTGCCAAGCTGCATGGCGGGGTGGTCGAGACGTACCACGATCACCGGATGGCGATGGCTGCCGCGGTGATCGGATTGCGCGTACCGGGTGTCGGCATCGAGAATGTCGACACAACGGCAAAGACGCTGCCCGAGTTCACCCAGTTGTGGACTTCCCTCGTCGACTCCGCCGGCAGGAACCGTGAGTCCTAAACGCACTTACTCGGAGAGCGACGTCCGGATTCGGCCGAATTCGAAGGGTTCACGACCCCGGACGAAAGATCGCCCCCGGTACGACGAAGCAATTCAGGCCCGGGTGATCACTGTGGACCGCGGACGCTACACAACGCTTGTCGACCAGGGCACCGAAACGGAGCGCGCCGTAATCGCGGTGCGCGCCCGGGAACTGCGCCGCACCCCGGTCGTCGTGGGTGACCGAGTCGATCTGGTCGGCGATGTCAGTGGTGCGACCGATGCTCTCGCCAGGCTTGTCCGGATCCGGGAGCGTGCCACCCTGTTGCGGCGCAGCGCAGATGATGGGGACTCCACCGAGCGCGTCCTCGTCGCCAACGCGGACCAGCTGGTTATCGTCACCGCGGCCGCGGATCCGGAACCTCGGCCCAGGTTCATTGACCGGTCGCTTGCCGCCGCCTTCAATGCCGGCATGGATGCCCTGATCGTGGTCACCAAAACCGACCTGGCCGGCGCCGATGCACTGGCTCGGCTCTATGACGCCATCGACGTCGCCGTGCTGGCGACCTCCCTCCCGCCGGAGGACGCCGAGGGCGATGTGGCAGCAGTGGGCGTTGAGGAGGTACGCCGTCGGCTTCAGGGCAAGACCAGCGTTCTGATTGGCCACTCCGGCGTCGGGAAGTCCACGCTGATCAACGCACTCGTCCCCGAGGCGAGGCGGGCAACCGGAGTGGTGAACGCCGTCACCGGGCGTGGACGGCACACATCCTCATCCGCGATCGGGCTCCGCCTGCCGGACGATGAGCACGGCTGGGTAGTCGATACGCCCGGCGTGCGCAGTTTCGGACTGGCCCACGTGACGCCGGAGACCCTGCTGGCTGCGTTCACCGATCTGGTTCCCGCCAGCGCCGACTGCCCGCGGGGCTGCCTGCACCACGAAAATTCCCCCCGATGCCAACTGGACAGCTGGGTGCAGGCCGGCAATGCCGGCGCACGGGGTCAGGAACGGCTGGACTCGTTTAGGCGACTTCTCTCCGGAGTGGAACAGCAACCTGGCGCCTGATCGGCGTTCGTCCACGCAACTCAGCAGATTCAGCCACCCGACGCCGTCCACCCGATGCCACCCCGGGCACGTCACCCGTCGCCGTTCAACACGTGAAACCTCCCCCAAACGCCATCCGCTGGCCGGTAGAGTGTTGAATTTATGACCCCCTCACAGCTCGGCGACGGCAATTCAACCGACCACAGCGAAGACCTCCGTCTCGCCCATGTCCTGGCCGACGCTGTGGATTCAGTTACGCTGTCCCGGTTCAAAGCCCTCGATCTGAAGGTCGAAACGAAGCCCGACCTCTCCCCGGTTACGGACGCCGATCTCAGTGCAGAGGAAACGCTGCGCGGCCAACTGGCCCGGACCAGGCCGCGCGATGCCATCATCGGCGAGGAGTTCGGCACCGTCGGCAGCTCGAATCGGAAATGGATCCTCGACCCGATCGACGGAACCAAGAACTTCGTCCGAGGCGTTCCGGTGTGGGCAACACTGATTTCGCTGGTCGTCGATGACGAACCCGTTGTCGGTCTCGTGTCAGCGCCGGCGCTTGGCCGCCGGTGGTGGGCCTCGAAGGGCACCGGCGCCTGGTCCGGCAGCAGCCTGGCGAGAGCCAGCAGAATCAACGTCTCGAAGGTCGGCTCCCTGACCGATGCCTCGCTATCGTATTCATCGCTGGCCGGCTGGAAGGATCGCGGTAATCTTGACGGCATGCTGGGCCTGATGTCGTCCGTCTGGCGAACCCGTGCCTACGGCGACTTCTGGTCGTACATGCTGCTTGCCGAGGGCGCCGTCGACATTGCCGCCGAGCCGGAGTTGAACGTCTACGATATGGCTGCGCTGGTTCCGATAGTGACCGAAGCCGGCGGGAGGTTCACCTCGCTGGACGGCGTGGACGGTCCATTTGGTGGAAACGCGGTAGCCAGTAACGGACTATTGCACGAGGAAGTTCTGAGGTATTTACGGTGAGTCTGCACGAAACATCGATGGCACTGACGCCGGGGCGCTGGAAGCGAGTCGCTGCGGCGGCGGGGTTGGTGAACGACCGGGGCGTTCTCGCGCCGACCATCTTCGCCGAGATGTCGGCACTCGCCGGCCGCACCAACTCGATCAACCTGGGCCAGGGCGCACCCGACACCGATCCGCCTGCCGAGATTCTCCAGGCCGCGCATGCCGCCATCGATGCGGGAATCAACCAGTATCCACCAGGGCAGGGCAACCCGGAGCTGTTGCGCGCGGTCTCGGCGCATCAGAAACGGTTCTATGACCTCGACGTCGACCCGGAAGCGGAGGTTCTGGTGACGACAGGCGCGACCGAGGGTATTGCCGCCTCGATTCTGGCCCTGGCTTCCCCCGGTGATGAAGTCGTGATTTTCGAACCGTTCTACGACGAGTATCCTGCCTGTATCGAGATGGCCGGCGCCGTACGGCGCACAGTGCCACTCTCCACACCTGACTTCAGCTTCGACCCCGAAGTGCTTGCTGCCGCGTTCAGCGAGAAGACCGTCGCGGTCATCATCAACAATCCGCACAATCCGACCGGCAAGGTCTTCACCCCAGCCGAATTGCAACTCATTGTCGATGCGGCGAACCGGGCCGGCGCCTGGATCATCTCGGACGAAGTCTACGAACACCTGCTCTTCGACGGCCGCATCCATACCCCGGTCGCCACTCTTCCGGGCGCCAGGAACCGGACTATCACCATCTCCTCGGCGGGCAAGACCTTCAGCGTGACCGGCTGGAAAATTGGCTGGCTGCACGCTCCGGCGGAGGCACGGGCCGCCATCCAGGCAATCAAGCAGTTCCTGACTTACGTCTCCGGCGCTCCTTTCCAGCCGGCGGTCGCCCGTGCGCTGGACTTCCCGCAGCGGATTTTCGATGCCGAACGCGACAGCCTGAGCGCACGCCGGGACCTGCTGACCCGGGTGCTTCGCGATGACATCGGCCTGGAAGTCTACGAGCCGCAGGCCGGTTACTTCGTCAACGCCGATGTCGGCGCTGTCACCAGTGATGACGCGCTGACGTTCTGCCGGGCGCTCCCCGAGTTGTGCGGCGTCGTCGCGGTGCCCGTCATCGCGCTGTGCACGCCGGGATCAGCCCAGTATGAATCGATGCGGACCCTGGTTCGATTCGCCTTCTGCAAGCAGGTGCCGGTGCTGGAGCAGGCAGCGGCCCGGTTGCAGAAGCTGCGAGTGCTGGCTCACTAGTAGTCAGCAGCGCCGGCAGTAGTCAGCAGCGCGCGTTTTTGTGACGCTTTTTGTCACGGCCATGGCACCGCGCACCTTGTCGACTCTAGATTGAATCCACGGTTAAGAGTGCCAGCACGATAAGCCCCGGCTTGCTGGCCAGCAACCCCTGTGAGCTCGCGGGGTGCTCCGGGTGACAACCAGGGTGTGCCAGACAGGCACGTCAAGTAGCGGACATTGTGTCCCGCGAGAGTGCAAAGGCTTGGTTGCCATGACAATCCTCGATTCCCGCTCCGCCGTCACCGCATCCGGTGCCTCCGCCGATTCCGATCCGGCCGGCATAGTGCTCGGCGGAGACCTGACGATTCCCCTGCTGGGCGGTGACGTCGTCAGCTATGCGAATCTGGACTATGCGGCCTCCGCACCGGCTCTCACCGAGGTCGCCAACTTCCTCAATGATATTTCGCCGTACTATGCCAGCGTTCATCGCGGCGCCGGCTATCTGTCCCAGGTCAGTACCTCGGTATATGAATCCGCGCGGCTCGCCGTCAGTGCATTCGTCAACGCCCGCGACGGCGACTCGGTGATTTTCACCGCGAACACCACTGATTCGCTGAACCTCCTTGCCGGTGTGGTCGCGTCCGGCGTGGCAGACACCGGAGGCGGCCTGCGGCGTGACGTGGTCTATCTGGACATCGAACACCACGCCAACCTGCTGCCCTGGCAAGCAATCGATCATCGGGTCGTAAGCGTACGAAACACGCTGCGGGAGACGATTGACGAGCTCGACGTGGAGCTGGCCGGCGCTCCTGCGGCTCTGCTGGCGGTTACGGGGGCCTCAAACGTCACGGGCGAAGTCCTGCCGCTTCGGGAGCTCGCGGAGCTCGCACATCGGCACGGAGCGCGCATAGCCGTGGACGCCGCCCAGCTGGCCCCTCATCGGCGAATCGATGTGGCCGGAGACAACATCGACTACCTGGTCTTCTCCGGCCATAAGCTCTATGCGCCGTTCGGATCCGGTGTTGTCGTCGGGCGCGCCGACTGGCTGGATGCGGGGAAACCGCACCGCGCCGGCGGTGGCGCCGTCCGCGAGGTCCAGGCCAACTCGGTCAGCTGGACGACGGGGCCGGCCCGCCACGAGGCCGGCTCACCCAACGTGCTTGGCGCGGCCGCGATCGCCAAAGCCTGCAAGGTGCTGCAGAACCTCGATCAGGACGACTGGCATGAGCATGAAGAACATTTGCGCCGCCGGCTGGTTGATGGCGTTGCCGACATCGACGGCGTAGAGACGCACCGGATCTGGGCCGAAGAATCGCTGGATGCGGTCGGAATCGTCACGTTCAGCGTTCGCGGCTACGACCCGGGTCTGGTAGCGGCCTATCTGTCCGCCGAGCACGGCGTCGGAGTCCGCGATGGACGATTCTGCGCTCATCCGTTGACCAAGGCCCTGGGGCTGGACAGGGGCGGCTGCCGGGCGAGCTTCGGCCTTGGCTCGACCGAGGACGACGTCGACCGCCTGCTGGAAGGTCTCAGGGCGCTGCTCGACGGCGGGCCGCAGGCGAGCTATGTCGTAGATGCCGGACGCTGGGTACCGGAGCACGAGACCAGGCACTTCCCCGCCTGGGCGCCACCGATCTCCGGAACTGCCGGAGCCTCGCCCTGCGAGGCGGATTAGCCCGGCGTAGCCGCCGCCTCGCTGCTGGCGACAGACCGAGAACGCTGTGCAGAACAGCGTGTGAATTCAGGCCTTGATCCTGCACGCACTCGGCGTTCCTGATCGAGGGCGTCCCGAAGTTCGCGTTTTGAAGGGTAATGCCGCTTGCCTAGGGACATCGTGACGCCAAAGACTCTCGCTTTTTCCGGATCATGCCCCCTGACCTGGCCAGAGGGTTCGACCAACATCGAGATCCCTGGGCCTCGGCGCGACATATAGGCCGCCATGCACGAGATCCATGGCATCGGGACGCCATGGCGTTGAGGGTCAGGTAGGCGCGCAGGTTGGCGTGGATGATCCGGATGGGGCGCGAACTACTGACATGCTTCAAAGTTGAGGCCGAAACGCCGACTGTGGGCCCCGACGCCGACGCGTACGTTGACGGCGTCGAGACCGCACACGCCGTGGCGGGCACGGGCGATCGGCCGCGGCCATCCCGTCCCACAAGCGGCTCCTCTGGCGGGACCGTGCGATCACGGTTCAAGGCACCTCTTCTTCGCGACGCCGCAGACTAAAGCGAATACCGAGGACTATGTCCAGGTGGCGATACCCGACGTATCCGATTGTTCATCGCTCTTGGTTGAGTTGCGTGGTAGTTGCTGGGGTGAGGGCTGGGCCGGTTTTGCGTGTCCACCACCAGATGACCGCGGTGATGGCGATAACAGCGAGGGCAGGAAGAAGCTGGTATGGCGTACCGACTCCCGCTGATCGGTCCTGGATTGCTGCACCGAAGTCGACGCGCAGGTAGAAGGCTGCGATGAAGGTGAGGGTGTTGAGGATGGCGTGGAGGACGATTGCAATCTCCAGGCCGCCTGTGCGCCAGGTGATGATCGCCAGGCAGGTGAAGAGTGTCAGGTACCACGTGATGATGTACGGGTCGGTGGATCCGTGCATGGCGGTGAACAGCACACTGGTGACGACGACGCCGGCGACAAGTCCGGCGCGGGGACTGCGCGTCCAACTCCCGATGACGCGGAAGGCCAGCCCGCGAAAGCCGTACTCCTCGCCCGTCGTCTGCAGCGGGGTCAAGAGGAAGGTGACGAGGAACATTGCGATGAGGTCGGTCTGTGACCACGGGACCTCCTCGGCCGGGGCAAGGAATCCCAGACCGTTGACGATGAGCCATGCGGGGCCGAAGACCAGGAGCGCTTTGCCTAGAAGATCGAAGCGGAACCACGAGGTTACGGAGTGTAGTGATGCTGCGGGCACGCCGTAGAGCCATCGTTGGATGAGCATGCTCCACGGGATGAGAAGAGCGAGCCCGATCATGCTTCCTGCGTGTCGGACAGGCGTGTAATCGGTCGGGCTGTTTCCTAGCTGGGTGTCGATGAGCGCACTCACCCAACCGGTGGCGAGGGAAAAGAAGACCAGGCCCGCGAGCAGGAGCACGATCGCGAGGATGCCGCGGGCGATGTGCCGGTCGTCGCCAGCGAGGACCCGGTGGTACTCCACTCCGCTGGGCACCGAGGAGATATTCTTCGGACCCCTAGGTGTGAGGAGCCAAACCGGATTGGTTGTCGTCTTCATACAAATCCTTCCGTGATGTTCAATCAGCGGCTCGATCGAACCGCTGGTGGTATTGCAGCGAGGCGGTCAGCCTGCACCTGTTCCGATATTCGTGTTCCGGGTCAACGTGCGGGCGACATGGTTGTCGAGAGCGAGAGAATCGGCTCAGTTCCCGGCGGCGTCGAGCAGCCAGTGGTAACACAGTCGGCTTCGTCCCCCCTCCGTCGCCAACACGCTGATTACCAATACGCTGTATTGGATCGATCGCAGTCCGAGAGTAGCATGGTTGACTAATACGGCGTAACGGAAGGGCGAAACATGGAACAGCAACCACCTGAGGGAATAGGTAGCAGGGATAAGATCCTGTGGGCAGCCGCGACGATGCTGGGAGAGGAACCCGGTGCCGTGATGAGCGTGCGAGCAGTCGCGGCCCGTGCCGGGGTGAGCACCGGGTCTCTCCAGCACCACTTCCCCACCAAGCGCGAACTGATGGATGAGGTGATGACGTTGGTGTACGACTTGGTGCTCCCCGAGGACACCATCCACGACACCTCGATACCGGCGAGGGAACGACTCATGGCTTGCCTGCAACGCCTGCTTGCGTCGGTCGGAGCCGATCCGCGCGACGCATGGCGCCAGACCTTCGACCGCTACGTCGCAACCGAGCCCTCCGAAGCAGCCAGCGCAGAGTACCTGGCCATCGAACGAGAACTTCGCCGCCGCATCGAATACTGCCTGAACGTCATTCAGGACGAAGGCTCACTTGCACCAGGAGACAACGCACGACGAGCCCAGATCCTGTTCACCATCGTCAACGGGCTCTCTATCGCACAGGCACTGCCCTCCGACGATTCACAGCTCGCCACCGAAATCGACGTGCTGTACGCAGGTGTTGACTGGGCCATGGCCCAACGAGCCTGAAGACCGACTGGTCCGACGAACCACCGGACGATCACGAAGGACCCTGGCCCCACCAGCCCGACACCCCGTTTAGCGTGCTAACGATGGCAGCCTCTGCGGGTGCTCGCATGGCCAGGAAACGCGCCCTAGGACCTGCGACGACCACGTGAGATCGCTCGAAAATGAGATTGTCGAAACCGGGAAAGGGCACCGGCTGCACGTCCGCGATCTCCAGACCGGATAGCTGGCGGCAGTGAAGCCTTTGAGCCCCCAGATGCGCGGCGTGCATCGGCGCATCATACGTAGGAGGTCGGCTGTCCTGCCTGCGCTTCGACAGGGAGACGATTGCTTCGGCACGGTCGAGGTTCAGCAGGTCCGTAATAACGCG
Organism: Saxibacter everestensis; assembly: GCF_025787225.1. Lineage (NCBI taxonomy): Bacteria > Bacillati > Actinomycetota > Actinomycetes > Micrococcales > Brevibacteriaceae > Saxibacter > Saxibacter everestensis. Next base: position 2,136,231 of record NZ_CP090958.1, read on the forward strand.
TTCCTGTTCGGCGGCCGTCAATGCCCGACCGCCGCGAACGAGCGAGCGAGCGAGCCGATCAGATCATCACCACCACGGCGAAGCTGGAGGCCCGTCAGCTGTGATCTGCCGCAACTGCGAGGTGCCTCGCGCTCCTGCCGGTAGCGACAGTCATCGCTGGGCTCTGGATGGGCATTTCTGGGCTCTTCGTGGGTCGCCAGCCTGGTCGGGACGTGGAAGGGTCGAGGGATGCCCCGGTGGCCGAGGTGGCGCAGTAGTCGCCCTCCATGAACCCTTGCTGCTACTTCTCCGGCTGCTCTCCGGGCGCATAGAATCCGCTCACTGCTTCCAAGTACCGAACGACGACTTGCAGCTCACTCGAGCTGAACTGTCGGCTGAGCTGATCGAACTCAGCATCGGTGTTGCCATACAACGTCTGGAGTGGGGCGATCGCTTCTGCGACCAGCTCGATTCGCGTCTTCCGGCGGTCTGCTGGGTCCATAGTACGGCGCACGTACCCAGCCTGTTCCAGCCTGTCGAGCAGCTTCGTGACCGTGCTGGTCGGCATTCCCGTGGTGTCGCTGATCTGCCGTGGTGTTCGCACATCCTCGCGCAGGACCATGAGATGCAGCGTCTGGAGGTCCGCAACTCGTAGCCCGTGCTCCCTGGCCACCCTCTCGTTTCCCAGGATCGCGTGCACCAGCTGACGCTGGAGCACCACCCTTACTTGGCCTACTAGCCCGTCGCTCATCGACACTCCTCTTGATACACTGCTCCCGAATCGGGAATAACCATGATCGGGAACATCCCACGAGTGTATTGCATGTGAAGGGCGAGATGAGGATTCTGGTACCGGGAGCAACCGGCATGGTTGGTGGTCACGTGGTTGAACAAGCACTCAGGCGCGGATATGAGGTTGTCGCGATCGCGAGGAACCCGACGAAGCTCACCATAGGGCACCCACGGCTCGCGAAAGCCCGGGCCGACATCCTCAACGCGGCGTCAGTCGAACCTCTGCTCAAGGGGATCGATGCCGTGGTGAGCACGGTCGGGATCGGTACCTCCAAGCAGCCGACGACCCTCTACTCGGAGGGCACTCGGAACCTCCTAGCCGGGATGGATAAGCACGGAGTCGAACGAATCGTTGTAATCTCGTCCGAAGTGGCCGAGCACTGGGCACACCAGGGTCTCTTCAAGCTGTGGATCGTGCTGCCGCTGCTGCAAAAGTTCATCGGCGCGACATACGACGACATGCGTCGTATGGACATTGCGCTCTGGGAGTCCAGCGCGCAATGGACGACGATCCGGGCCCCGCGAATCCGACCAGCGTCTGCGACCGGCCGCTACCGCCTCAACGCCGACAAGCCGATCCGGCAAGGCTGGACGATCACGGCCCCAGACATGGCCACAGCGCTTCTCGACATCGCCGAGCGCGACGACCTCGGCCGACAGCCTGTCTACGTCGCGAACTAACCGACGCTGGAGGCGGACGAGGCGGTAGCCCCGCGGACGATCATTGTCAGCCTCTTGTCGGGCGAGGCTCTCCGCGCGCTGGCGTGGCCGAGAATCCGCTGCACCGCCTTGACGTTTGCCCCGGCGCTGATCGCGAGCGGCGGCGCCGTGTGGCGGAGGTCGTGAGGCGGAGGTCGTGAGGCGTCACCCTCGGCATGACGGGAGGCTCGGGCTGCTTCGCCGCCTTCGCCTCGCTGACGGAGCCGGTGGAGTTCGACTTCGAAGCGATCGAAGTCGAACTCGTCGAGGAAGAACCGCGCATAGCCAGCCAATTCACCGGGACAAAAATAGAGGCCCTGTCCAGCATTTCTGCTGGTCAGGGCCTCTTCCAGTGGCGGGGGTAGGATTTGAACCTACGACCTCCGGGTTATGAGCCCGGCGAGCTACCGAACTGCTCCACCCCGCGACGCAAGACTTAACTTTACGCACAAGATCCTGCCAATGCAAATCGGCGAAAAATCCGCCTATTTGCGCGGATTTTCGGCCGTTTCCAACCTGCCAGATCCTCCCTGGCCGTGTTGGTTTGTCGCAGTTGCGGTCGATATTTCCGCCCGAACTGCGACAAACCAACACCTCGCCGATCCGGCAGCCTATTCAAGGCCCCGAAGGCTGCCGAACCGCTACGGCGTTGCCGGGGCGGACGGTGTCGCCGGCGCCGTGGCGTCGTCCGACGACTTCTTGCCGGCGATCTCCTCCTGTGCCCGGGTAGCCCGCTCCACAGCATCGTTCAGCCGCTTCTGCGCGTCGCCGTAGGCGCCGAAGTCGCCCTTGCTCAAGGCGTCCTGACTTTCCTTCAGCGCGTCACGTGCGTCCTCCAGCGCCTTTTGCAGCTCTTCTTCGGCCGTTGCCTGCTGCGGCTCGCCGCCGTCGCCGTCCTCAGACGGATCCGGCGCGTTCGCGTCACCAGCGTTAGCACCTGAATCGCCACCGAAGATCTGGTTCAGCGCCTCGTCGAGAGTCGGCGCGAACCCGATCTGGTCACCGAACGCCACCAGCACACGCTGCAGCAGCGGGTAGGAGGTCTCCCCCGCCGACCGGACGTACACCGGCTGGACGTAAAGCAGACCGCCGCCGACCGGAAGGGTCAGCAGGTTGCCGTTCTGCACCTGGGATGAACCCTGACGCAGCAGGTTCAGCTGATTCTGAACGGTCGGATCGGCGTTGAAGTTGTTCTGCGCCTGACCCGGTCCTGGAACCGCGGAGTTCCTCGGCAGCTGCAGCAACCGCAACTTGCCATACGCATCCGACGGCGCGCCGGCCTTGTCGCCCGCGTCGGCATCCGCGGCGAGGAAGCCGGTTAGCACGTTTCGGGTCTGGCCCGCGGCCGACCGCGGGATGAACGACGTCGTCAGCGAGAACGCCGGATCGTCCTGGCCGGGCATCTGCAGCGTCAGGTAGTACGGCGGTTGAGTTGCCGCGCCGGTTTCACTGCTCGCCGTCGGGTCATTCGGCGTGGTCCAGAAGTCCTGCGCCGAGTAGAAGGCCGCAGCATCCGACACGTGGTACGACGCAAGCAGCGTCCGCTGAACCTTGAACAGATCCTCAGGGTAGCGAAGGTGGCTCATCAGATCGCTGGAGATCTCGCTGACCGGCTTGATCGTATTCGGGAATGTCTTCATCCACGACTTCAGCACCGGATCCTGCTCATCCCAGGCAAACAGGTCGACGCTACCGTCAAAGGCATCGACAGTGGCCTTGACCGAGTTGCGGATGTAGTTGACCTTCTCGCCGGGAAGGGCAGCGACATTGCCATTCCGTGCGGTGTTTGAATCCGCGGTGACGTCGTCAAGGGTTTCCGGACGGGAGTACGGGTACTCAGCGCTCGTCGTATACGCGTCGACGATCCACTTGACCTTGCCGTCAACCACAGCCGGGTACGGGTCACCATCAACCGTCAGGAACGGAGCGACCTTCTGCACGCGCTCCCGTGGATTGCGCTCATACATGATCTGCGACTGATCGTTAAGAGCATCGGAAAGCACGATCTGCTCGTCCTGGAACTTGATCGCGTACAGCAGACGGTTGAACAGGTTGCCGACGCTCGGTCCACCGTCGCCGTTGAACGTGTAGTTCACCTGGCCGGACGGCTCATCATCGGCCGGGTAGTCAAGCTCGCGCTTCTGTCCGTCGGCCGGACCGCCAACGATCGAGTACTCGGGCGCCCGCTCGCCGAAGTAGATCCGTGGTTCGTAGTCACCCAGCTCGCCGACCGACGGAATGCCGGACTCGGAGAACACCGGCCGGCCGTCACTTGCGCGCTGGTTGCCATAGGCTGCCACGACACCGAAGCCGTGGGTGTACACGATCGTCTGGTTGTACCAGGACGGATCGGACCCCAGGCCGGCCGTGTTCAGCTCACGGGCGGCGATTACTGTGTCCTGGATCTTGTCGTCAATGGCATACCGGTCGACGTCCAGCTGCTCCGGGAAGCTGTAGTACTGCTTGTTCTGCTGCAGCTGACGGAAGGAATCCGATACAAGGTTCGGATCGAGCAGCCGGATGCTGGCCGTGGTTTCGGCGTCCTGGCGCAGGGCGCCGCTTTCACCCTCGAGGGTCGGGTCGTAATTGGTCACCTCGACATCATCGATGCCGTACGCCGCCCGGGTGCCCTCAAGGTTTCTATTGATGTATTCGGCCTCAAGCGTCTGCTCGGACGGGCGGACCTGGAACCGCTGCACAACCCAGGGATAGATCCCGGTCGAGACGATGCCGAGAATGACCAGGAGCGCGGTGCCGACGATAGGCAGCCTCCAGCGTCCCCAGACAGCCGCGGCGACGAAGAGCAGCGCGACGATAACCGCTGCTATGGCAACGATCGCACGCGCCGGAAGCACGGCGTTGACATCCGTGTACGTCGCGCCGGTGACCAGCCCTTCCGAATCCGTCAGGCTGCCGTATCGCTGCATCCAGATGCTCGCGCCCTGCATCAGCACGAACACGCCGACGGCGACGGAAATCTGGATCCGGGCGGTCTTGGTCAGGTCGAGCCGGCGTTCCCGGGTGGGGCGGATGCCGCCATAGAGATAGTGCACGACGACGGCGGCGATAAGCGACACCATCGCCACAGTTCCGATCAACCCGACCAGGTAGCGCAGCCAGGGCAGAGTGAATACATAGAACCCGTTGTCCAGGCCGAACTGCGGCTCAGTCTGGCCAAAGGGCTCCTGATTGATCCACAACAGCACGGTCTGCCACTGTGAGGCTGCCGATGAGGCGGCAAACAATCCGAGCAGCGCAGGCACGGCGATCATCATCACTTTGCGCAGCGGCTCGATTGCCTCGCGGTATCGGTCGAGGTTCTCCTGTTGCGGAGTGGAGGGCACATAGACCGGACGCGACTTGAACGCGATGTTCATCGTCAGCCAGGCGACGGCGCCCATCAGCAGGCCGGCCCCGACGAAGAGAGCGCCGCGAGCCAGCCATGCCGTAGTGAACACCTCGAGGTATTTCACCTGGCGGAACCAGAGCACCTCGGTGTAGATCTGCGCAAAGATTATGAACGCGACAATGAGCGCGGCAACGATGCCGATTGTCGGAAGCAGCGGTGAGCGCTTGCCAGGCGCAGCGCTCTTTGGTCGGTTGCTGCCGGCCGGTGGTGGGAAAGTCACTCTTTGTACCTCTTAGAAATCGTTGAAGCAGGTGATGCTACTTAGAATCAGTGCGCGTCATTTTGCAGTGCATGCTGGCAGATCGCCGGTGCGCCCCCCACTGCCAATTGTCTCTACGGCGGTGCGGGCATCATCGAGTGTCTCTACCCTGATGACCTGTAGGCCTTCCGGCACGTGGTCGACCACTTCGTCGCAATTGTCCGCAGGCGCCAGGAAGTACTCCGCACCGGCGCTCTTCGCACCGTAGAGCTTCTGACGGATTCCGCCGATCGGGCCGACCTCGCCGTCGGTGTCGATTGTGCCGGTCCCGGCGATGTGCTCTCCCCCGGTCATTGCCCCTGGCGTCAGGGTGTCGACGATGCCGAGGGCGAACATCGTGCCGGCCGAAGGCCCGCCGATGTTCTCCAGCTTGATGCTCACCTCGAATGGGAAGGTGTAATCGGGCGTCAGCAGCACCCCGAGCTGATACTTGCCGTCGTTCTTCTTCGGCGTCACGTTGACTACCTGGTTGCCACCGTCACGCTCGACGGTGATCGGAACCGGATTGCCGTCACTGGCGGCGACGACCGCCTGAAGCCCGGTCAGCGAGGTGACCGGTTTGCCGCCGGCGGCGGTGATCACATCGTTCTCGGCTACCTTCCCCTCGGCAGGTGAATCCGGGGAAAATCCTGACACGGTGAGTTTCGTGGTGTAGGCAATCTTCAGGTTCGCCAGTGCCGCCGCAATTGCGGTTTCCTGTGATGACGACATCTCGGCCGTGTTTACTTCTTTAATGTCTTCGGAACTCACGCCAGCGGGATATACCGCTTCCGCCGGCACCACAGCGTGCTTCTGGTTGAACCAGCTGCCGAGGACGTTGTTGAAGCCGAGGTCGCTGTTCGGTCCGCCGCTGACCGCAACAGTCAGCAGATCGAGATTACCGTCGGTCGGGAATGTCTGATGTCCCGCTATGTTGATCAGCTTCTGCCCATCGACGGTCCCCAGGGTGTTCACAGTAGGGCCGGGCGTTTCAATCACATAGGGAATCTTGAACATCGACAGCGTGACGATCAGCACAAGAGTGAGAAACCCGGAGATCGCCAGCACCGGACGGGACCGGGAGGATCGGGGCGTGCTCGGCGAAACCGTCAGACCCTCGTTGGTCTGCGGGACCGGCTTATCAGTCCGGTCGCCGATCTGATGCACCACGGTCTGCGTCCTTTCGATGATGAAAGTCCAGCTTAGTTTACGATCAACTCCGGCTTCGACCCGGCTGCATTGTGCTCACAGCGATATCCCAGCGAAGTTGCGGCAGGCAGGGACGATACGGCCGGGTTTAGTCGTTACGGTAAATACAGGTCAATTGCGAAAGAGGGATCATGAGCGCTTCAGACTCCAATAACGACGACGAGAATACTCCGGACCGCAACCCGGATGATTCTGGTGATTCGGTGAACCCGTTCGCCGATGCTCTCGGAGCCTTGTTCGGCAAGGATTTCGCCGAGAAGCTCGGCCAGGGCGGCAATTTCGACCCCTCGCAGCTCGCGGCCGGCCTTGGCGCCGACCCCGCGATGATGTCCCAGATGTTTGCCCAGGTTCAGGCGATGATGTCCAACACGGATCAGTCCCCGATCAACTGGAAGCTCGCGCAGGATTCTGCCCGGGCAAAAGCAGCCGGCAATGACCCGAGCGTCACCGCCGAGCAGCAACGCGAAATCGCGGAAGCCTACCGGCTGGCGCAGCTGTGGGTCGCCAACGCAACGGTTCTGGACGCCGCCGGAGCCAACGCCAAGGCGCTCTCCCGGGCCGAGTGGGTCGAGCAGACCCTGCCCACCTGGAAGCTCCTTGCCGAACCGGTTGCCGCCAGCGTCTCCAAGGCGATGGCGGAAAACCTTGCCCTGCAGGCCCCTGCCGAGATTCAGGCAATGATGGCCGGCGCCGGCCAAATGCTCCAGTCGGTCGGCGGCAGCATTTACGGAATCCAGCTCGGACAGGCCGTTGGCACGCTCGCCGGATCAGTCCTTACTTCAACGGAAATCGGATTCCCGTTGATGGAGGGAAGCACCGCTGCATTGCTGCCGACGAATATCTCGGCATTCGCCGAGGACGCTTCGGTTCCTCTGGATGAAGCACGGCTCTACCTCGCTGTCAGGGAAGATGCGCATCTCAGGCTGTTCTCCCACGCCAATTGGCTGAGGTCGCATGTTCAGACCCTCGTGCAGGAATACGCCCAGGGCGTGCGGATCGATTCCTCCCGACTGGAAGACCTCGCCGGACAGTTCGATATGTCCGATCCGAGCAGAATCACCGAGGCACTGTCCTCTGGTCTGTTCGAGATTCCGGATACCGAAGCGCAGAAGAACGCGCTGCAGCGGCTGGAGACCACCCTGGCATTGATCGAGGGCTGGGTCGACGCCGTGACCCATGAAGCGACAGCAGCCCTGCCGAGCCGCGAGGCACTTCGTGAGTCGATGCGTCGCCGCCGCGCGAGCGGCGGCCCGGCCGAGAATACATTCGCAACCCTGGTCGGACTCGAACTGCGTCCGCGCCGACTCCGCGACGCCGCAGCCTTGTGGGCGCTTATCGCAGAGGAGAAGGGCAACCAGGTCCGCGACGATATCTGGGCTCACCCGGACCTGCTGCCATCGACGGCCGACCTCGACGACCCGCTGGGGTTCTTCGAACGCAACGAGCAGGCCGAACAAGCAAGTGTCGACGTAGATGCTGCCCTCGCGCAGCTTTTCGCAGACGCCGAGAAGGCTGACAGCGCCGAAGAAGAGGATTCCCAGGCTCCGGCCACGGACTCCGGCGATGAGTCCGACGGTTCGACTGGTTCGACTGGTTCGACAGGTTCGACAGGTTCGACAGGTTCGACAGGTTCGACAGGTTCGGTCGGCGATACGGGTTCAGCTGAGGACACGACGGCCTCGGCCGACGACAACGCCACAGACGACAATGATGGCGGCGAGGAACCCAAGAAGCCGTGAGTTTTGAACGGCTGGTGCCCGGCGCGGTCGACACGCTCACCCGCTGGGCACCGGATGCCCCCCGGATGGCGGGGCTGCGTGACGACTATTTGCGCTGCATCGAGACACACGGCGCCTCCGCGCTGCAAAAGGGCGGACATTCAAGCCATCTCACCGCAAGCTGTTTCGTACTCGACCCAGCTGCCACGTCGATCCTGCTGACCTATCACCGCAAGGGCCGTTTCTGGGTGCAGTTCGGTGGGCATCTGGAAGCGGGCGATTCCTCGCTGAGCGCGGCCGCCCTTCGCGAGACCATCGAGGAAAGTGGCGTGCGGTCGTTTCGGACCGAGCCAGGGGCAATTTTCGATCTCGATCGTCACGCCCTGACGTCGGCGTTTGGCAACTGCCGCGAGCACCTCGACGTCGCCTTCGTGGCCAGCTGCGAGCGCTCCGCTCCGATCCAGGTCAGTCTGGAGAGCGAAGACGTAGCCTGGTGGCCAGTCGACGACCTGCCGCAGGATGTCGTCCCCGATCTGCCGCCGCGGGTTCACCGAGCAGTGCAATGGGCCCGCCAGGCGGCCTAGTCACGAAACCGCACTCCCTCATCGGGACTGCTCGATCCGGAGGCAGTCGGAGTACCCGTTGAGGTAGGCCTGGGCTCGTTCGGTCCGTGGATAGGCGGATACCAGCGCCCAGAAGGCCTTGCTGTGATTTGCCTCCAGCAGATGCGCCAATTCGTGAATGATCACGTAGTCAGTCACCCACTGCGGCATCGGCTGCAGCCGATGGGAAAGGCGGATCGCGCCTACGGATGGCGTGGTCGACCCCCAGCGGCTGTTCTGGTTGCGCACCCACTCGATAGTCAGCGGATTCGCCCGGTTCCCGAGGTACTGCTTCGAGAGTTCCTCCGCCCGGCGCTGCAGGTCCATGTCGGAGCTCTTGGTCTTCGACAGCTTCTTCTGCAGCCGGGCGACCATCTTCTCAACCCAGAAGTCCTCTTGTTCCCGGCTGAAATGCGCGGGAATCGACACCACTGTCGTGGCTCCTTCCCGGAATGCAGAGACCGACGACTTCCGGCGACGCGACCTGCGCACCTCGATCGCGGATTGAATTTCGGCTGCTGTCATGGCGACCACGGTAGCCGATGGCACTGACATCGCAGGAGCAGCGTCTCGGCAAGCCATTCTATCGGCGTATCCGGCTTCGTTTTCCACAGATTTTCGCTGGGCGCCCAATAGAACCGCTTCGTGCTCCTAGACTCATCAGCAGTGAAGGAGACCCCATGTTGCAACTGTTTCCGGCTCTGCGCCAGGCATGGCGCAGCTCTCACTGCCTCCAGCTTGGAATCCAGGACCCGGTCCTGATCGACGGGTTGGACGGCAAGGACGAGTTATTGCTCGTTGCTCTGCGGGCCGGCGTCAGCGAAGCTGAGTATCGTCGGCGGACGGCAGAGCTCGGTGTCGATCCCGCCCGGGCCGATAGTTTGCTTCGCCTGCTCGGCGAGGCGCAGGCCCTCGTGCCGGCACCAGAGAACACCGCGGAACGTGTCACGAATCCGTATGACAGCCGGCTGGCTCACTTCTCTGCCGTCTCGCTGAAGTACCGGGAGACGCCGAGTGTGATTTCGTCTCGGCGGTCCGGCAAGCGGGTGTTACTCGTCGGCCATCCCGGGTTCGCCGACCAGCTCAAGTTGGCGCTTGCGACCGGCGGGATCACGGCAGACCTGACCGATTGTCTTCCGGAGCGGGATCCGGATGTCGATCTCGTGGTGCTCATCGCCTCGGATGTAGCCGATCCTGCGCTCGCTGACGAACTCATGCGCAACGATATCCCGCACCTTCTGGTGACAACAGGCGAAACAACGCTGACGGTTGGGCCGCTGGTCGTGCCCGGCACTACGGCCTGTCTGCGGTGTTCCGAATTGCAGCATTGCGACGAGGACGCCCAATGGCCGATCGTCTTTGCCCAGCTATGCGCAGGTTCCCGGCCGCCACCGGACCCGGATCCCCTGCTGGTGACGGCTGGGGCAGGGCTGGCGGCCCTGCAGTGCGCAACCTTCCTCGATGCCCGTCGCACGGCCTCGGCGCTCTCCGCCAGGCTTGAACTCGCACTGCCCGACGGCGATGTCAGCCGACTGGATATCACCCCACACCCGCGGTGCGGGTGCCAGACGATGCCGACATCCAGCGCAGCGTCTGCCTGGGATGCCAGTTGACCGTCGTCTTGGGACCGTGGTTGAGCTCCGAGGTCGCAGCGAGCATCCCCGCCCGATGCACCAGCTGCGACGGCCACAGTCCGGACCATTGACGGACGGTCCATCGGCAGCTGGCCTCCCGGCTGCGTCAGAACAGCCGCAACCGGGGCGGCCGGCCGCAGGCATCGGTCAGCGGATTCCCTTAACAACGCCGGCCAGGTAGACCTCCCGGTTGCGACGTTCCAGCCGCAGCCGGTCCTCGGTTGGGTTGTCTGGCTCGATCGCACTGACCATTAGTGCCAGTTGCTTTAATTTCCCGAGCCGGCGTGACCAAGAACCTAAACGCTGTCTGAGTCGTGGCCGGCGTGCTGCCTTCTTTAACATAACCATTCCTTCGTGCCCGAAAACGGGCGCTAAAACATTGCTCGACGGCGCAGGCCAAGCCCACGCCAACATTGGTGGAACATCGCAATTAGCGACGTGATTTCGAAGCGCTCGGATGCCGCCGCGGCTTGGAACAGGTGCGATTATCCAAGCAATACAACGACCGGGTGTGCCTAAGCCGCCGAGGCAACCTTCCGGGGCCGGCCGCGACCGCGCTTCCTGGCCACAATGACGCCTTCGACGAACAGCTCGCCGCCCCAGACGCCAGAGTGCTCACCGCGCTCCTTGGCACCTTCCAGGCACGCGGCACGCAGTGGGCATTCGGCGCACAGCAGTTTTGCCATTTCTATGTCCCGCGGTGACTCGGCGAACCAGAGCTCTGGGCTGTTTCGTTGACAGGGAGATGCCGGTACCTGCGGATTTTGCCCGGCAGATAGCGCTTCTGACTGCAGCCCGGATAGCAAATCGGGCAACAACATGGTGATTCCTTCGCTTGTGAGAGGTGAGTGTCCGTGGCTGAGTTTGGGAGACAGTCGAACCTCTGCGGCGGCACTCGCACTGGTGCCGAAACTACAAAGGCCGCGTATCCCGATGGGGATCGCGGCCTGTGCCAAGCGAATGGCGAGAACTAACTCAGGCGGTCGCGGATCCCGGAATGCTGACGGATGCGGGGCAGGATGAACTGCACCCGGTCCATGCCGAGCGTGCCGTATGTCGCTATTGCTGTGTTCATATTTCCCACCTCCTTTTCCATGGTGCCTTGCGCGGTAACACAAGGCACATTCGAACCTGACAACTACACTCTAGACAGTCGACATCATCGCGCGCCAGTTATTTAATTAGTTTCTTCCTTAACTACCACTTTGAGGCACTCGCCAGCTTTCCGATCAGGTGTTTTTCGCGTCGCCGGAATGTGCCGAGACCGCCGATAGAACCTGCTCTCCATAGCGTTCAAGCTTGGCCGGCCCCACCCCGGGCACCTCTGCGAGGGCGGCCAGGTCGCTGGGACAAAGCTCCGCTATCGCCATCAGGGTGACATCGGTGAACACAACGAACGCCGGCACGTTACCCTCCTGGGCGTGCCGCAGCCGCCAGGCCTTCAGTGCTTCGAAGAGCTCCTCGTTGTATGCCGGCGGGCATTCTGCGCACCGGGCCAGTTTTCGCTCGGTCACACTGTGCAGCAGCTTGCCGCAACCGGCACAGTGCGTCGGCAGGGGCTTCTTCGACCTCGGCTTTCGAGCAGTACCCTCCGTCGGGTTTTTGGCTGCCGGCCGCGGCCGTGAACGGGCGCCTGCCGTGTCCGTCGGCCGCAACTGGGCGATAAACCGCGAAACGCGGCGGTTCGCCCGGCCTCCAGGTGACCTGGACAGCGACCAGCTGAGCGTCAGGCGGGTCTCCGCCCGGGTAATGCCGACGTACAGCAGACGCCGCTCCTCGTCCACGGCTTCTGTCGTATCCGCGAATGAGATCGGCATCAGACCCTCGTTCAGGCCGACCAGGTATACCGACGCCCACTCAAGGCCCTTGGCCGCATGCAGCGAGGCTAGTGTGACCCCCTGCACCGTTGGTGCATGCTGGTTGTTCGCCCGATCCTCGAGCTCGGTGATCACGTCCCGCAGAGTCGGCGGCACGTCGGACTCACGAGCCGCAATCTCATCGGCAAGCGCCACGATGGCCTGCAACGATTCCCATCGCTCACGAACAGCACCTGCAGTCTCAGGCGGGTGCTCGCTCCAGCCGAGCGACCCGAGAACGTCGCGGACATTCTGGCCGATCGGTTCGCCAGGTGCGACCGAACGCGCGGCGCCGCGAATCAGCAGCATCGCCTCGCGCACTTCCTTACGGGAGAAGAACCGCTCACCGCCGCGGACCAGGTAACCCACGCCGGCGGCGGCAAGGGACTGCTCAAGAGCAGCGCTCTGGGCGTTCGTCCGGTACAGGATGGCGATCGAACTTGCAGGCGTACCGCTGTCGACTTCCTGGCGCACCAGCCGGGCGATGCCGGTCGCCTCGGCCTCATCGTCAGGAAATTCCTTGAAGACCGGCTGAGGGCCGGACTCCCGCGCCGCGATGAGTTCAAGGCGGCCGAGTCCGGACGCCGTTGCGAGGAGCCGGTTGGCCAGGGAGACGACCTGGGGAGTTGACCGATAGTCGCGCACCAGCTTGACCAGGGTCGCGTTGTCGAACCTGCGGGTGAAGCCGAGCAGGTGCTCCGGGCTGGCACCGGTGAATGAGTAAATGGTCTGGCTGGCGTCGCCGACAACACACAGATCGTCACGGTCGCCCAGCCACAGGTCAAGCAGGCGCTGCTGGAGCAGGGAAACGTCCTGGTACTCGTCGACGACGAAGTGCCGGTACTGCGAGCGCACCGTTCTGGCGATGTCCTCGTGGTCAGTGAGGATACCGGCCATCAGCAGCAGGACATCCTCGAAGTCAAGCACTCCCCTGTCGATCTTGACCTCTTCGTAGACCCGAAGCAGTGAGGTCATCGTTGCAACATCGAGCCCCGCCGGCATTGGACGGTGCTTCTTCGCAACCGCTGCGGCATAGGTCGCGTCGGTCAGCATGGAGACCTTGGCCCATTCAAGTTCCGCAGCAAGATCGCGGATCGTCGCCCTGTCGGTATTGATCCGCAGCCGGTGCCCGGCTTCCGCTAGCAGCGGAGCCTTGTGCTCGGCCAGTCGCGGGATCGACCCGCCAATCGCCTGAGGCCAAAAGTACTGCAGCTGGCGCAAAGCGGCGGAATGGAAGGTGCGCGCCTGCACAGTCGGGGCTCCCAGCTCCCTGAGCCGGGACCGCATCTCACCGGCCGCGCGAGCGGTGAAGGTGACGGCAAGGACTTCGGTTGGCTTATAGATCCCGGAGGCTACCCCGTAGGCGATCCGGTGCGTCATCGCCCGAGTTTTGCCGGTGCCAGCGCCCGCCAGAACACAAACCGGACCGTTGAGCGCGGTGGCGACCTCCCGCTGTTCGGGATCGAGCGCTTCGAGAAGTCGATCAGGGGTCACGGAAGCGGCCGGCCCAGCCAGGTCTCGATCAACTGATGGGCAATTGACGCCGCGCCCGGCAACTCAATTTCTCCCGAGGCCGCGGCGGCGAATAGCTCGCCCCGGGTGAACCAGCGCGCATCGAGAATCTCCACACCGTCGATTGCGATCTCGGTTGATTCGGCAGAGGCGAAGAAGCCCAGCATCAGCGAGGACGGAAACGGCCAGGGCTGCGATCCGAGGTAGCGCGGGTCGGTTACCACAACGCCGGTTTCTTCGAAGACCTCACGGATAACCGCCGATTCCAACGATTCCCCAGGTTCCACGAATCCGGCCAGGGTGGAATAGCGGTTCGACGGGAACAGTGCGTTGTGCGCCAGCAGGATCCGTTCCTCGCCGTCATCACCGACCGGGTGGATGACGGCCATGATCACGGCTGGATCGGTACGCGGAAAATGTTCGCTGTTGTCGGCTGGATCCCGCCGGACCCATCCGCCCTGCTCGGGGATTGTCGGCGTACCGGTGCGGGGGCTGAACTGGTGGGTGCGATGCCAGTTACTGACCGCGACGAGTTCGGTCAGCGCGCCGATGTCGCGATCGGAAAGCTCCGTGGCGAGGTCGCGCAGCGCGCGCCATGATTCAGCTACCGGCTCCAGCCGGGCGGCATCGTCGTCCGAGAGGGCGACGCCGACAATTGCTGTTGGCTTATCGAAGTCGGCGTCGTCCGGCAGCGTCACGCCGAGAAAGATCCGTAGCAGCCCGGTACCGACGTCCGCAGGCGAAAAGTAGCGCAGTCGGTCGCCGTACACCAACGTCTGGCCATTGTGAACGACGATAACTCTGGTGGCCTCGTCACGCCACAGTTCATCGAACAGTTCCGGGTTGTTCCGGTAGAGGTAAGCGCGGTCAAGAGCCGAACGAGACAAGCTGCGGTGCCTGAATCCGCCCCGTTCACCAGAGGCATTCGGCAGTGAGGGAGTGTGGTCGGATGTCATTGCCGGAATGCTGCTCATAACTCAACGGTACAAAACGCCGACGCGAATCGGCAGTTGGCCCACCCTCGGCCCACTGGCTGGTCTCGCGTCCGATGGGCTCTCACACTGTTTTCCGACTCACTGGAGGCAGGAGTGGGCAAAGCCAGCTGAATTGCATACGGTGAATGCCGTGACACTAACCCCTTTTCGCCTCGCTGCACTTGCCTCGGCCGCCCTTCCTGACTTTGCCCCCTCGAAGGTCACAATGTTGCCGCACAGCACCGACACTCTGGAAGCACTGGTCAGCGATGACGCGGGTAAACAGGTCACAATTAATGTCGCACTCAACGCGCTCGAAGCCCTACGCGGCGATGCGGAACGGAGCGTGCTCCTGATCCTGACCGACAAGGCGGCGGCAGATCTCCCATTCGCGCTGCCTGAGGTCCTGGGCCAGGCAAGTACCAGCGACGTCGGCTCGCTTCGGTTGAGCAGCAGCGATGATTCAGCGGACACGCATTTCGACGGCGAAGGCCAGGCTTTCATCTTTTCCGCGTTGCCGGGCTCCCCGCTAAGTCTCGAACAGCTGCGGCCGGGCCCCGGACTGACCGCTTCTCTTGGGCGGGCGCTGGCAGCAATTCACGAACTGAATCCGGACATAGTGCGTGATGCCGGTCTGCCCGACTATGACGCAGACAGCTACCGACAGCGCCGACTGGCCGAGGTCGATCAGGCCGCGGCTACCGGGAAAGTACCGGCACGGCTGCTCAACCGGTGGGAAAAGCAATTGGAGAACGTCGCGTTGTGGCGTTTTCAGCCGACGGTCTGCCATGGCGAGCTTTCCGAAGACCGGGTGCGGGCCGAAGGCGACCGCATAGTCGCGGTGACCGGCTGGGCTCAGCTTCGGGTTGCCGATCCAGCCGATGATCTGGCGTGGCTGATCGCGTCCTGTGACGGTACGGTCATCGATTCGATCATGGAGGCGTATTCGCAGGCCCGCGGCGAAGCGCCGGGACCGATGCTACGACGGCGGGCCGAGCTACTCAGCGAGCTTGCCCTGGTTGGCTGGCTGCTCTACGGCCTGAGCCAGAACGATCAGAACGTGATCGACGATGCGACCGACATGTTGGCCGAACTCGACGATCAACTGCATCGGGAAGAGGAGGCCGAACGCGAGGCGTCGGAGGCGGCGGCTTCCGAGGCTGACTCGCCCGAAGACCCGGAACAGAATCCAGGCGACGGACGTCAGGGCTACTGATCCCCCGGCACAAGCCACCCGCGCGAGTCACCAGCTGCTGGTAACCACGCGTGCGACTCAGCGCAGCCGGAAGAACAGTCACCGCTGGTAAGAGACAGCCACCGCAGCCGGAAGAACAGTCACCGCTGCTTGTAGTACTGGGCAAATCTGCTTTCGAGCTCGGCGGAATCAGGCAGGTCGGCGAGGCTCACCTCCTCGTTGGATCCCAGATAGAAGAACGTCGTGGTGATGTTCTGCAGCGGAACTGACTCCTGTTCGGAGAACGCCACCCGGTACAGGGCTAGCTGGAGTTCGGTGTGCGACCTTTCGGTGGGCGTGGGTGCTCTTCCGGTCTTCCAGTCGACCACCTCATATTGGCCAGCACCGTGATCGAAAATCGCGTCGATCTTCCCGGGTATCGTCAGCTCTCCGAGCTGGATCTCAAACACCCGCTCAACATCCATCGGCCTCAATGCAGCGAACCGTGAGGCGAGGAACGTAGTCTGCAGTTTCGCCAGGTTGGCCCGCCCCTGCGCACCGAGTCCGCCGTGATCGAATGGATCGCGGGCGACTTCTGCCTCGTCGAGCTCAAACAGCGCGGCCTGACCGTACCGCTGTTCCAGCCACTCATGGAAGGCGGTGCCGAGCCGGGCGGCATGCGACGGCGGCCGAGGCATCGGCCGCGCGATCGAAGCGGCTGCGGCCGCCGGATCCCTATCCACGGCAATCAACCGGGTGGGCGAGATTCTGCTCGGAAAGCTGACCGTCGCGGGTCCCCGGGACACAATGTCACGCTCGGCGAGCAGCAGGTCTATGTAATGGTTGACCGATCGCTCCGGGCCGGCAGCGACAGGAGGCTGGTCGGCCGTCTGCTCGGCCGCGTCCTGGGCGGGAGTCCGCTCGGCAGCTGCTCGCTCAAGACAACTCAGCACAAGATCGGCCGCATCGTCTCGCGCCGCAGGTTCCCGGCCGGTGCTACTGCCTGCAACGGGCGGCCATTCCTCCTCACGAGCGCGCAACTCGATCGGGTTTGCCTCACCCTTGACCGGCTGTTCCGGCCAATCGGAATCCGTGATCACGCCGCCGCCGACTAGTTCGGCGAGATAGGTCGATGGCTCGCGGGGGTTGACACCGGCACCCCAGAATGACGCGCTCAGCCATAGCGACGTTCGTGCCCGGGTAAGCGCCACATAGGCCAGCCGGCGTTCCTCGGCTCGGTGATGGTCGATGTTTCTGTCCTTGAAATCGTCGAGCGCATCGCGCAGATCGGCCTGGTGCTCGGCGTCCCGCCAGTGAAAACCGGGCAACTGATCCCGGTCACCGCGCAGCTCGGTTGGAATCTGCCCTAGCTGCAGCCAGCCGGAGGTTGCCTTGGGCTTGCCGGGGAACACTCCCTCGACCAGATCGGGGATCGCCACCGCATCCCATTCGAGTCCTTTGGATGCGTGCACTGTCAATAACTGAACCGCATCGGGATTCGGCTCCGCCGTCGGCAGCTGCAGTCCACGCTCCTCGCTCTGCGCGGCGTCCAGCCAGCTGATGAATGCACCAAGCGTCGGGGCGTCTCCCGAGCTGCTGAACTGGTACGCCACCTCGGCGAACGCATCCAGATGCGCACGAGCGGCGGAGGTCGAATATCCGGGCCGCGCGGCGACCTCGATGTCGAGCAGCAATGCACGCTCCACTTCACGCACGAGATCGACGAGGCCCTGTCCGGATCGTCTGCGCAGCTCTCGCAGGGTGGCCGACAGGTCATGCAGCCGGTGATGGCCAGACGATGAGAACGCCGGTTCCGACTCACCCGGCTTATGCCAACCCACCGGCGGTAGTCCATCCAGACCGTCTGCGAGGCTGTAACTGTCAACGGCTTCGGCAGTGGCGGGCCCGTCGGTCGCACCGGAGCCCAGACGACTCGCATGCAGCTGGCGCGACCAGTCGGAAAGCGCGGCGAGATCCCTCGCTCCCAGCTGCCAGCGTGGGCTGGTCAGCAGGCGCATCAATGAATCCCCGCGGTCCGGATCGTGCACAACCTGCAGCGCACAGACGATGTCGATAATTTCCGGAGTTCCCAGCAGTCCACCGAGCCCGACGACCTCAACTGGTATTCCGGCCAGCCGAAGTGAAGCCTCGATTCCGGGGAACTGGGAGCGTCGTCGGCAGAGCACCGCAACGCTCCGTTTCAGATCGCGCTGCTCGGCAACCCAGCGAGCGAGCGACTGATCTTCGTCGCGCAGCCCCGTGTGGGCATCGACCGCACCGGCCAGCACGGAGACTGTGATGGCGCCATCCTCGACGCCTGGTCGCGGCTTGAGTTCCGGACCCGGGACGCCATCTGCGCGCAACGGCTTGGCCAGAGTATTGGCTGCGTCGAGAACCGCCGCGTCGTTCCGCCAGCTCGTCGATAGGTAGCGAACCTGCGCCGGACTGCCGGCCTGCGCCGCGAAGTCCTGCGGGAATCGTCCAAGGTTACCGCTGCTTGCTCCGCGCCAACCGTAGATCGACTGATGCGGATCACCAACCGCGGTCACCGGGTGCCCGTCTCCAAACAGCGACTTCAGGAGGACGAGCTGCGAGACCGAGGTGTCCTGATACTCGTCGAGAAGCACAACCGACCAGCGTTCCCGTTCATCGCGCCGGACATCGTCGACCGTGCTGGCGAGCTGCGCGGCAAGTTGCACCTGATCGCCGAAGTCCAATACCCCCCGATCCCGTTTGAGCTCCAGGAACCGCCGTACCAGCGGAACAAGCGCCTCTTTCGCGGCAACGTCGCCAAGCGCGGCCTGAACCGCCGCGTACGGTGTTCCCGCCGGCGGGTGACGGTCCGCACTACGCTCGAAGGCCCGAGCGTCTTTTGGTAACCGTTCAGCCATTTCACGCAAAGATCCCGTGACCCCGAGAATCTCCTCCGGCTCACGCAAGTGCTCCGCGCACCCGGAAGCGAGCTGCAGCACAGCAGAGACGACACTGCCGAATGGCTTGTCCAGGAAACCGAGTTCGTCAGCAGACGCAGCCTCGACGACCTCCGCTGCCAACTGCCATCGCCCTGCCTCCGACAGCAGGCTGGCACCCGGCTCCACCGCGATCCGAAGCCCGTGGTCCCTTACCAGGGAG
Organism: Saxibacter everestensis; assembly: GCF_025787225.1. Taxonomy (NCBI): domain Bacteria; kingdom Bacillati; phylum Actinomycetota; class Actinomycetes; order Micrococcales; family Brevibacteriaceae; genus Saxibacter; species Saxibacter everestensis. Next base: position 2,155,159 of record NZ_CP090958.1, read on the forward strand.
GCGGCGTAGGCGTTGTAGGTTGAAACGGTCGCCTCGCCCAATCCGAGCTCGGTTGCCGAGGCCGCGATGACCTTGCGGTGTCTCAGTGCCCGGAGACGTTTGCGAACCCGCTCGGCAAGTTCTCCGGCTGCCTTGCGGGTAAAGGTCAGGCCGAGGATTGCATCGGGGTCGACGAACTGGTTGGCGACCAGCCACACGACCCGGGACGCCATGGTCTCCGTTTTTCCGGATCCAGCGCCGGCAACAACAAGGCCGGGTTCCAGCGGAGCTTCGATAACGGCGCGCTGTTCCTCAGTGGGTAACGGACGCGCCAGGATCGTGGCGATATCGGCTGCGCTGTACCTGATGACGTTGCGGTTCATGGCAGCCGGCTTTCGTGCTGGACAGGACATGAACTTCTAACCGGGCAGACCGAGCAGTATTGGTTCTCTCTCGCGGTAAAAGCGCCGGCCGCCATGCCTTCGGCAACGTCGAGCACCATCGATGTGGCCCATAGTGGGTCGTCATCTGACTGAAGCGGTGGTTGCTCCTGGATCGCGGTTCGTACCCCGGATGCCAGCTGAACCAGGCGCGCGCCGCCGGACACATTTCCTTCTGGAAATGCCCCGGCTCCGACGGCCGCCTGATAGCTGCCCAACTGCGGATGCCGCTCAAGGTCTGCCGCTGCCGGTTTCGATTTGCCGGTCTTGAGGTCGATGACGACGAGTTTGCCGTCGGCATCGCGTTCGATTCGGTCAACCCGGCCCCGCAGACTGGCCCGGCCGATCTGGGTGGAGAACTCCCGCTCCACATCGACGAGCGCCTCTCGATGTGCGCTCTGATAGTCGCCGAGTTTCGAGACGATGGCTTCCGCTCGGCGACGCTGGGACTCGGCGATCCAGGGCGCCTGGGCGGTGAGTTCGTCTGCACGCAATTCCAACTGTTCGCGCAATTGCGCGGCGTCAGCCTGCGGGAACTCCGCGGCCAGCTCATGCACCAGGTTTCCAAGCGTCTGACTCAGCGAATCGGGTCCCCTGCCGCCATGGCTCTCCAGGAACCAACGCAGGCCACAGGTCTGAAACGATTCGACCCGCGACGGCGACACCGAAATCGGTTGACCATCGGCGACAAGCTTGCCGGCACTGCTCACCGGCAGCTGACCGTACCACTGCGCCGGATGCGCCCCGGGCACGTTTTCCCGGGCAAGCCGTGCCAGCGCGCGGGCAGCCGCGGAGGCACCCAGTCCCGCCCCGTCGTCGGCCGGGGAGCGCCAACCCGGCAGTGCCAGCTCGGGCGGCTCCACGCCCCGGCCGGCTGACTCCAACTGCATCGCCTCGATCGATGCCTCAAGTTCGGCGCGAAGCGAGGCCGCGATGCCCCGCAGCGTCAGCGCCCGCGGGACAACGGTCAATGGCCGAGCAGCCTCGTCATCGCCGCCGTCTTCCGGGGCGACCAGCGAAACAAAGGCCGACGGCGCGGCATCCTCATCCCGTACTGCGGTGACAATCAGCTGCTTTCTCGCCCGGGAACATGCCACGGCGAAGGTTCGCAGTTCGTCGTCGAGAGTCTCCCTGCGCTGTGCCCTGCCCGAACGCTTCTCATTGTCGAGCACGGCGTCGACGATGTCTCCTGCGCCCAGCAGCGACCCGCGCAGGGTGAGGTTGGGCCAGCTACCCTCCTGCACATCAGGGATGACGACGAAGTCCCATTCCCTCCCCGAGGCTCCCGCTGCCGTCGTCAGCGTTACGGCGTCTTCGTGCGCCGCTCGTTGCGCCAGGGAATCTTCGGTAACACTCTGCCGAAAGACGTGTTCAAGGAACGCGGTCGAGCGTGCGCCCGGAAACAGAGTGTCAAACTTCTCCGCGGCAGCGAACAGCCGCATCATTGCGTCGAGGTCCGCATTGGCGGCATCCTGATCCCTGCCCCGGCTCAACGCGGCCTGCTGCCACATCCCGGCGAGTCCGGTGGCATTCCACATCTCCCACAGCAGCTCGTGCGGACCAGCCGCAGCGGCCTTCCGTCCCGCGGCAAGCATCGCCGCGACCCGGCGGGCAGCAGGCGTGACGGCGGCGCCAAGCGTCAGCAGTCGTTCCGGGGCGATTACGGCTTCCGCAAGCAGCTCGTCGCTGGATCGCGACCCGCCACCATGCCTTTCCTCGGCTCGCAACGCCACCCTGAGCCGGCGAAGTTCGACTCCGTCGGCTCCCCCGATGCGCGAACACAGTAACTCCACAGCCTGGTCAGCGGACAGCTCTAGTTCGTCGCGAGAGACGAGGTGCATTGCCAGCAGCATTGGTCGAACCGCGGGCTCCTCGCGCAGCGGAATGTCTGGCGCGCCATCGCCGACCGGGACTCCGGTGGCAATGAGTTCCCTGCGCAGCGGGCCAAGCGCCGAGGACGACCTGGCCACCACCGCCATCTGATCCCAGGGCACCCCGTGGTCAAGATGAGCCGCTCGCAATCGCCCGGCTATCAGCAGCCGCTGAGCCGCGGCTGAACCGACAAGATGAGTCTCGGCGGCGCCGGTGCGTTCCCCGGCCTCCGGTTGGACGGTTCTGCGTTGGCTTGCCACTCCGGCAACTCCGATGTGAGAGCTGACTCGCTCGGTCACGGCCCGAAGCGCGGCCGGCTGCCGCCAGGAATTTCGCAGCGTCACCACCCGCGACGACACCCCGAAGCGACCAGAAGCCGCGGCTGCCACCAGACGCGGCTCGGCGCCCCGGAAGCCCTCAGTCGTGGCATCCGGATCGCCGAAGACGCTGCAGCGCGCCCCCAGCAGGGCAAGCGCATCGACAAGACGGGCGCCGGCTTCGGTCAGGTCCTGGATGTCGTCGACCACGACGTATTTCGGCACCCGCCAATTCGCGAACCCGACCGCAGCGCCCGCCGACAGGCCTGCTCCGGCAGCTTGCCGAAGCAGGCCGGTAGCGGTAGCGACCACCGCAGCCGGATCGTAACCGCCGCCAAGCTGAAAACCTGCGACCTGTTCATACTCCTCAAGGACATCTGCACAGGCCAGCCACTCCGGCCGCTGTCTTTCGTGTCCCAGCCGGCTCAGGTCCTCGGCAGAGAGGCCCCACTCCATCGCCCGCATCAGGACCTCACGAAGCTCGTGCCGGAATCCGTCGGTAGCCCGGACCTCTGCCGTTATGCCCGCTGGCCACTCCGGCTCGCGCCCTTCGCCCCGGCTATGCCCGTCCAACAGCGCGCGCAGCACACTGTCCTGCTCGGGGCCGGAGATGAAAGTGGGCGCCGGATCACCCAGGGCGGCTGCCCTCGCCCTCACCAGGCCGAACGCCAGGCTGTGCGGCGTCCTTGCCAATGGTCCGGAACTGGCGATCCGGAGCCGATCGCTGAGCTGCTGCCGCAGTACGGAAGCACGATCCCGGGTCGGTGCCAGCGTGAGGATCTCGTCAATCGAAACGCCCTGCCGGGTCAACGCGGCAACGCATTCCACCAGGGTGCTGGACTTGCCGGTTCCGGGAGCACCCAGCACGACGACGGGCAGATCGGAACACAGCAGGTCGATGGCCCGTTCCTGCTCGGGATCGCGAGTGTTTTCGGGTAGCGCAGCGCAGCCAGTCGGCGGATGAGCTGGGGAAGCGGTTCGCCGAGCAGGCGGCCTGAAACGTACCGGGCTGTGCATACCCCTATCGAATCATCCGGGTCTGACAGTCCGACCGCTAGACCTCTCCCGACCAGCGTCCGCGGCGCATGTCGATCCGGAACCGCCCCGATTCCTGCCGTATTGTTGGCGTTCCTTCGGCCGCGTACTCGGCAATCGCACGCTCGGCCAGATGCACCGGCAGGGATCCGTCTGCGCGGACCACGCGCCACCAGGGCACCGCCGCACCCTCGCGCGCCATAACCTGTGCTACCTGGCGCGGGCCGCCATGCCCCAGGTATTCCGCGATATCGCCGTACGTCGTCACCCAGCCGGGTGGTACCAGCCCCACGACATCCAGCACTGCTTCACGAAACTCGTCCCCGGTCACCACAATCCCGGCCCCGCACCGATCAATAGCTGGGCTTGTCGGGTTCGATGGTCGTGACCCAGGCCAGAATTCCTCCGGCGACGTGAACGGCATCCTTGAAGCCGGCCTTCTTCAGCGCGGCCAAAGCCTCGGCCGACCGGGCACCGGACTTGCAATGCAGCACGAGAGGCTTATCCGGCAGCGTCGCCAGGGCTGCCCCCGACACGATGTCCCCCTTCGGGATCAGAACCGATCCAGGGATCTGCACGATCTCGTACTCGTGCGGCTCCCGGACGTCAACCAGCACAAAGTCATCGGCGCCGGCTTCGCGCGCATCGAGCCTGACCTTCAGATCGCCGACGGAGATGGTCGAGTCGGCGGCAGCTGTGAGCGCGTCGTCGGAGACCACACCACAGAACGCCGCATAGTCAATGAGTTCCGTGATCGGCTCGCGCTCCGGATCCCGGCGAATGGCGACCTCGCGCCAGGTAATCTCCAGCGCGTCGAAAATCAGCAAGCGGCCGAGCAAGGTACGCCCGACGCCGGTGATCAGCTTGATCGCCTCATTGACCATGGTCGAGCCGATCGAGGCGCACAGCACTCCCAGGACACCGCCCTCGGCGCATGATGGGACCATTCCGGGTGGCGGCGCCTCGGGGTAGAGATCGCGGTAGTTCACCCCGTGCCCTCCCGGCGCATCTTCCCAGAACACCGAGACCTGACCGTCGAACCGATAGATCGATCCCCACACATACGGTTTACCCAGCAGCACCGCGGTGTCATTGACCAGGTACCGGGTGGCGAAGTTGTCGGTCCCGTCGAGGATCAGATCGTAATCGGCGAAGATCTCAAGCGAATTGTTGCTGTCCAGTTGCACCTCGTGCAGTCGCACATCCACCAGAGGGTTGATCGCATGGACCGATTCCTTTGCCGACTGGGCCTTGGTCCTGCCGACGTCCGCAACTCCATGGATGATCTGCCGCTGCAGGTTCGATTCATCGACGACATCGAAGTCGACGATGCCGAGCGTGCCGACTCCGGCCGCGGCGAGATAGAGCAGCGCGGGCGAGCCCAGGCCGCCGGCGCCAATGACTAGAACCTTCGCGTTCTTCAGTCGTTTCTGGCCGGGAACTCCGATATCCGGAATGATCAGATGCCGGGAATACCGTTCGATTTCCTCTGGTGTGAGCTCGGAGGCCGGCTCAACGAGTGGGGGCAGCGTAGACATATCTGTAGTCTCGCGCTGCCTGGCGATTTTTGCCACCGTTTCGTCATCGGAGGTCATCGACGACGGCTATAAATCTGCCACAGTCGATTGCCAGCGCCCGTTCGATCCAACGGATCAAGGGTATGGCCAGGCGTTGTACCGGCAGTCGCCGGTGGAGTAGGTCTGTTGCATCATGACCGGCGCAGGCTTTCCTTTCGCGGGGCAGCTTACGTGGCCGTGGCCGAGCCGGTGCCCGACTTCATGGTTCACCAGATATTCCCGGTAGGCGGTCAGGTCGGTGCCGAAGTCGTCGGCTCCCTCGATCCAGCGGTAGACGTTCAGCACCACGTTGTTGCCGTTGCGACAGGAAACCTTGCCGTGCGTCCGTAGCGGCCGGCACAGCTTTTCCGAGGTCTCCGGCGAGGCCAGTATCAATGATGTGTCCGCCTTGCCGTCGCTACGCGCGAAGCTGTAGCCGTCCCGTGTCCATGACCGCTTGTCATTCAGCGTCGTCAACACGAACTGCGAGAACTGCTCTCCGTCGATGGGCAGATCGTGCTCGACCTTGATTCTGAGGGTGTGCACCTTCGCGTCGCTTTTCGGCGCCTTCGCCCCACCCGGCACGGTTTGCAGCTTGCCGGACCCGGCCTGCGGGTAGTTCATGCTTTCGATCCCGGCAGCAAGTCGCGCGATTTCCTCTTTGCTCGGCTCCAACTGTCTGGGCGCGGCAAACTTGGCTGCGTCTTCGGTTGCCGGCGCGGCAGCGCTCTCGTCCGGCGCCGACGCCTCTGCCTGGGGAACCGTCTGGGCGGTGAGTTCCTCCGGCTCGCTCGCCGACCCTCCGGTGAGCACTGGCACCCAGATTGCGATCGCCACGACACAGCTGATGGCGGCTGCGGATGCCAACATCCGGGCCGTGCGCTGATGCGGCACCCGAGCATAGCGCCGTCCGGCACGATTGTGCCTTGCCCGGTCCGCGCCACCTAGAATCACTTCTGAAACTTTACCGACTTCTTCCGGCGCCCGCGCCGGGCGGCTCCATGGCTGCGCTCACGGCGTAAGAAAGTAGTATCGACAGATGCCGGAAAAACCACCAGAGCCGACGCGCGTCACGCGGATGCCGCGAGATGCCCGCCGCGCCCAGCTATTGGAAGCAGCTGGTGAAGTCTTCGTCGAGCGCGGCTACCACGCCACCTCAATGGACGAAATCGCCGAGTCGGCCGGTGTTTCAAAGCCCGTCCTCTACCAGCATTTTCCCGGTAAGCGGGAGCTCTATCTGGCACTCATTGATTTGAATGCGGCCGCCCTTGAGCAGGCGGTCACCGAGGCGCTCACATCGACCTCGGACAATAAGCAGCGGGTGGAGGCGACGATAGGCGCATACTTCGATTTCGTCGGTGAGCAACAGAGCCAGTTTCGGCTCGTCTTCGGCTCGGACTTCCGCGATGACTCTGTGCACGAACGGCTCGCCGCACTGCAACGGGTTTGCGCCGAGGCAATCGGCCAGATCATCGCCGAGGACACCGAAATGCCACCGTCGAAGGCCCATCTGCTCGGCCGCGCGCTCGCCGGGATGGCGGAGATTTCGGCTCGGCACTGGCTTGCCCACCCGGAGGACATGAGCCGCGAAGAAGCCGCGGGACTCACCTCCACCCTTGCCTGGCGGGGAATCAGCAGATTCCCGAAGACGCACGCCGACGTCTAAGTACCCGCTCGGGAACAAGCCAGCGGTGGGCGGACGTTGCGCTAACGCTAGGCTGGAAACCAGAAGTTCGCGCCCGATGCGCAGCCGCGTACGAGAAGTTCGCGCGGCTCAATCGGGAGAAACCTATAAAGGAGCACAAGTAAGTGGAAATCAAGATCGGCGTCCAGAATGCCCCACGCGAACTCGTCCTCGAGTCGAATATGACCGCTGACGATGTTTATCAGGCAGTCAGCGAAGCAGTCGAAAGCCGCACCGTTCTGCGCCTCGTCGACGAGAAGGGACGCCAGGTGGTCGTTCCTGCTGGGGTTCTCGGCTACGTCGAGACCGGGTCGGAAGAGTCCCGCCGGGTCGGTTTCGGACCACACTAAGTCGGTCTCTGTCGAGCATCGTATCGGTCTGTCGCACTCGGGAACGGAATTGCCCGCGTGCGACAAACTGACCGCCGAGATAGCTGTCAGTTGTAGCTTCAGTTCCCACGGCAAAACCTACCAATGATCGCGGGCGAGCGTGCTGCTCGTCGTCTTCGTCGTCGCCGCTGATGGTACCCAGTTCGTCGATACTCGTGGCCGGTTCCGTCTGATCGACGCCATGGCGTTCGATGATCCGGGTTCGTAGCTCCGATTTCAGATTGATCAGAACCAATGCAAGCCGCCGGAGTGAGCCCGCCTGAGAATGTGTGCGGCGAAGGCTCCGCGCCCCTGATGCTCAGCCGACACGGCCTCGGGATCGATGGGCGGCGAACGCCGGTTGACCCGGACCATGGTCCGGCGTGCAGGGTTGTTGCCATGGAGCTGACTGAGATTTTGGCAGAAGTCCCGGTGCCGTCGATGGCCGTGGGCACAATGTACTTCGGTACCACCGTTCCGGCCGCTGAGGCGCACTCGGTCTTGGATGTCGCGCACGAGCAGGGCGCGTGGTTCTGGGATACCGCGAACAATTACGCCTTCTGGGCCAAGGGCGGTACCGGGGATGAGTCCGAGAAGTGTCTGGGAGATTGGCTGGCAACCCGCGGTCCTCGGGCCCGCGAGGAAGTGATGCTGGCCACCAAGGTCGGCGCCCGACCGCGACCGGGCAGCGTCGGCCTTTCCGATCCCATGGGCCTCTCCGCTGCCGCGCTGCGCGAGCAACTCACCGATAGTCTGAAGCGGCTGAACACGGCCCACGTCGACGTGCTCTACGCCCACATCGATGATCGGACCGTTCCGCTGGAGGAGACCGTCGGCGTGCTGGGCGAACTTCAGGCGGAAGGTCTGACCCGAGCCATTGCGGCCAGCAACCTCCGCGCGGACCGTCTCGCCAAGGCCGTCGACGCTGGAGGCCCGTCGGGAAGCGGATACGCCGCCTTGCAGCAACGTTTTACCTACCTGGTCCCCGACTCCGAAGCGGACCTGTCACCGCACGTCCTGCTCGACGGGCCAATCGAACAGATTTGCATCAATGCAGGGATCGCCATGCTCGGCTACTCGCCACTGCTCTCCGGGGCCTACACCCGCGACGATCGTCCCCTACCAGACGGCTACGCCACTTCGGCCAACGACGCCGCGCTCGGAGAACTGCACTCGGTCTCCGATCAGGTTGGGTTGGACGCTGGACAGGTCGTGTTGGCCTGGATGGGCCAACGGGATCGGCCGGTTCTCCCGGTGATTGGGCTCTCCGGCCCCGAGCAGGTGGACTCCGCCCTTCATGCGGTGTCGACCGCACTGCCGGTCGAGGCTCTCACGCGGCTGGATGCAGCACGGAGCAGCGCATGAACGCCGACCGGATCCGCCCGGTCGGACAAGTAGCCGCCGAACTTGGCATCAGCGCCGAGACCCTGCGCTATTACGAACGGCATCGGGTGCTGCCAGCACCGTCCCGGGACGCAGCCGGGCGCCGAGTCTACCGCGACAGCGATGTGCACCTGATCGAGGTGCTGCTCCATCTGCGCGACACCGGAATGCCGCTGGCCACGATCGCCGAGTTCACCAGGCACGTGGCCCGCGACCCCGATGGAGTGCCCGAACGGCTCGCACTCCTGCGACAGCACCGAGCCCACGTGCTCAAGCAACTCGAACAGCTCAGCCAATCACTGGCCGTCATTGACCAGAAGATCACGGACTACGGCCGCCGAGCACGCAACAGCGGTCTCGCCGATCCAATTGACCGACCCTAGTGGGTGACCGCCCCTCAGTACGCTACGCCGTCGGCGGGTCTGAGAGAAGACGCTCGATCTTGTCCGCAAGCTCAGAAACTGGCCGACGGCCATCGAGTTGAAGGCTCGCTCCCGAGCGGAGCAGTGGTTCAACCTCGACGACGTAGCGCTGAAGCTCCGCTTTGCCTTCGGGCGATTTTCCGTAAGGGTTGTTCGTGCGAGCAGAGACGCGCTCAAGCAGAACATCTACGGGTGCGCTGAGCAGCACGACGTGCTCGAACCGGTCGTAGAAGCCGCCTTGGTTCTCGACAGTTCCTGAGACCACAAGCGCGGATTCATTCGCAAGCAGCGCTGACATGCGAGGCTCGTCCCACGTACCGTCCGGAAGCACCCAGCCGCCGTGGTCCGTGTCAACGGTTCGATGCCCGCGGAGGGCAAGCTCATCGAGCAACGTCGACTTGCCTGCACCGGACATGCCGGTGACGAGGATACGAGACATGGCAGCCAGTGTACGTTTCCATCACGACGTCATCGCCAGACTGCGGTTCCGCTCACTGGACTGAAGACTCGCTCCTGCAAATCGCCGGACAGCGGTTCGCTCCTGGTCTAAGCCATCAGGTCAAGCGCAGCCATCCGCCGGGAATGCGCCTCGGTGATCCGATTCAGCATCGCGCTGATCTGCAGCAAAACCGGCTGCGGGGAATCGTTCGACGCGAGCAGGGCGGTCACTCCCCCAGCGGACTCCTGGAACACGCCCTGAGCCTGCGACAGCGCCTCGCCAACCAGGCGGCGACCCCACAGTGCCAGCCGGCCGCCAAGCCGTTCGTCGCTGGCGATCGCCGAGCGGAGCCGGTCGATCACGAACCCGGAATGCTCGGTATCCGAAAGAACCTCATGCACCAGCCTCCGCGTCGGCTCGTCGAGGCTGGCCGAAATCTCCCGGTAGAAGTCCTTCACAATGCCGTCGGACACATATGCCTTCATCAGCGATTCATGCCAGTCCCGTGGCTGGGTGCGCTGGTGGAATGTCTGCAACGGCTTCACGAATCGCTCCATGGCGGCGTTGGCATCCACGCCACGTGCGGCGAGGCGCACGCTGAGCAGCTCGAAATGGGAAAACTCGGTGGCCGCAACCTTGGCCAACACCACTTTGTCTGCGATCGTCGGGGCGAACTGCGCATCGGTTGCTGTGCGCTCAAAAGCGCTCAACTCCCCGTAGGCGAGAAGAGCCAGTAGTTCCTCAACGCCCTTGCTGCCGGGGTGCACAGTGGCCGTATCGTCGCCGGTTGACGGGTTCGAACTCATAGCTTCACCCTACTGCGCCGCGCCACGGAAATCGCATCGGTCGCGATCCACAGGTAGGAGCAGGTAGACTGGTAGCTGTTCATCAGATGCCCGGTCGTACAAAACGCGTGCAACAGCGTGCTTTTGACACAATCGATGTGAAACCGGATCGAATTCTGCCAGCAACCTGGCCTTAGAAATCAGCGATCGGCTTCTGACCGCTGACTTGGCGCGCAGCCGTTTATTTTTACCCGCCGTCCCTGATGACGAATTTTCGCGGTAGTGAGATTGGCGCGCATGCCCCAAGGCACAAGCTTCAAGGATTTAGATGACCACGTTTGACGACACGACCGCCGCAGAGCCGGAAATTACCGATGCAGCACACACCATCGAAGTAACGGCTCCGGCAGCTCCAGTTGAAATCACCTTCGCCGACCTAGGCGTCGATGCCGCTATCGTCTCCGCCCTCGCCAAGAAGGGCATAACCCACCCGTTCCCGATCCAGGCCATGACGCTTCCGGTCGCACTGACCGGCGCGGACATCATCGGCCAGGCAAAGACCGGAACCGGGAAGACGCTAGGCTTCGGCATCCCCCTGCTTCAGCGAGTGATCACCGCAACCGAACCGGGCGCGGAGAAGATCAAGAATCCAGGGCAGCCGCAGGCGCTCGTGGTGGTTCCCACCCGGGAACTCGCCGGCCAGGTTGCCGAAGACCTCAAGGCGGCAAGCGCCGATCGCGATGTTCGCATCGTGACGATCTACGGCGGACGCGCCTTCGAACCGCAGGTTGAAGCGCTTAAACGTGGTGTCGATGTAGTCGTCGGCACGCCCGGCCGACTGCTCGACCTGCACGGCCAGCGCCTGCTGACCTTCGGCAGCGTACGGACCGCCGTTTTCGACGAAGCAGACGAAATGCTCGATCTCGGCTTCCTGCCCGATGTCGAGAAGCTGGTCAGCGCTCTCCCAGCCATTCGGCAGACAATGCTGTTCTCGGCCACAATGCCCGGCGCCGTGATCAATCTGGCCCGCCGCTATATGACCCAGCCCACCCACATCCGCGCCGCCGAACCCGATGACGCCGGAGCGACGGTCAAGAACACCAAGCAGCACGTCTTCCGCGCACACGCCATGGACAAGTCCGAGGTCGTCGCCCGGATCCTGCAGGCCGAAGGCCGTGGACGCTCGATCATCTTCACCCGGACGAAACGCACCGCGGCCAAACTGGCCGATGAACTCACTGATCGGGGATTCGCGGCCGGAGCGTTGCACGGCGACCTCGGCCAGGGTGCCCGGGAACAGGCGTTGCGCGCGTTCCGCAACAACAAGGTCGACGTGCTGGTCGCGACCGACGTCGCCGCGCGCGGAATCGATGTCGACGATGTCACGCACGTGATCAACTACCAGTGCCCGGAAGATGAGAAGACCTACCTGCATCGCATCGGTCGCACCGGCCGCGCGGGCAACAAGGGCATCGCGATCACATTCGTCGACTGGGACGATCTCCCGCGTTGGGGACTCATCGACCGCACCCTGGATCTAGGCCTCGATGAGCCGGTCGAAACCTATTCCACCTCGGGGCACCTATTCACCGATCTGGATATCCCGGCCGGCACCAAAGGTCGCCTGCCAAAAGGCAAGCGGACCCTGGAAGGCCTCGGGGGCGAAACACTCGAAGATCTCGGCGAGACAGGGAAGCACACAGCGCGTGCCACCGGTCGCGACCGGCGCCCCGGTGCGGACCGATCCAAGTCACAGCGCCACGATGAGACGGCCCCTCGCGGTGCGGCCGAGAAACCCTCCCGCGCCGCAGCAGCAGAGGACAGGCCGCGTCGTCGGCGCCGCCGCACGGTGAACGGAACCCCATCCGAATCGGGTCAGCCATCGAGCGAGGCCGCGCCGGTTGGCGCCGACGGTAACGACTCCGGTTCTGCGCCGACTCGTCGGCGTCGCCGAGTCAGCCGGTCAGCGTCCAGCAGCGCTGAAGGCACAAACGACGCATAAGGCTTAGCCACGAACGACGGAACAACCAGTCGCCTGGGCTTCGAGCCGACTCAGCATTTCAGGGTCGGTGAGATTTTCGCCCAGGCGATTTGGCTTGCCCGTTCCGTGATAGTCGCTTGAGCCAGTAACCAGCAGATCGAAGCTGGCCGCAATTTCCCGCAGGCGCCGCCTGGCCTCGGGCGGATTGTCACGATGATCGACCTCGAAGCCGCCAAGACCGGCATCGATCATCAACTCAATCGCCTGTTCGCTCACCACGCGTCCACGCGCAGTCGCCATCGGATGCGCGAAGACCGGTACTCCGCCGGCGGCACGGACGAGCCGGATCGCATCGATCGGGCTCACCACTGTGAGCGACACATAGTAGGGCGAGCGCGGGGTCAGAATGTGTTCGAAGGCGGCACTGCGGTCATCGACTACGCCAAGCGTCACCAGGGCATCAGCGAGGTGCGGGCGTCCGATCGTGGCACCGGCCGCGGTATGCGCGACCACCTTCTCCCAGGTGATGTCATAGTCAACGGCCAACCGATCCACCATCAGCTGCGCCCGGGTCACCCGGGATTCCCGCGCTTGCAAGACCTCTGCCATCAGCGGAATGTTCAGCGGATCGTGCAGGTAGCTCAGCAGATGGACGCTGATCCCCTCGTGCCGGCAGGAGATTTCCATTCCCGGCACCAGGCTGACCCCCTCTGCCCGCGCCGCGATGGACGCCTCCTCCCAGCCGGTGACCGTGTCGTGGTCCGTCAGCGCCACAGTGCGCACTCCGGCGGCAGCAGCCGATCGGATCAGGTCCGCCGGCGCTTCCGTCCCGTCGGACACCGCCGAGTGGGTGTGCAGATCGATCCGCTGACTCATGGATACGAGCTTAGCCATCCGCACAGCAGCCTCGGTGTGCAGCGTTGCCTAAGCCATGCGAAGTGGCTTGATCCGGCGAGGCAGTAGCCGGAGGCGATTGCCCCAGGACGGTGGCTCGGTGCCAGCCCGGCATTGCAGACCGCGTACATCAACCCGCTTGTCTGCTGAGAGCTGCTCTGCTGGCGGCAGATTCACTCCCGCGACCTGCCCTTGTCAAGGCACTGTGGATGCATGAGCGATTCACAGAAACTGCCACTCTTCACCGAAACAGTACGACGCGAGTTCTATGAGCGACGTGTTCTCGTGTTGGATGGTCCTCTTGATGACGATAACGGAACGCTGCTGGCTACGCAGCTGATCACTTTGGCCGCTGAGGATCAGTTAGCGGACATCGCGTTGTGGATTCACTCGCCCGGTGGATCTGTGCCCGCGATGCTCGCGATCCGGGACATCATCCGCACAGTTCCTAACGACGTGTCGACACTCGTGTTCGGTATTGCGTACAGCGCCGGGCAGTTCCTGCTTTCGGCGGGCACGAAGGGCAAGCGCAAAGCGCTGCCCAACGCCCGGGTGTTGATGCATCAGGGCTCTGCGGGGATTGGCGGTAGCGCCGTCGATATCGAACTACAAGCGGACGATCTTCGCCACACCCGGGACACGGTGCTGGGGCTAATCGCGGAGGACACCGGGCAGCCGATCACTCGGATCTTCGAGGACTCGCTGCACGACCATTGGTATACGGCAGAGGAGGCCCGCGAGTACGGATTCATCGACACGATTGTCCAATCCTTCGACGACTACAGTCCGCGGAATCGGACCATCACAGGATTCAGCAGCGCAACCGAAGGGGATGCCCGATGAGCAGTTACACCATTCCGAACGTCATCGCGCAGCATCCTCGCGGCGAGAGGATCATGGATGTCTACTCCCATCTGCTCACTGAGCGGATCGTCTACCTGGGTACCGCCATCGACGCCGGTGTCGCGAACGCTCTGATCGCCCAGTTGCTGTATCTGGAGTCGGATAAACCCGATGGCGAAATCCAGTTGTATATCAACTGCGAAGGCGGAGACCCCAGCGCGATGCTCGCGATCTACGACACCATGCGGTACATCCGCCCGCAGGTCGCGACGACGTGTGTGGGGCAGGCTGTCGCGGTCGGTGCCGTTCTCCTTGCCGCCGGTGCAGACGGCAAGAGAGCAGCCCTTCCTCACGCTCGAGTCGTCTTGCATCAACCCGTGGCGCAGGGACGAGGATCAATCCCGGACCTCATCCTCCAGGCAGACGAGCTCGTGCGGATACGTGCGGACGTTGAGAACGCTCTCACCCGGCACACAGGTCAAAGCGTCGAGACACTGCGCGCCGACACCGACCACGACCGTGTGTTCAGTGCAGCGACCGCACGCGACTACGGCTTGCTCGACCAGGTGATTGAACAGCGGTAACAGGCCGGTGCTTCGGCCCGCAGAAATCCGCCAGCACGAGCGGTCAAGCTGCCAGAACGAAGTCGGACTGGCGAATCGAGGCTTGCGGGGAGGACTGGTGAATCGAGGCTTGCGGGGAGGAACGGCGTCGCGCAGCGTTCAGGCTCTCGGCGATGTCGAGCGTCAGATCGACCAGCGTCGTGTCCAAGGCTCCTATCACGGCCGCGATCATCTCGCTCGACGGTTCCTTGCGCCCGCGCTCGATTTCGGAAAGATACTGCGGCGAGACGCCGGCGCGAGTGGCGACCTCGCCCAACGTCGCCCCGCGCTCGTGCCGAAGGCCACGCAAACGGTCGCCAAGCATGTGCCGCCACAGGGGCTCACGGGGCTTCTTCCCATCACGAGCTGCCTCAGACGGCACCTCTTCAGCGCTCTTGCTGTCCGCGGACAAAACGAAATCGACCATATCTGATCGTAGAACGCCATCCCGGGACAGACTGCTTGATTCTGCTCACAGCAGAGGTGCGCGCACGTCGATGGCTGGCGCACCGGCCTGCCCGACGGCATGGCCGGTCCAACGCCGGCAGTGCCCCACCGTCCCGCCCGGCGATTGCTCCACTATCGTCCGTAAACTCAATGACGATGCAACGAAGAGGACTCGAACTTTCGGAATCCAGACCTGGGACTGGCATATCGAACTCACCCGTTCTGGCCGCTATCGCGCCCGCAACGCGCACATCATCGACGGCAGCCCGGCTGACGCCGACTCGCGTGCCTGGCGACACTTCAACGCAGAGCGACACCTCAGCGCAGAGCGACACTTGACCGCGAGAAACCGATGAGTAAACGCACCTCAGACACAGATATGGATAGCAGCGGAATGATCGACGATGGCGCAGCGCCGGCAACGCGCGGTGAACGACTGATGAACGGATTCGACGTCGTCGAGGCCAGCATTGCGGAGCTTCGCGCCGCGCTGGACGACGGCCGGGTCACCGCCGAAGGACTGGTCACCGGCTATCTGGCTCGCATTGAGGCTTATGATCGCGGCGGTCCCCGGCTGAACGCGGTCGTGGTGGCAAGCCCGGGTGCGCTCGACGACGCGCGTGCCTCAGACGAGCGCCGCGCCCGCGGCGAGACATTCGGCCCGCTCGACGGCATTCCCTACACCGCCAAGGACAGCTTCCTGGCGCGCGGCCTCACCGCCGCCGCCGGCTCCCCCGCATTCGAGCACCTCGTCGCCCAGCGTGACGCGTTCACCATCGAACGGCTGCGCGCCGCTGGCGCGGTGCTGATCGGCCTGACGAATATGCCACCCATGGCCAACGGCGGCATGCAGCGCGGCGTCTACGGTCGGGCCGAGAGCCCGTACAACGGCGACTATCTCACCTCGGCGTTCGGGTCGGGCTCTTCCAACGGCTCCGGAACGGCGACGGCAGCAAGTTTCGCCGCCTTCGGCCTCGGCGAGGAGACCTGGTCGTCCGGTCGCGCGCCTGCCTCCAACAACGCACTCTGTGCCTACACGCCCTCGCGCGGCGTAATTTCGGTTCGCGGCAACTGGCCACTCGTGCCAACGATGGACGTCGTCGCTCCGCACACCCGCAGCATGGCCGACCTGCTGGAGCTACTCGATGTCATTGTCGCTGATGACGCCGAGACCCGCGGCGACTTCTGGCGGGTTCAGCCGTGGGTCCAGATCCCGAAGGCCTCGTCGGTACGGCCGGACTCTTACCCCGCACTCGCCCCGGCGGACACCACAGCCGCCCGTTCGTCCCTGGCCGGCAAGCGCTTCGGCGTGCCACGGATGTACCTGAATTCCGACTCCGCGGCCGGCACCACCGAGCACCCGGGGATCGGCGGCCCGACCGGGCAGCGAATCGAGACCCGCGCCTCGATCCTCGACCTGTGGCAGGCTGCGCGCCACGACCTCGAGGCTGCCGGCGCCGAGGTCGTGACGGTCGACTTCCCAGTGGTGACGAACTACGAAGGAGATCGCCCCGGAGCACCCACTATTGCCACCAGGGGCCTGGTCAGCCCGGAGTACCTGCGGCACGAAATCGTTGACCTCGGCGCCTGGGCCTGGAACGACTTCCTCGAAGCCAACGGGGATCCGGCCCTGCACCGGCTTGCCGATGTTGACGGAGCGCTGATCTTCCCGCATCCCGAGAACGCCCTCCCCGACCGGTACGACGGCTTCGACGACGACATCGGCCTGTATCCGGCGTTCATCCGTGAGCACGGCACGGCCGCCCTCACCGACATCCCGCACCTTGAAGCCGGCATCCGCGGCCTCGAGGAGACTCGACGGGTCGACCTCGAAGCGTGGATGGACGCCCTCGGCCTCGACGCTGTCATCTTCCCCGCGGTCGCCGACGTCGGCCCTGCTGACATGGACGTCAATGTTGACTCCGCCGACCTCGGCTGGCGCAACGGTGTCTGGGTGGCCAACGGCAATCTGGTTCCTCGCCACCTCGGCATCCCCACCGTCACGGTGCCGATGGGCACGATGGCAGACATCGGGATGCCGGTCGGGCTGACCTTCGCCGGCCGAGCGTACGACGACACCGCGCTTCTGGTCCTGGCGTCAGCGTTCGAGGCCACCGGCTCGCGCCGCACTCCCCCGCCCCGCACGCCACCGTTATAGGTAACTGGCGACCTCGCGGCGTCAACTACGCAGAAAGTGAGACGATGTCTCCATGATCGACGAAACTCATGTAAAGCAGGAAGCAGAAGACCGCGGCGCCAACCGATCACATCGGCCGACGTCCAGGGCATTTCGGGAGTTCATCGCGAAAGGATGGGCCGAACGCCCCGCGGCAGATCCGCGGCAGCTACCGGTCGCGCCGTTCGCCGCCGAGCGCCGGGCGGCGCTGTCGGCGAAGTTCCCCGGCGCGCGCCTCGTCATCCCGGCGGGCCCGCTGAAGGTGCGGTCCAACGACAGCGACTACCGTTTCAGGCCGCATTCTGCTTTTGCGCACCTCACCGGTTTTTCGGCCGATCAGGAACCCGATGCTGTGCTCGTGATGGAGCCGCACGACGACGGCCACGATGCCGTGCTGTTCTTCCGGCCACGCGCCGAGCGGGACACCGAGGAGTTCTACGCCGATGCCCGGTACGGGGAACTTTGGGTCGGAGTCCGGCCGAGCCTTGAGGAGATCGAGAACCAGTTCGGCATCACGGCCCGCCACCTTGACGAGGCAAAGGACGCCGTCACCAAGGACGCCGCAGGCATACAGGTTTTGATTGTCCGCGAAGCGGATTTGCTCTACGACGGTCTGCTCGATGCTGCCCGATCGGCGGCCGGTCGTGATCTCGAAGCCGAGATCACCGCGGATGCCGAGCTGAATCAGGAAGTGTCCGAGCTCCGCTTGATCAAGGATGACTACGAGGCCGAGCAGATGCGCGAGGCGGTCGCCATCACAGCAACGGGATTCGATGAGATCGTCAAGGCCCTGCCTGAGGCGCTGCGGCATCGGCGTGGCGAACGGGTCGTGCAGGGCGCGTTCGAGGCACACGCCCGTACGGAAGGCTATGGCGTCGGTTACGACACCATAGCGGCATCCGGCAATCACGCCTGCACACTGCACTGGATCCGCAATGACGGCGCAATGGACGAAAGCGACCTGATCCTGGTCGATGCCGGGGCCGAGGCCGACTCGCTGTACACCGCCGACGTCACGCGCACCATCCCGCTCAGTGGAACGTTCAGCGAGCAGCAGCGCAAGGTGTACGAGGCGGTTCTCGAGGCGGCAGACGCCGCCTTCGAACTCGCTGCCCAGCACGCAACCCGGACCGTGCTGTTCAAGGACGTCCACGCCGCGGCGATGAAGGTGATCACCGCAAGGCTGGAGGAATGGGGCCTGCTTCCCGGCACTGCCGAGGAGTCGCTGGACCCTGAGGGTCAGTTCCACCGCCGCTGGATGGTGCACGGAACAAGCCATCACCTCGGCATCGACGTGCACGACTGCGCGCAGGCGCGCCGCGAGATGTACCTCGACGCCAAGCTGACCGAAGGCATGGTGTTCACCATCGAGCCGGGACTCTACTTCAAGGCCGACGATCTGCTGGCTCCGGAGGAGCTTCGGGGCATCGGCGTACGGATCGAGGACGACATCCTGCTGACCTCTTCCGGAGCGGAGAACCTCTCGCTAGCGATCCCCCGCACGCTGGCTGACGTGGAGGCCTGGGTCTCCGGCCTGCGCGCATGACGCTTTCGCGCAATCCGTTCGGTGCGATCACCGACGTCGCCGGGATCAGGGTCGGCAACTATCAGCGGATCGGCCAGGGATGGCTGACGGGTACCACCGTGCTGCTGCCGTGCGACACATCGATCGCGGCAATCGATGTCCGCGGCGGCGGCCCGGCAACGCACGAAACTGATGCTCTGTCTCCCAATACTCTGGTGCCTACCGCTGATGCGCTGACCCTGACCGGCGGCAGCGCCTATGGACTCGCAGCGGTCGGTGGCGTGGCGGCGTACTGCGAGTCGGCCGGCAAGGGATATCCGGCGCTGCAGGATGGCGATCCGTCACATGTCGTGCCGATCACTCCGGCCGCGGCGATTTTCGACCTGAATCGGGGCGGGGACTTCTCCGCCCGCCCCGATGCGGAGTTCGGCAGGCGAGCCGCCGAGGACGCGGCGAGCCATGACTCGGCCTTCGCCGGGCAGACTTCGACGTTGCGGGCGCTGCCCAGCGGAACCGTGGGCGCCGGGACGGGAGCATTTGCCGCCCGTGGCACCCTGAAGGGCGGGCTCGGCACCGCATCGGTCAGCACGCCGGACGGACGCTACACGGTCGGCGCGCTGGTAGCGGCCAATCCTGCCGGCGCCGTCACCGACGCCCAAGGCCGGCTGTATTCAGCCGGCTTCGACCCGCGGGTCGGTGTCCCTACTGAAGCTGAGCAGAAGGCATGGCGGCAGCGGTTCCCGATCGATCTGTCAGTACCGCACGGCGGCGCGGACATCGGCGAAGGTTCAGGCGCGCTCCCCCGCGCGGCAGGCGGCCCGAAGCTGCCGGCGTCCAACACGACGATCGCAATCGTCGCAACGAATGCCAGGCTCGGCGCCGCCCAGACCCAGCGCTTTGCCTCGTCAGCGCATGCCGGTCTTGCCCGGGCGATCAGGCCGTCGCACACCCTCGTCGACGGCGACGCTGTGTTTGGCATCGCCGCTGGCCACGAACTGCTTCCGGACGGCGATCAGGATCGCCTGTTCACCGTCATGCAGCTGTGTGCCATGGCCGCAGACGCCCTGATGCTAGCGATCACCGATGCGATTCTGGCGGCGACTGTGCCGGAAGGCGTCGTAGGTTCCGATGGCAGGCCGCTGGCCGCATACCGCGATGTCTGTCCCTCCGTGCTGGAGCAGTTGGCGTAGGAACCAGCGCGATCGGTGTAGGAACCAGCGCGATCGGTGTAGGAACCAGCGCGATCGGTGAGATTACTGCGCGGAGGGCATCCGCTCGATCAGGCTGCGGGCCTGCTGGGCGGCATCGGTCGCGCAGACAACCTGGTAGGACGACGCCATCACCTGGCTTGTCGAGGTGAAGTCTCGTGAGCGCCGGGTCAGCGAAAAAGCGATAACGCCAAAGAAAATGCCGAAGCCGGCGCCGAACAGGAGGCCCGCCAGGATGACGTTCATACCCTGCGAATCGCCGCCGAACAACGACAGCAGCAGTCCGATCAGAAGGCCGAACCATGCCCCTGAGGCAGCTCCGCTGGCAGCTGCCTTGGCATAGCTCATCTTCCCCGTCACACTCTCCACCAGCTTGAGGTCGATGCCAACGATCGACACGTGTTCAACGGTGAAGTCCTCGTCGGCGAGGTAGCTGACCACTCGTTGCGCGTCCAGATAGTTTTCGTAACTGGCAATCACCTCGCCCTTTGGCGGCGTGGGCCTGATGCCCATGGCGGATTGACGGCGACCAAAAAGCTGAGAAGGCTGCATAGCTCATTCTCGCATGTCACGCGCCGCCCGGAATGTGGGCAATGGCCACTTTCGACCCGCCTACAGGTTAGCCTTAAGAACGTGAGTGGCGCATCGAAACGAGTCTTTGTAGCGCGCCTGGCCGGCACCGCAGTGTTCGACCCCTTGGGGGATCAGGTGGGCCGCGTGCGCGATGTCGTTGTCGTATTCCGGGCCACAATGCGCCAACCCCCGCGCACAGTCGGCCTCGTGGTAGAGGTGCCTGGACGTCGCAAGGTATTCGTGCCGATGACCCGGGTAATGAGCGTGGATGCCGGGCAGGTGATCACGACCGGTCTGGTTAACATGCGCCGATTTGAACAGCGGACCGCCGAGACGCTTGTGCTGGCTGAAATGCTGGACCGCCCGGTCACCCTGATCGAGGACAGCCAGCCGGCCACCATCGAGGACGTCGGCATCGCCCAGCAGCGCAACCGCGACTGGCTCGTCTCCAAGCTCTTCGTGCGCAAGGGTGGCAAGTCAGCACCGCTTGGCCGGCTGCGCCGTCGTGGCGAAACCCTGCAGGTTGATTGGCAGGACGTTGAGCACAGCTCGCTTGAGCCTGCCGAGCAGGGCGCGGCCCAACTGATCCAGGCGTACCAGGACACCAAGGCGGCGGACCTCGCCGATGCCCTGCACTCGATGGCAAGCAAGCGCCGGCTCGAGGTGGCAGACGAGCTGGACAACGAACGGCTCGCCGATGTGCTGGAAGAGCTTCCACTCGATGATCAGATTGAGATTTTGTCGTCGCTGCCGACGGAACGCGCGGCCGACGTCCTCGAAGCGATGGATCCGGACGACGCAGCCGACCTGCTCGGCGACCTGCCTGACGCACAGGCGGAACAGCTACTCGGCCTGATGGAGCCGGAGGACGCGAAGGATGTCCGTACCCTGCTCGCCTACGATGACGACACCGCCGGCGGCCTGATGACCACGGAGCCGGTGATCCTGCCGCCCGAGGCGACGATTGCCGAGGCGCTGGCGCATGTGCGGCGCGAGGAGCTGCCGCCTACTCTTGCCTCGGCTGTGTTCATCTGCCGCCCGCCGCTCGAGCCGCCGACCGGCAAGTTCCTCGGCCTGGTGCACCTGCAGGAAATGCTGCGCCATCCGCCGCACGAGGCCGTCGGAGGCCTGATCGACGCCGAGGTCGAGCCGCTGCCTGCCGATGCACACATTTCTGCGGTCACCCGCCTGCTCGCGGCGTACGACCTCGTCTCCGTTCCGGTGACCGACGACGGCGATCATCTGGTCGGCGTGGTCACGGTGGACGACGTTCTTGACCAGATGTTGCCCGACGATTGGCGGGCCAACGACGATCAGCATGACTTTGGAGGTGGCCATGGCTGAGAAGCGCAAACCTGCTTCACAGGGACTCGACACACCCAGAATCGCCAAACGACGGCTGATTCCGAAGATCGGCGTCAGTCAGGAAAGCTTCGGCCGGGCATCTGAAGGGTTTGCCCGGTTCATGGGCACACCGACATTCCTGGTCTACATGACGTTGTTCTGTGCGATCTGGCTTGCCTGGAACTCGCTGGCTCCGGCGGAACTGCAGTTCGACCCCAAGGCGCTGAACTTCACCCTGCTCACTCTGATCCTGTCCCTGCAGGCGTCCTACGCGGCTCCCCTGATCCTGCTGGCGGAGAACCGCAGTGCCGATCGGGACAGGGTCTCGGTCGAAAGCGACCGGCAGCGCGCGGAACGGAATCTCGCCGACACCGAATTCCTGACCCGTGAGGTCGCCTCGCTGCGTATCGCAATGCGGGATATAGCGACCCGCGACTTCATGCGCTCCGAATTGCGTTCACTGCTCGAAGAGCTCGAAGCCACCCGCGAACACGAGAAGCCTAAACCGGACCATTAGGCGTCCACCGCAGGTTCGGCGGGACCCGCACCCGCGTTAGGCGACGCCGCACCTGCGTTAGCTTGTGGACGGCGGACCGCATACGATCGAAGGTATGCCGCAGCCAGACCTTGAGCGCATTCGAACCGCGCTCGCAACAGTCAACGATCCGGAGATTCGACGTCCGATAACCGAACTGGAAATGGTCGAATCCGTTGATATCGCCGATGACGGAGCTGTGACCGTAACCGTTCTGCTGACCGTGGCGGGCTGCCCGCTCAAGGATACGATCACTCGCGAGGTGACCGAAGCGGTCGGCAAGGTGGCCGGCGTCAGTTCGGTGAACGTCACGTTGGGCGTCATGTCGCCCGAGCAGCGTGACGAGTTGAAGACCAAGCTTCGCGGCGGCGGTGCCCAACGGGAGATTCCGTTCGCGAAGCCCGGATCGCTCACGCGTGTTTTCGCCATCGCCTCGGGAAAGGGCGGAGTCGGAAAGTCCTCCGTGACCGCCAACCTCGCTGCATCGATGGCCGCCGACGGCCTCAGCGTCGGCGTGATCGATGCCGATATCTACGGCTTCTCCATCCCATCGATGCTCGGCGTCACGCGCGCGCCGACCCGGGTGGACGATATGATCCTGCCGACTCTCGCCCACGGCGTGAAGGTTATCTCGATCGGGATGTTCGTGCCGAGCAACCAGCCCGTTGTCTGGCGCGGCCCGATGCTGCACCGCGCGCTGCAGCAGTTCCTCACGGACGTGTTCTGGGGCGACCTCGATGTACTGCTGCTCGATCTGCCCCCGGGTACCGGCGACATCGCCATCTCGGTTGCGCAGCTGTTGCCAGCGGCGGAACTTCTCGTCGTCACCACACCACAGGGCGCCGCGGCGGATGTCGCGGAGCGCGCCGGCGCGATGGCAGTCCAGACGCATCAGAAACTGGTCGGCGTGATCGAGAACATGTCCTGGATGGAAATGCCGGACGGTTCGCGGGTCGAGGTGTTCGGCGCCGGCGGAGGTCAGACAGTATCGGTCAACCTGACCCGGACAATCGGCGCCCAGGTTCCGCTGCTCGGACAGATTCCGCTGGACATGACTGTGCGGGAAGGGTCGGATTCGGGCCAGCCAGCTGTATTGTCCGCGCCGGACTCGCCTGGTGCGGTCGCTCTTCGGTCGGTGGCGAAGCAACTGGGTAGGCGTACCCGCGGTCTGGCCGGCCGCTCACTGGGGCTCACCCCGGCCTGACGTTCGTGGATTTGTCGTCTGCGGCTGGGTTCACTCGTGGGTTTGGAAGCGAGACGTCGGAAATAACTGAAGTTTCGGCTACAAAGCCACGACTGACTTGGCTAGCACTCAGGTCGCCTCTGCGTCGAACGGCGCTGGCTGCCCGGCCTCGCGTCGGCTGGCCTGCTCAGCGGCTCGCTGCGGTGCGGTGAGCCTGGTCGGGGCCTTCTCGGCTGCGGCATCGGTCGAGGCGCTCCCGGACCCACTGGTGGCGGCCCCGGGAGCAGTGCTCGCGGCAGCTGATCCCGCTGCGCTCGCGGCAGCTGATCCCGTGGCGCCGGCGGCGGTTGAGCCCGTTGCGGCGGACTTGTTCGTCGGCTTGGCCGAGTCGTCAGAATCCAGGGCTGTTTTCAGTGAGTCGGTTTCTTCCTGCAGTGCCTCACGAACGATCCGGCGAGGGTCGTACTGCCGCGGATCCAGCTTCTTCCAGTCGACGTCATCGAAGTCTTCGCCTAGATCCTCTTTGACCTGAGCCTTCGCGCCCTCAGCCATCCGTTTGAGTTGGCGGACCAGGTTCTTCAGCTTCTCCGCGTACTCCGGGAGGCGATGCGGCCCGATAACGACCAGGGCGATCACTATGAGGACGATCATCTCCCCGCCGTTGATTCCAAACACGAATAGAAGCTTACAAGCTTTGTTCGCCGGGCGTAGTTGGACTCTCGGGATACTGCCCCAGACGTGCCGATCCGGAACCAAGTGGTATCGAGGAACCGAGCAGCGGGCTGTGCTCGTCAAGCGGGCCCATCGCCGCGGCAAGCGACATCAGCCGGTGCGCCAGATCGCCCGGCGGCGTCGGGGGTTCCAACAGCCGTAACCGTGAACGCACATTACGCAGCAGCACGAGTTCGTGCTGGCAGCGCGAACAGGTATAGAGGTGCTTTTCCACGCGCTGCTGTGAGCCGGCAGGCAGTTCCCCGTCGGCGACAGCTGTAAGCGTGGCCTGACTCAGATGTGTCACGTTGCTTGTCCGGCAGCCTTGAGTCCGAAGTACGGCGACGATGTGGGTGCGCGATCGGCCAGGGACTCACGCAGCAGTGCCCGGCCCCGGTGGATGCGGGAGCGCACGGTGCCAAGTTTGACGCCGAGCGTTTCCGCGACTTCGTCATACGTCATACCCTCAACATCGCACAAAACCACAGCGGCGCGGAAGTCCGGCGGTAGCGC